>NZ_JBITUQ010000021.1:0-103349 GCF_044542515.1 Rhodococcus sp. NPDC078407 | reverse complement strand
TCCCCCCACCCCCCCCCCCCCCCCCCCCGGGCGGCGGGGGGGGGGGGGGGGGGGGGGGGGGGGGGGGGGGGGGCCCCCCCCCCCCCCCCCGCCACTGGTCTATGCGGAGACGAGGCATCGCGCAGAATGTGGTGTGGCCGAGCAGATGGTCGACGCTTGGCGAGGTGCCCGAACACCATCCCCGACGTGCGTGGTTCATGGCGATCCGAGTGCGGAGAATGCGATCATCGACGAGCGCGGCCGCTGTGTGTTGATCGACTGGGACGAGGCGCGCGTCGATCAGCCCCACTACGATCTGCCGGCAGGTCCCGCCAAACCCGATTACGCCAAGTCCTTGGTGCGGGACTTCATGCGTCCGGCCCCCCGTTGATCTCCGCGCAGCACCAGTGCACACACGACCACCATCGTGACCGCCGCGGTGACGGCAGCGACGGTGACGAATTGAGCGAGTGTCGACGCCACGAACAGCAGTAACAGCACCTCGGCGGCGAGGGCGAACCACGCCACGAAGGCGAGGTGGGTGCGCTCACCGGCAATGGCCCACAGCAGCGCGCTCTGCAGCACGGCCAGACATGCACCCTGCAGTACGAACAGCCAGACATAGTTCTGCACACCCGAATACGTGTCACCGACCACCAACGGCAGCAGCGGCGACGCCAACGCCCCGCCGATGACCAATACCGTGCCCAGACCGGCGACGACACTCAGCGCCGATCGCACCGCAGACGCAGAATGCAGCGGGTTCGCCATTCGCGGATACAGCACCACCCCTACGGCCTGCGGTAACCAGAAGGCCGCCTTGGACGCAACGGCCCCGACTGCGTACAACCCGGCCTCGTTCGAGCTGAGCAGAGCCCGGGCGAGCACCAAGTCCAGCGCCGACATCGCAATCAACACCAACTGCACCTGCGAGGCCTGCAGCACGGCCAGAACGGTGACCTTTGTTTCCGACACCGAGTTCACCGGCACCCCGGCAGTCAACCGGGCACCCAAGGCGACCGCCCCGATGCCCGCGGCCGTGGCCAGCAGAACCGAACCCGGACCACCGCCGAGCACCAACACCACCACTGCCGGTGCGACCTTGCCGAAACCGGCTGCAGCCAGGACGACACTCAGAGCCCCGAATCGCCCACGTCCCTGCAACAAGCCCTGTTCGGCGGCCAACAGCACCAGCACCGGTGCCGCGATGACCGCCGACAGCGTCGCCGCCATCGAGACGTCCATGGCAGCGGACAGAGCGGGAGCAAGCGCCACCGCCAACACACCCACCACCGCGGCACACCGGTACCCGACGGTCCGCAATTCCCGAGAACTGCGACCGCGCACCACTTCCCGGGCGACGACGGACTGCAACGCCAACGCCGGAACCGCGAGAACCAGTTGCGCGGCAAGCAGACTCGCGAATTCTCCGTAGCCCTCGACACCGAGCATCCGACTCGCGAGCACCTGCAGCAGATACGCCGCAACGTTCGCGAACATCGAACCCGCCGTCACCATCCCCATCCCGGCGACCGACGCGCCCGCTGTGTGGTCTGCCTCGGACGAGGCGCGGAAAGACATGTGCCCACGGTATAGGGTGCCGATCATGGCGTCGTCGAGGTCGAGCTGGACGCCGCCGCTGTACAGCCTGCTGCTCGCCGTCGTGATTCTCGGACCACTTCTCGGCCCCGGGTATCTCCTGCTGCGCGACGCCGTGAGCACTCCCCGTTCCTACTTCACCGACTCCGCCTGGGGAATCGCCGACGCGGCGGCGCGGGCCGTCCCGCAGGACGCCGCTATCGCTGCATTGTCGACGGTGTTCGACGGTGGCCTGGTCGTCAAGACAATCCTGCTGCTCGCATTGTGGATGGCCGGCTGGGGCGCGGCGGTCATGGCTCGTGCGGTGTTGCCGACGGCTCCACTGCCCGCCCTGCTCGTCGCGTCGACGGTGGCCGTGTGGAACCCGTACGTCGCCGAGCGCCTGCTCCAGGGTCATTGGAGTCTGCTCGTCGGATACGCAGCCCTCCCATGGACGGTGGTCGCTGCACTCGCGGTCAGGCAGGGCCGTTCCTGGTGGGCCCTCGCAGCGTGTCTCGCCGCTGCCGGGCTCACGCCCACCGGTTCGTTGCTCGCCGCAACCATCGCTTTGGTGGTGCTCGCCCTCCCCGGGGGTGCCCGACGCGGCCTGCGCGTGGTCGGCACCCTCGGGCTGGCGGCGGTGGCATCGGCACCGTGGCTGGTGGCGACGGCGGTGTCCGGCAGTGGCGTCGAGCAGGCGGATCCAGCTGGGTGGGCCGCATTTGCGGCGCGTGCGGAGCCGAGCCTGGGTACGTTCGGCTCGTTGGCCGGCCTGGGCGGTATCTGGAATTCGGATGCTGTACCCGCTTCTCGCACCGGCCTTTTCGCTGCGATGGGCACTGCGTTACTGCTTGCGGTGGTTGCGTTGGGGGTGCGGCCGTTGATGAGGCGTCGACGGAACCCGGTGATCGTGGGTCTCGGTGTCGTTGCCCTGCTTGCCATTGCGGTCCCTGCGTTGGCAGCAACGGGACCGGGGTTGGCCGTCGCCCGCGCCGTGGGTGAGACCGTCCCGGGTGCCGGTCTGCTTCGCGACTCCCAGAAATGGGTTGCGTTGGCGATGCCGATGTACGCGTTGGCCGCTGCGGCTGCGTTTTCTCCCCGGCGTCGAGCGAATCCGGTGCGACCAGCCGCGCTGAGCGCGGTCCAGCGCACCCGATTCGGCAGCGCCGTTGCGATCCTGGCCCTGCTGATCGCGTTGCCGGACCTGGCCTGGGGCGTCGGCAACGCGCTAAAGCCGGTGGCGTACCCAGCATCGTGGCAGGCGGTCTCGGCCGAACTTGATGGTCAGAACGGTGACGTTGCCGTACTACCCGCCGGCATGTTCCGCCGCTTTCCCTACAGCGGCACGGCCCCGGTCCTGGATCCGGCCCCGCGCATGCTGCCACTGGACGTACTGCAGACCGGTGAGCTCATCGTCGCGGGCGGCACGGTGCGAGGCGAGGGGACCCGCGCCACCGCAGTCGAGAACGCTTTGCTCGCGGGCGAACCCTCGGACGTGATCGCGGATCTGGGTGTCGGCTGGGTGTTGGTGGAGAACACCACCCCCGGCGAACTCGGCTCTTCCGCGCAAACACTCGAGCCGCTGGACATCGTGTACTCCGACGAGCACCTGACGCTCTACCGCGTACCCGATCCGGCATCCACCGACAGTCGCTCGACCACGGCCGTCGCCATCGCCCACCTGGCCTGGGCACTGCTGCTTCTCGGGGGACTAGCGGTAGGACTGCTGGGCCGCATCCGAGCGCGGCGCACCCACCAGCCCTGACAACCACCCGCCCTGCGTCGTCGCGTCGAGCACCGAATAGACACCTTCGGCGCACTGTTCCCAGGAGAATTCCGCTGCGCGCACTCGCGCCTTTTCACCCAGACGGGTTCGGGCTTCGGCGTCCTGCAGCAGTTCCGACACGGCAGCGGTCAGACCGGCGACGTCCCGATCCTCTTCGCCGTCGGAATCCCCGCCCACCAGAACACCGGTGACGCCGTCGATGATGGAATCGGTGAGGCCTTTGGAACTTCGATAGCCGACGGTAGGCACGCCGTGCTGAGCTGATTCGACGACCGCGAGACCCCATCCCTCCTTGCGCGAGGGCATCACATGCACCCACGAACGGCCGAGCAGCTCGTGCTTGCGATCCTCGTCGACGTGCCCGTGGAAGGTGACGTACTGCTCGATCCCGAGTTCGCCCACGTAGTCGCGCAGGTTCTGCTCCCACCAACCGCCGCCGATGACGTCGAGGTGGATGTTCGGTATCCGGCCCCTCAGTGCGGCGACGACGTCGAGAGCGTCCTCGATCTGCTTGTGCGGAACCAACCGAGACAACACCGTGAGCGACGGGTGGGGGGTGCGGGTGCTGTCGTCACCCTCGGGGACCGATGGCGGGATCTCGTCGGCTCCGTTGCGCACCACGGCGATGCGCTCGCGGTCGACACCCAGGGCCACCAACTCGTCCGCGGACGGTAGCGACACCGTCAGATACTGGTTGCGGCGGTGGACCCGGGGAGACACCGTCGATTCCAGCCACCAACCGAGCTTGGCCATCATGGGACCGGCGACCGGCCACTGCTCGCGATGACAGTGATGCACCAGCAGCGTCACCGGCACACCGAGCGCGGCGCGTGAGAAGAAGGGAATGCCGTTCTGGGTGTCGATCACCGCGTCGGGTGCAATGCCTTTGAGCGGGCCGAATCCGAGCCGCCCGGCAGCAATGGCAGCCAGCGCGCGGGGATATACCGACAGGCGGCCACCACCGCGACTGATGCGAATGCCGTCGACGATCTCCTCAGCGGGAGCACCGGGATACGACGCCGTCCTCAGCGTGACGCGGACGCCGCGTCGAGCCAGACCTGCGCCCACCTGCTCGAGGTATCGCTCGCTGCCGCCGCCCTGCGGGTGCCCGGTATCGCGCCAGCACAGCAACAGAACCTCGCGCACAGCTCGCTTCACCCAATTTCCGCATGCTCGTCGATTACCGCTGCCACAGTAACCGCTAGGGTTCGTTTTCGTGACTTCCGCCGTGACACGTCTGTTCGCCTCCCGCGCGACCCTGCGCCGCTCGGTGAGTCTGCTGAAGGACTTCGGCCACGAACAGAGCGCTCCCGACATCTTCTACGGGGCCCTCGCACGCGATTCCGTCGAGCTGATCGGCGACCTGCACCGAGGCCTGACCGGCACCGATATGGCTGCGGCCACGGTGCTGGACGTGGGCGGTGGACCCGGCTATTTCGCCGAGGTATTCGGGGCGAGCTGTGCGCGCTACCTACCCGTCGAACCCGACGCCTCCGAAATGCATGCGGCGGGACTGCAGATCCCCGGTTCGGTGCGCGGCTCCGGCATGGCACTGCCGTTCCGGGACGACAGCGTCGACATCTGCTTCTCGTCGAACGTCGCCGAGCACGTGCGCGAGCCGTGGACCATGGCCGAGGAGATGCTGCGAGTGACCAAGCCCGGCGGGTTGACCGTGCTGTCGTACACGATCTGGTTCGGCCCGTTCGGTGGCCACGAGACTCGGCCCTGGCACTATCTCGGCGGCGAGTACGCTGCCCGCCGCTACACCCGCACCACCGGGCACGAACCGAAGAACCGCTTCGGCGAATCACTGTTCGACATCAGCGCTGCAGACGGATTACGTTGGGCGCGAAGCACTCCCAACGCGACGCTGCTGGCGGCCTTTCCGCGGTACCACCCGCGTTGGGCATGGTGGATGATGCGCGTGCCGATACTCCGCGAGTTCTTCGGGAGCAACCTGGTGCTCGTCCTGAAACCAAGCGAATCTCCGATGGGTCATTCCGCAGGCTCCACTGATCCACAAGGTCATTCCGCGGGCTCCACTCCCGGCGCCTAGTCTGGATCGATGACGGCACTCGCACTCGACATCGGCGGCACCAAGATGACGGCGGCGCTCGTCGGCGACGACGGGCGGCCCGAGAAGCCGGTGACGATGCCCACCCCGGAGTCCGGGGTGTGGCCGGCGTGCGCGTCGTTGCTTCGCAAGATTGCTCCTGGGCAGCACATCGACCGCATCGGCGTCGCCTGCTCCGGGCCGGTGAATCTCGAGACCGGGTCGGTTGCACCGATCAACATCGAGGAGTGGAAGAACGGCTTCGGCCTACGCGATCACATCGACAAACTCTTCCCCGACGCCGACATCCGACTCGCGATGGACGGCAGCGCAGCGGCATTGGGCGAGCACCGTTTCGGTGCCGCCGTCGGGGTACCGGACGTGCTGAGTCTGGTGGTGTCCACCGGCATCGGCGGTGGGTTGGTGTTGGGCGGGAAGATCGTCGCCGGTGCCAGCGGCAATGCCGGTCACATCGGCCACATCGTCGTACCGGGCTCCACGACCCCCTGTGCCTGCGGCGGTATCGGCTGCGTCGAGACCGTCTCGAGCGGGCCGTCGGCGGTGCGATGGGCGCGCGAGCAGGGCTGGCCGGGGAGTACCGGTGTCGAATTGGCCGCAGACGCCGCCGCAGGCGAAACGCGCGCCACCACCGCGCTGCAGCGCGCCGGCGTGGCCCTGGGTCAGGCAATTGCCTCTGCCGTCGCGCTGACCGATGTGCGGATGGTGGTGATCGGGGGCGGCTTCGCTCAGGCCGGCCCGCCGCTGTGGAATCCGATTCAGGAGTCGATCGGACTACACGCCCGATTGAAATTCCTCGAAGGCCTCCAGGTGGTACCCGCCGCTCTGGGCGGTCTCGGCACCCTGCACGGCGCAGCAGCACTCACTGCCTGAGATCTTGCGTCCCGGAAAGCCAGAACGGGGCCCACCCCTCGGTGAGCCCCGTTCCGTGTCGTGAATACTACGCGCCCAAACGCTGCTTGAGGGCGTCGAATTCGTCCTGAATTCCGGTGGGCAGCTTCTCGCCGACGAAGTCGAACCACTCCTGGATCAAGGGGATTTCGGCCTTCCACTCGTCGGTGTTCACTGCTAGCGCCTCGGCCACGTCGTCGACGGTGGTGTCGAGGCCGTCGATATCGAGGGCATCGGCGGTGGGAACGACACCGATCGGCGTCTCGGTGCCCGCGGCCTTGTGCTCGATGCGCTCGACGATCCACTTGAGCACGCGCGAGTTCTCACCGAATCCGGGCCACAGGAAGCGCTTGTCGTCGCCGCGGCGGAACCAGTTGACGTAGAACACCTTCGGCAGCTTGGACTCGTCGGCGTTCTTGCCGAGGTCGATCCAGTGCTGGAAGTAGTCGCCCACGTTGTAGCCGAGGAACGGCAACATCGCCATCGGGTCGCGTCGAACGGTACCGACGGTGCCCTCGGCGGCGGCGGTCTGCTCGGAGCCGACGGTGGCTCCCATGAACACTCCGTGCTGCCAGTCGCGAGCCTCGGTCACCAACGGAACGGTGGTCTTGCGACGTCCACCGAACAGGATGGCCGAGATCGGCACACCCTTCGGATCGTCCCACTCGGGAGCCATCGACGGGCACTGAGCCATCGGCACGCAGTACCGCGAATTGGGATGAGCGGCATCGGTTCCGGACTCGGGCGTCCAGTCGTTGCCCTTCCAGTCGATCAGGTGATCGGGCTTGCCTTCGAGGCCTTCCCACCACACGTCTCCGTCGTCGGTGAGACCGACGTTGGTGAACACCGAGTTGCCCTGATCGATAGTCTTCATCGCGTTCGGGTTCGAGTCCCAGTTGGTGCCGGGCGCGACGCCGAAGAAACCGAACTCCGGGTTGACCGCGTACAGGCGGCCGTCCTCGCCGAAGCGCATCCACGCAATGTCGTCACCGACGGTCTCGGCGCGCCATCCCGGGATGGTCGGCTGGATCATCGCGAGGTTCGTCTTGCCGCATGCGGACGGGAATGCCGCGGCGATGTAGTAAGCCTTGTCCTCGGGGGAGATCAGCTTGAGGATCAGCATGTGCTCGGCGAGCCAGCCCTCGTCGTGGGCCATGGCCGACGCGATACGCAGCGAGTAGCACTTCTTACCCAGCAGCGCGTTGCCGCCGTAACCGGAGCCGAAGCTCCAGATCTCGCGGTCCTCGGGGAAGTGGGTGATGTATTTGGTGTCGTTGCACGGCCACGGTACGTCGGCCTGACCCTCGGCGAGCGGTGCACCGAGCGAGTGCAGCGCCTTGACGTAGAACCCGTCCTCGCCGATCTTGTCCAGTGCGGCCTGGCCCATGCGGGTCATCACCCGCATGGAGATGACGACGTACTCGGAGTCGGTGAGCTCGACGCCCAGCTTGGGGTCGGTAGCGTCCAACGGTCCCATGCAGAACGGCACGACGTACATCGTCCGACCGCGCATGCAGCCGCGGTACAGATCGGTCATCAACGTCCGCATCTCGGACGGATCCATCCAGTTGTTGGTGGGACCGGCGTCGATCTGTTCCTTGGAACAGATGTACGTACGCGATTCGACGCGGGCGACGTCCGACGGGTCGGAGTTGCCGAGGAACGAATTGGGCTTCTTCTCGTCGTTCAGACGGGTGAACGTTCCCGCCTCGACCAGCTTGTCGGTCAGGCGCTCCCATTCGGCGTCGGATCCGTCAGCGAACACCACGGAATCCGGTTCGGTCAGTTCGGCTACCTGGGCTACCCAGGCAAGCAGTTCTTTGTGTCGAGTCGGCACATTGTCTGTGCTGCTCAAACCGGGAATGGTGGCTGAGGTCATCTAACTCTCCTGGGGTTAGCCGGAACCGGGAAGAATCCGCACGATCGCTGTGGGCAAGCGCGCACGAGTAGATCTCGGTTTTCCCCTCTCGGCGGGGCGCTGCTCGGCCGTTCGAGCTGCAGTACACCATGTTACTGGGTACGGCAAGCCGAGGACCGAGCGCCGGGTGTCCTGATCACCAGGTTAACGCCGAGCGACCTGAATCCAGAAACAGGGTGTTGTCCGATTGGTCACAAGACCGATTCAGAACAGGAAAGATTCGCGCAAGAAGGCTGTGAGCAGGGGCGATGTTCGGTGCACCCAGTCGCGCTACAGCTCTCCTGATTCGGTCATTTCACCCCGGCCGATACCGTTCGCCTCCCGAAAAATTTCCCAGGTTCGGTATTGCCCGTCACGTCCGACGGCGGTGAACTTATCTGTCACACCATCCCCGTCGACGTCGGTCGCCACCGTGATCCCGGCGTCGCTGTGCCGCACGGATGTCTCGTAGTGGCCGTCTGCATCGAGGTCGAAGAGGTCCGCCGAGACGCGGGACGCATCCGCGCCGTCGAGCTCGTCTTGTGCCACGTCCTCCATCGGAAACCCATCCGCTGCGAAACCCTCCACCGCGATCATCGCCGCCCCCACCTCTGTCCGCCCGACCTGCACCTACCGACTTCGACGCACCAACACATCGAACGGTTCCACAGGTACTTGGAATCGCTCGAGCCCCCGCTCGAGTACGAACAGATCACGATCGCATGCAGACAACAGCGTCGATCGATGGTCGGCGAGTCTGCGCAACTCGACGTCCACCTCGGCAAGCTCGGCGTCTATTCGGGCGGCGGCGTCCCGATCCGCGTCCGCGACGGCAGCCGCCAGAGCGGATTCTGCTTCGAGAATGCGGGAGAGCATCTGCTGTTCCACCACAGATTTGACCCGGGCCAGGGATTCCTGCGTCCAACCCCGTGCGTGTGCCCGATCGGCCAACAACGACCGCGAGCGCGTCAACCACCATGCGAGGGCCCCGCCGAGAACGAGAGTGATCACGGTGCTGAGCACCGTCCATGCCGGCATCAGCGCCAGCGGGGACACCACCAAGCGCCCGAGACCCACACCCGCCGAGGCCCCGACCACAATCATGATGGCGTCTTCGATGCCGCGACGCCGAGACGGTGCCCCTATGTCGAGCGGTGCATCTCCCACGTTCGACTGGGTCGTCGTCGAGGTGATCCCCAGATCGGACTCCACTGCTCGCAGGCCCGCGGTCAGCGCCGCGTGCGCCCGACTGCGCGCACCGAGAACGGACTCGGCGACATGCGCGGGGAGATGCTTCAGCTCCGGCCGGCGGGCCCGATCGATCGACTGTCTCAACCCGACGCCGAGTTCGCGCACATCTTCACCCGCGGCATGGAGTGTCTCCACCCGGACCCGCTGAATCCGGTTGCGCAACAGCGCACGCCGATCACCACCAAGGTTCTCCCGTTCCCCGACGAGCGCGGCTCGCCGCGCTCGAAGCGGTGCGGACTCGCTCCCCCCGTTCACTGCGCGAGCCTTCGCGACGATCGTCGACCTTGCTTCGGATGCGCAATGCTGCACCGCTGCAACATATTTGCGCTGCGCTCCGAGAGCCGCGGAGCCCAGCAGCAGCACTTCGAGCCGATCCGCCACAGCCCCCAGGCCCGATTCGGTCCACAGCGCCGCGTCGTCACTTTCTCGCCCCGCCCGCGCCAGCCGGACCGAGGTCGGGTGAAAACTGCACTCCACCGCGCGCGGAACATATTCGGCAACGACGTCACCGTCAGTGACAACCACCTCACGCCAGCGCCTGTGCACGTCGATCTTGTTCACCACGAACACGACCGGCGTGGATTCGAGTGCCCGACGCCATTGCTCTACGTCGACACGACCGATCGGAGCCGACGCGTCGACGACGATCAGTACGACGGCCGAATCTGCTGCCGAATCCGTGAATTCGATGCCCCGGAACCGGGAGAGCTCTCGGCGCAGTTCGGACTTCCCCGACCCGGCCGTGCCCGTGAGATGAACCCCGGCGGGTCGAGATTCCCGCGCCAGTGCAATCGTGTCGAGAGCATCCGAATTCCAGCGCCGGAGAATACTTTTCATGTCCTCCGACAGCGGCGTCATCGCGGCAGCATCCGCACGTAACCCCGACACAGCGCGAGTGCCGAGCGACGCACGTCCGCATCACCGGCCGCGGTCGCGCGCTGCTTCCACAGAGCTACCTGCTCCTCTACGACCTGCTGCGAACCGGTCTCGATCGGGATCCCCAAGCTCAGCGCTGCACACCGCATGTCCGCAGCCACTGCCTCGTCGGACGCCAGGTACAACTCGACGGCACCGCGCACCTTCCGATGTCGAGCGGCGATCTGCTGCAGATTCCGGTGCAGGTCAGCGTCGCGGCTCGCTGCCGCCGCCGACACGGCCGTCGCCACCGCGGCCAGCATCGGAGCCACACCGGAGGCCTCGGCCAGTTCGCGCAGCGCATCACCGTCGGACGCGTCGGTCCGCTGTCGCAACATGTCCACGAGCAGGGCCACGCCCCGCAGTTCGATGGACTCGATCAGCGCTTCTCTGCGCCGCGTGGAGAGCGCGATGTCGGCGGCGAAGAATCGATCCACGGTGAGCAGGTCTGCCGAGCCGACCTCACTCGCAGCGACGGCGCGCACGTCGGCCAAGACCAGGGTCACGCCCTTGCTGCGCAGACCCGCTGCAATGGAACCCATCACCGGCACCACCGTCCGCGTGAGCTGTTCCGAGGCCGCCGTGGCCGCTACCGCAGGATCGTCGAGAGTGTCCGCTTTGGTGAGTACGACGACGGTGCCGTCCCGTGCGCCCGCGGAAGAAGTACCGAGGAAAGCAGTGTCGACCGGCGATACGCCGCCGGCGATAACGAAGACGAGAACATCGGACTCGGCGCTGTCGACCACACCGTCCTCGCGCACTCGAACATCGAGGCCGTCCGCGTCGAGACGCGTCGACTCGAGCACGGCGACTATCGCGGACTTCCCCACTCCGGGGCGGCCCGTTACGCGAACGGTCAAAGGCCTGAGCCGAGACCCCACCGCGACGTCGACGGCCTCTCGCGCGTCGTCGTCGATCGATACTTCGCTCGAGCTCGCAACGGTGTGGTCACGTAGTCGGCCCAGACTTGCCTCGCTCATCTTCGCTCCCCCCAGAACGCCCGTCGTCTACTCCCCGGACGCGGCCAACAGCCCCCTGCTGCGGCACCGATTCTGGCACAGGAAGGCGTCGTACAGCCCGTCGAAGGGAATTGCACCGTTGTAATTCGTGGGGTTCATTCCGTCCCTGATCAGCGGTAGAGCAAGAAGTCTCAACTTCAACTCGAGACCCACCTGTCACACGCCCCGCCGATGCGCGACAATGGACAGGTGAACGAGCCCCAGGACACCTCTGTCGACACCGAGGAGAACGCAGTGCGCACCCAGGAACGGGGCTCACGGCTGTACCCGCGAGTGACGAGCTTCCGCTCTCGGCGCGGGGCGCTGACCGACGCTCAGCAGAGCACCTGGGACAGTCTGTGGCCGCGGATCGGCCGCGACGTCGCCGACGAGCAGATCGACATCGACGCCTGGTTCGGCCGCGGCGGTCCGGCGATTCTCGAGATCGGGTCGGGAACCGGAACCGCCACTACGGCGATGGCCACCGCGGAGCCGCACGTCAACCTCATGGCCGTCGAGGTCTACCGTCCCGGCCTGGCGCAGACTCTGCAGCAGATCGAGCGAGAAGGCATCGAGAACATCCGGTTACTGCGCGGTGACGCGATGGACGTGCTCGAGAACATGCTGTCGTCGGAGTCCTTGACCGGCGTTCGTGTCTTCTTCCCCGATCCCTGGCCCAAGGTGCGCCACCACAAGCGTCGTCTCCTACAGGGCCCGACGTTCGCGATGATCGCCGATCGTCTGAAGCCGGGCGGCGTTCTGCACGTGGCCACCGATCATGCCGAATACGCTGAGTGGATTGCCGAGGCCGGGAACGCCGAACCCGGCTTGACCGTTCTCGATTGGGAATCGCCGATGACACACGAGCGGCCGGTGACCAAGTTCGAGGGCAAGGCACAGCAGGTCGGCAGCTCGGTGACGGAATTGATCTGGGGAAAGAAGACAGCATGAGCGTCAGTACAGACATGCCCGACACCGTGGTCGACCCCTCCGAACTCGGCTCCATCGGTGAATCGCGCCACAGCAAGCGCGTCCTGCTGGTCTGGGACGCACCCAACCTGGACATGGGTCTGGGCGCAATTCTGGGTGGCAGACCCACCGCCGCCTACCGTCCACGGTTCGATGCGCTGGGCCGTTGGCTGCTCAGCCGCACCGCCGAGCTGTCCACCTCGGGCACCGCGAACCTCGAGCCCGAGGCAACGGTGTTCACCAACATTGCACCCGGCAGCGCCGACGTCGTCCGCCCCTGGGTCGAAGCATTGCGTAACGTGGGCTTTGCGGTGTTCGCCAAGCCCAAGGTCGACGAAGACAGTGATGTCGACGCCGACATGCTCGACCACATCGACTTCCGCAACCGTGACGGCGGCCTCGCCGGGGTCATGGTCGCGTCCGCCGACGGTCAAGCGTTCAAAGGACCGCTGGAGGCCATCGCAGCAACCGGAGTGCCCGTCCAGATACTGGGCTTCCGGGAGCACGCAAGCTGGGCTGTCACGTCGGACATCCTGGAATTTCTCGATCTCGAGGATATTCCGGGCGTCTTCCGTGAGCCACTGCCACGGGTGAGTCTCGATTCCCTCCCCGACGAGGGCGCGTGGCTGCAGCCCTTCCGACCGCTGTCCGCCCTGCTCGTCGGGCGCCAAGGAGTTTCTTAAGTGTTCGCCAGATGGGGAGACATCGTCTACCGGCTGCGGTACACCGTTATCGGTGTCATGGTGGCCGGACTGCTGGGCTTCGCTGCCTATGGGCTCGATCTCAACAGCCATCTCAGTCAGAGTGGATGGGACGATCCGACCTCGGAATCGGCCCAGGCTGCCCGTCTGGCGGATACGACGTTCGGTCGCGACAAGCAGGGTGACGTCATCCTGCTGTACACCGCGCCCGAGGGATCGACGATCGACGACCCCGAGTTCCAATCCAAGATCATCGCCAATCTCGACTCACTCGCCGCCGACCATCCGGGCCAGATCGAGAAGGTCAACGGCAGCTACTTTCGGACGGCGACCGCTCCGAACCTCGCCGCGCTCGGCACCACCGACAAGCAGAACGCCATCGCCAGCGTCGCCATCGAGGGAGCCAACGACACCGAGCTGACCAACAATTACCAGGCCGTCAAGGACGCCTTCTACATCGACGGCGTCGACGTCCAGGTCACCGGCCTACAGGCCGTCGCAGGCGCACTGCAGTCGACGATGGCCGGCGACATCCAGCGCATGGAGCTGCTCGCCATCCCCGCCGTCGCGGTGCTGTTGTTCTTCATCTTCGGCGGCGTCGTCGCAGCCGCGCTTCCTCTGATCATCGGTGGCCTGACGGTCGTCGGGGCCAACGGCATCGTCAAGGTGTTCACCAACTTCACCGAGGTCAACTCGTTCGTCGCGCCGGTGGTCTCACTCGTGGGCCTCGGATTGGCCATCGACTACGGGTTGTTCATCGTGTCGAGATTCCGAGAAGAGCTGGGCGACGGCTACTCGACACCACAGGCCGTGCGTCGCACCGTCATGACAGCCGGCCGAACCGTGGTGTTCTCCGCGACGATGATCGTCGCCTCGCTCGGCGGCCTCCTGCTGTTCCCGCAAGGCTTCCTCAAATCCGTCGCCTACGGGTCCATCGCCACCGTCGCGCTCGCAGCGCTGACGGCCATCACCATCCTGCCCGCAATGCTGGCGATCCTCGGCCCACGAGTCGACGCACTCGGTCTGAAGTTCATGCGCAAGACCAAGTCGAGCGAAGAGATCGAGAACGGCATGTGGGGCAAGCTCACCCGCTGGGTGATGCGAAACCCCGTCAAGGTCACCATTCCCATCGTGCTCGGACTGGTGCTCCTGACACTGCCCGTCGGCAACATCAAGTTCGGTGGCATCAACGAGACCTACCTGCCTCCCGACAACGTCACCCGTGAAGCGCAGGGCGAGTTCGATTCGCTCTTCCCCGGCCAGCGGACAGAGCCCATCAAGCTCGTCATCGAGGACGCGCAGGGGCCCACTCTTGCCGCGATCACCACTCAGGCCAACAACGCTCCCGGGCTCGTCGAGCCCTTCTCCCCGGTCGGTGCCAGCAAGGACGGCATCATCGTCTTCAAGGCCGGACTGGTCGATCGCAACGACTCCAAGCCCGCGATCGACTTCCTGCGCAGCATCGACGTGCCGGAGGGAGCAACGGTACTGGTCGGCGGCACACCCGCCATCGAGCAGGACTCGATCAGCGCACTCATCGACAAACTGCCGTTGATGGCCGTCCTGGTGGTGTTCATCGTGACACTGCTGATGTTCCTGACGTTCGGATCGTTGGTGTTGCCGATCAAGGCGGTGCTCATGACCGTCCTCGGCCTCGGTGCCACCATGGGCATCCTGACGTGGATCTTCATCGACGGCAACGGTGCTGGGCTGATGAACTTCACCCCTGGCCCCATCATGGCTCCGGTCTTGGTGTTGATCATCTCGATCGTGTTCGGGTTGTCCACCGACTACGAGGTATTCCTGCTCTCCCGAATGGTCGAAGCACGCGAAAAGGGTGCCAGCACAAGCGAAGCCATCCGCATCGGAACCTCGCATACCGGACGCATCATCACCGCCGCCGCCCTGATCCTCATCGTCGTCACCGGGGCGTTCGCCTTCTCCGATCTGGTGATGATGAAGTACATCGCCTACGGCATGATCGCCGCCCTCATCATCGACGCGACGCTGATTCGAATGTTCCTCGTGCCCGCCACGATGAAACTGCTCGGCGACGACTGCTGGTGGGCCCCGCAGTGGATGAAGAAGATTCAGCAGAAGCTCGGACTGGGCGAAACGATTCTCGAGGACGAACTGCTCCCCATCGCGGACGTGCCCGAACTCGCCCTCGCCGGGGGCGCGCCGTCCACCACGGTCGCCCCGCCGCTCCGTCCGGCACCGCGCCGCAGCGAACCACTCACCGAGCCCATTCCTGTTGTCGCACCGCATGGTTCGGGACCCATTCGGGCCACCCACGCCGCGAAAGAAGAGTCCAGGCGCAGCGTCACGGGGCGTCCGGCAACACCACCCGAGCCCACTCCGGCCGCGCCCCCGGCGCAGCAAGCTCCTCGTATGAGCCCGGGTCGGCAGACACCCCCACGTCCGGCCGTCGAACCGGAACCGACACAGGCCGCAGAGGTGGTTCGCCCTGTGCCCCCGGTCGATCCGATAGCCGCTCCCTCGTCGGCTCAGCCTCCGAGTGCACCGCGTTCACCGGTCTCGCCACCCAGCCGCACTCGCCCCGCTCGCGCACCCCGAGCAGAGGAACCGGATTCACGGTCGATCGAGAGTTGGCTGGCAGATCTGCGAGCGCCCAGCGCCTCGCCGCCGAGTCGACCCAGCGCGCCCGTCAACGGCGCGAACAACAACGGCCGCAGCGACGACGCCTCGGCAACAATCGGGTCGGGACAGAACGGGTCCGCACATAATGGATCGGAACAGAACGGGTCGGGACAGAACGGGTCGGCACAGAACGGGTCTGCCCGAAATGGTCGCAGCAGCAACGGGTCCGAGCACCGCAGCACCAATGGGGCCGAGCGCAATGGCAGCAACGGGGCCGAGCGCAACGGCAGCAACGGGTCCGAGCACCACGAGTCCGAGTCTCCGAGGCCCTCGGGTCGGCGGGCTGCGCCGACCACCGAAGGTGGCGACAGCGGCCGTCATCGCGGCGGCGAGAACGGACAGGTCCTCAGCGTCAGCGAATTGCTCGCCAGGGAACGCAACCGTTCACGCTGATCGAGACGTGACCCACCTGTAGGCAACCCACCTCGACAGGTCGTTGCTCAGGCTGCACGCCTGCCCCCCTGGTCGTTACGCAAGCTACACTCCTGCCTTGTACTGGGGCGGCGTTCACTCGCGGGGCGGTGACGCCGCGTGCACCGAGGGGGAGTTACACACACGTGTTCGTTCGATGGGGAAGCTTCGTCCACCGTCTTCGGTACAGCGTTCTGGGGATCATGGTGGCCGGGCTGGCGATCCTGGCCGCCTATGGCTGGGATCTACCGGAGCATCTGAGTCAGAGCGGTTTCGACGATCCGACGTCGCAGTCGGCCGCAGCCAGCGATCTCGCGAACGACACGTTCGGGCGCGACACCCAGGGCGACGTGATCGTCCTCTACACCGCCCCGGAGGGCTCGACCGTCGACGATCCCTTGTTCGGCGCAGCGATCACTCGGAATCTCGATTCGCTGGTGGCCGACCACCCGGACCGCATCGCGAGAATCAACGGTAGTTACTTCCGCACTGCCGAAGCCCCCGTGCTCCCAGCTCTCGGCACCGCCGACAAGCAGCATGCGATCGCCAGCATCGCGATCGTCGGTGCGAACGACACGGAGCTGACCGAGAATTTCCAGGCCGTCCGAGATGCCTTCTACATCGACGGCATCGACGTGCAGGTCGCCGGACAACAGGCGGTGGCTGCCTCCCTGCAGTCGACGATGACCGACGACATCCACCGCATGGAAGTGCTCGCCATCCCCGCCGTCGCGGTGCTGCTGTTCTTCGTTTTCGGTGGCGTCGTCGCAGCCGCGCTCCCCCTCGTCGTCGGCGCGCTGACGGTCATCGGAGCCAACGGCATCGTGAAGCTGTTCACCCACGTCACCGAGGTCAACACGTTCGTCGCACCGGTGGTGTCGCTGGTGGGGCTGGGTTTGGCCATCGACTACGGACTGTTCGTCGTCTCGCGTTTTCGTGAGGAACTCGGCGACGGCAGGTCGACGACCGATGCCATCCGTCGAACAGTCATGACAGCCGGTCGCACAGTGGCGTTCTCGGCCACCATCATCGTCGCGTGTCTCGGTGGACTGCTCCTGTTTCCGCACGGGTTCCTGCGGTCGGTTGCACTGGGTTCCATTGCCACCGTTGCTCTCGCGGCGCTCAACGCGATCACCATCCTGCCGGCCATTCTGTCCGTCCTCGGCCCTCGCGTCGATGCACTCGGCCTGAAGTTCATGCGCAAAACCAAGTCCTCGGAGGAGATCGAGAACGGCAAGTGGGGCAAGCTAACGCACTGGGTGATGCGCAATCCCATCAAGGTGGTCGTCACCATCGTTCTCGGACTTCTGGTTCTGACGTTGCCCATCGGCAATCTCGCCTTCGGCGGAATCAACGAAACGTATCTGCCACCGGACAATCCGACGCGAGTGGCGCAGGAACAGTTCGACGAGTTGTTCCCCGGCCAACGCACCGAGCCCATCAAACTCGTCATCGAGAACGCGCAGGGTGCCACACTCGGGGCGATCACCACGCAGGCGAACAACGCGCCCGGCCTGATCGAGCAGTTCACCCCGGTCGGTGCCAGCAAAGACGGCATCATTGTCTTCAAGGCCGGGTTGATCGACCGCAACAGCAGCGCATCCGCCATCGAATTCCTCCGCAGCATCGACACTCCCGACGGTACGACGATGCAGGTCACGGGAACGCCTGCAATCGAACGAGATTCGATCGATGCCATCGTCGACCGTCTACCGCTGATGGCGGTGCTGGTCGTCCTCGTCGTGACCGTGCTGATGTTCCTGACGTTCGGATCTCTGGTACTGCCGATCAAGGCGGTACTGATGACGACACTCGGGCTCGGGTCCACCATGGGCATCCTGACGTGGATCTTCATCGACGGTCACGGGGCCGGGTGGATGAACTTCACACCCGGGCCGATCATGGCGATGATCCTGCTGCTGATCGCGGCAATCGTGTTCGGGCTTTCCACCGACTACGAGGTGTTCCTCCTGTCCCGGATGGTCGAAGCCCGGGAAAAAGGTTCCAGCACAAGCGAAGCCATCCACATCGGTACGGCCCACACCGGACGGATCATCACCGCCGCGGCCCTGATCCTCATCGTCGTCACCGGAGCATTCGCGTTCTCCGATCTGGTGATGATGAAATACATCGCCTACGGCATGATCGCCGCCCTCATCATCGACGCCACCGTCATCCGAATGTTCCTCGTGCCCGCCACCATGAAACTGCTCGGCGACGCCAGCTGGTGGGCGCCGGCCGGCATGAAGCGTATGCAGCGAAAGCTCGGACTCGGCGATGCTGCTCCCCATGACGCGTGAATGAACCACTGCACGGCCCAGACGCATGCAATGTGCCATCGACGCAGACCGCGTAGGTGCGTGAATGAACCACTGCACCGTCGAGACGTATGCAGTGGTCCATTGACGCAGCGGGGGTCAGGAGACAGCCGCACTCTCCCTGTCCGCGAACACCTTGGCGTATCGGGTGCCGGCGATCAGCAGCATCAGTCCCACTGCAATGAAGGCGATGACCCGGAAGAGTCCGTCCAGGGCAACGAGGTCGAAGAGGAACAGTTTCGCAATGGCTGCAGCGGTCAAGGACAGTCCGGCCAGCAGGGCCAGATGAGCGTGCGCGGCGCTGCGCAGACCGAAGGCCAGGAGCGCGAAGGCCGCGATCATCCACTCGATGGTTGCCGCGGTGTGACCCGCAGTGAATCCTGTTGTATCGCCACCGATTCCGATGCCGAGTGTCACCGTTGCCGCCGTCAGACCGTAGAGCGCGAGCACTCCGGAAACGATGGCGAGGGTCTGCATACCGTCGTCGACCAGTTTCAGTTCGGCCAGCACGTATACGAAAGCGAACGCCGTTGCTGCGAGCAGGATTCCACCGGTGACGATGCCCGCATTGCCGACAGCGAAATCCGAGTCCAGCAGGGCACGCGGCGGGCAGACAGAGACGAACATCAGCGCACCGATCACACCGAATCCGCTGCCGATCAGGTACGCAAGTGTCGAGCGGGTGCTGTGGGCCACCGCGAGCAGAGCGAGGGCGACGGCGAACAGCACTACCGGACGGATATCGAGGGTCGTCGACTCGACTGCGGCCTGCAGCGTGGCCAGCGCACTGATCACCGCGACGGTGATGCGGGCGTGGGCGGGCAACCAGCTCACCAGGATCACGATCGCCAGTGCTGCCGCAGCAAGGACCAGCTGAACAGCGATGGTCGCCGAGCGATCGAAGATGGTCGCGGACACCAGCACCGGCAAGGATGTGAGAGCGATCATCACCGTCGCGACCACATCGGAGACGTTGCGACGCAACAACTCCAGCGACATGCCGATGCCGAAGGCGGCCACCGACACTACGACCAAGAGTAGCCAGAGATCGCCGGTGGATCCGGACAGGTCAGCACTCGCGATCGCTGCCAACACCGCACCGACGAGGGGAACGGTCCGAACAACCTGCAACAGTGGCCAATTCCGGCCGATCTGGGCGGGGAAGCCGGCGACGTAGGTTGCGATGAAGAACGCGATCAGCGACAGGGTGAGTCCGTCGGTGAGTACCGGGCCGCACACCGCAACACCGGCCAGTATCAACACTGCCATCGGCTGCGACTTCCACTGCACCGCCAGAGCCGTTCCGGCAGCAGCAATTCCGAATGCCACGATGAGCCCGATGACAGGGTCGAGCCAGCCGTACAGGACGGACGTCGCCAGCACGTCGAGATACAGGCCCGCGATCCCGGTGGCAGCGAGAGCAATTCCGCCGACGCGTCCACCGGAGCGCCCGAACACGCGGACACCGGCACCGACGAGCGCGAGCGAGAACGCCGCTCCCGCAGCCACTCGTAGTGGTGGGCCGAACCACCCGGCCTGTGCCGCGAGCACCAGCAGCATCACGACCCCGACGAGCGTGACGCCTGCACCGGCGACGGCCAAGAGACGGCTGATGACCCCGTCGCGCTGCCACCACGGTTCGCGAGGCGGGGCCGGCGGGCGAGGCGCGACGACCGGTCCCCTGGGTGGTGTCGGGTACGGAGCGGCAGGCTGCGTCGGAGCCGATGCCCGACCCGCCGGCTGACCCATTGCCCGATACATCGGCGGCCCGTAGTTCTGCGGCGGAACGGAAGGCTGAACGAAATGCGGCACAGCAGGGCCAGGAGCAGCTGGGGTCGACGCAGCGGCCTGACGAGGGGCAGTGCTCGCGGTACCGAGTTGTGATTGCAGATTCTGCAGATCGACGGCCACCTGACGCATGTGGTCGCCCAGGGAATCGAAGCGGCTGGCCAATCGCGCGACGAGTTGCGGATCCAGCCCGGAGTTCTGGGAAGAAGTCATGGGATAGATACTGCGAGCGTTGCGGGCGAAAAGCGTGAGTAGTGCTACTCGGATCCCTCGAGTAGAACAGCGGGGACAGCTAGCCGAACATTCGACGAATCGAGCTACCGAAGGGATGCTTGGCGGTCACCGAACCTAGGCGGACCTTGCCCGAGACGACGAGATGCAGCGGACCGTACGGCGGACCGGTGCGGACCTTGTTGGTAGCGCTACCCGCCACTGTCTCGACCCGGTTGAGATCGACGGTCGCCTCGGTCGGCACGATCAATGTCACGGTGCTGCAGTAGTCGTCGACGTGTATTTCGACCACCTGCGTCGACATGACCGCCTGGGTGAAATCGAGTGTCACCGTGGACATGCGGGTGGCGACGCGCAGGCTCGGCGGCACGTTCCAGGGTCCCTTGCGGGTGACTGTGGACATGGTGCCGCGCAATGTGTCCGACGCTCCGCCGCCGTGCCCCCAATGCTCCTGAACGACGCGACGCGGGGCCGGTTGCGGGGTGGGTGCGGCGAAGGGTTTCGGTGCCGGGCGATGTTCCTCGGCGATCTGCATCCCGGGTAGGTCGGCGAGAACCGAGTTCAACTCACCGCGGGTCTTCGACGCCAATGCGGTGTCCATTCGCTCGGTGAACTCGCCGAGCGACAGCATGCCCTGGCCCACGGCGCGCTGCAGGAGCTCTCCGACGTGTTCACGTTCGGCATCGGACACTCGCAGATCCCTTGCCTCCATGGATTCAGGGTAGCGAAGATTTCAGGCCGCGCGACCGCCGAGAACCGACAGCATTCCGGACACCGACGCGGGCCAACCGAACTGTTCGGCGCGCAGCCTGGAGGCGACGCGGCGGCCGTCGACGGGCAGTTCGAGTACTCGTTGGATTTCGGCGGCAAATCCGTCGGCGGTGTTCTTCGACGATCCGCCGCAGTGCGGGGTGACGATCTGCGCCAGCGCCGAGGTCTCGGAGACGACAACGGGGGTGCCCGCGGCGAGCGATTCCAGCGCAGCGAGCCCGAACGTCTCGTGCGGTCCGGGTGCCAGCGCGATGTCGGCCGAGGCCAGCAGGGCCGCGACGGTCGATCGGCCGTCGACGAAACCGAGGAAGTCGACGGGTAGACCGCGGGCGCGCCGTTCGAGACCGGCCCGTCGTGGGCCGTCGCCGGCGATGATCAGCCGTGCACGCGTACCCGCATCGCAGAGTGCAGCAAGCGCGTCGATACTTCGCTCGACGTGCTTTTCCACCGACAGTCGACCGCAGTGCACGAGCAGCCGATCGGCGCTGCCGAGCCACGCGGATCGTTCGTCCGCACGCCGACGACGCGGGTGGAAGAGGTCGAGATCCACGCCGAGCGGCACTCGGTGCACGTTGCGAACGCCGATGCGGTCGAATTCCTGTTGCGCGAACTCGGTGGTGCACACCACGGCGTCGTACTGGTCGGCGGTGCGGCGATTGGCGAGGTCCGCGATCGGACGGGCGCAGCGCATCGGCATCGTCTGCGCGAGCAGGCGGTCCAGGCGTTCGTGGGAGATCATCACGCTGCGAACGTCGCGGCGCGCGGCCCAGGCACCCATGCCGCGCAG
Source organism: Rhodococcus sp. NPDC078407 (assembly GCF_044542515.1). Taxonomy (NCBI): domain Bacteria; kingdom Bacillati; phylum Actinomycetota; class Actinomycetes; order Mycobacteriales; family Nocardiaceae; genus Rhodococcus; species Rhodococcus sp. NPDC078407. The sequence goes on along the minus strand of NZ_JBITUQ010000021.1, from coordinate 81,346 downwards.
CGTCAGGCGGTCCGACACCTCGATGACGTCGGGTCGCAGTCCGGCCGCCACCGAGGACATCCGACGTGGATCGGCCACCCGATATCCGCCGGTGAACGGGATCTGCGGTGCTGGCACCTCGATGCGCACCACCCCCGACGGCAGCAGCATCTCGCTTCCGCGATCTCCCGGCACGATCAGGGTCACCTCGTGACCGTCCGCGACGTACCCCGCTCCGAGCTGGTCGACGGCCGTGCGCAGACCGCCGGACCGCGGGCCGTAGAAGTTTGCCACTTGGACGATGCGCACCCGTTCAGTCTTCCCATCCCGACGTCCACCGGGTGCCGCAGCGATGGACAGTGGCCGAACCCTCGCCGAACTCCAGTGTGGGGATCACTACCAGCGGGTAGAGACAGAAGATGCGAGTGACACTGCAATCCACCGGAAACGCCCCGGCCGCCGAGGTCTGGGAGCGCTATATGGAACCGACGGTATGGAAGACCTGGGCTCCACAGATCATCGGCGTCGAGTACCGCGGGGAGCGGCTCACTGCCGACACCACCGGCCGAGTGCTGGGGCCGTTGGGATTGCCGATCGACTTCCGGGTGCATTCGGTCGACGAGCGTTCGTGGACGTGGGCCTGGTCGGCATGGTTCCAGAACCACGCCATCGGGGTCGACCTGACGCACGGTGTCGTCTCACGGCCCAGCGGGACCAGGGCGTGGCTGACGATCGACGGTCCGACGCCGCTGGTGCTGCCGTACGTGCCGGTCGCCAAGTTCGCGCTCGGCAAGCTCTGCGCGCAGTAGCGCTACTCGGACCGCGTGACGGTCTTCTCGTCGGATTTGTCGGCCACCTCGGTGGGTTCGGGCGTCGGTAGAGAAGGATCCTCGCCCGATCCGTCCAGATGGCCGTCGAACTCGTCGATCGCCTCGTCACGCTCGGCACCGGTCTGATCGAGATCGGCATCGGTACCCTTCGTGTGCTTCGCCGGGTCGACGGTGGTGTCCACTGCATTCTCGTTGTCGGTCATGGGACGCAGAGTGCCCCTCGGGTACCGCCGTTAATCCTCACAGCCCCTTTTCGATGGCGTAACGGGTCAGCTCGACGCGGTTGGCAAGTTGCAGTTTTCGCAGTGTCGCCTGCACGTGGTTCTCGACGGTGCGGTGGCTGAGAGTGAGCCGCGTTGCAATTTGTTTGGCGCTGAGCCCCTTTGCGACCAGACGGAGGACCTCGGTCTCCCGGTCGGTCAACGTCGGGCGCGTGTCGGGTTCGACTTCGGGCGACGACGACATCCGCCGGAACTCCCCGAGGACCAAACCTGCGAGACCCGGAGTGAACACGGCCTGCCCCGCCGAGGTCGCGCGGACGGCGTCGAACAGTTCCTCCGCCGATGCACTCTTGACCAGGTAGCCCGTCGCGCCCGCCTTGATCGCGTCGAGCACATCGCTGCGTTCCGCGGAGGCGGACAGTACGAGAATTTTCGTCTGCGGCGATGCATCCAGGACGGCCACGGTGGCGTCGGCACCGTTGCCGTCGGGCAAATGCATGTCCATCAGGACGACGTCGGGAGTGGTGGCTCGCGCGCGGCGCCCAGCTGCGGCTACGCCGTCCGCGGTGGCAACGACCCTGAATCCGGCAGTCTCGAGATCGCGGGCGACGCCGTCGCGCCACATGGGGTGATCGTCGACGACCATCACCGAGATCTCGGCATTCGTCTCCTCTGTCATACCGGTCCCTTCGCTCGCGGAATTCGGATCTCCCATTCGGTCCCCTCGCCCTCGGCGGTATCGAGCAATGCAGTGCCACCGAGAGATTCGACGCGGCCCAGGATGGACTTCGATACGCCCATTCGTCCTTCGGCTTCGGCGGCGGCAAGCCGTCCGGCCGGGATTCCGTGGCCGTCGTCACGGATGCTGACGATCAATTCCCCGTCGACGTCCTCGAGCAGAACGTAGGCCTTCGCACCCGCACCTGCATGCAGCTCGACGTTGGACAGTGCCGTTGCGACAACAGCGGCCACGTCCTCGGCCACCTCGGATTCCACCAGAACAGGATCGGCGGGCGTCGAGACCGAGATCGATGTGCCCGCCTGAGTGCGCAGCAGTGCCCTGATGTCGACGATCGAGCCGGTGTGATCGCCGCGCGGAGCCGCTTGTTCCGAGATCAGCACTCGCAGAGCTACTTCCTGCTCACCGGCCAACTCGGCGAGTTCGGCTGCCGGCCCGCCTAGTTCGAGACCACGTCGTCGCACCAGTGCCAGTACCTGCAGCACTCCGTCGTGCACCTGCCGGGCCAGCCGTTCTCGCTCTTCGGTGATCGCGGCCGATCGTGCTGCGCGACGCAACTCTTCGTGGGCGCGCCGGGCGGTGTTCGACGCCATTCCCAGCGCCAGTCCGGCCGAGAGCAACACCGGGGCGGTGGCGTCGGACCAGAGGTCGGTGTCGAATCGGTCGCGGACGAGAGCGCTGACCACCGACATCAACACTCCCGAGGCGATACCTCCCTTGGGGCCCAACAGGATCGCGGCGGAGATGACGGCGTTGGTGGCCCACAACGTGGTCGGCAGGGTCTGGCGGGTGCTGTACCAGTCGTAGTCGGCCACCAGTCGCGTCGACACCATCAGTGCGACGACGATGATCTGATCGGCGAGCACCACCTGCCATCGCGGAATCGTCGCACGCGCGAGCATCAGCGCCGAAGCGCCGGACCATACGGCCATCAGAGCCACCAACACCCAGCTCAAGCGCGGGTTGGTGTAGTTGTCGACGGTCGCGGCCTGGTAGCTGACGGCGTAGATCAAGGTGACCAGACGAAAGGCCTGGGAGGCCCGCCACAGTGGGGTGTCGGGGTCGGTCGTGGTGATCGGCGTGCGCACCCGATCAGCCGTCCTTGTCGGTGCCGGGAATCTTCAACTCCCCCTTGGGTAGTCGCTCCGGCTCGGTGGAACCCGGGGGCGTGTGCGGGTCGCTCGGTTCGGCCGCGTACAGCGGGTCGGTAGGTTCGAGTTCCTCGTAGACCTCCTCCGGATCGTCGGCCAGCAGCGACCGCACCGCGGTGTTGAGGACCGCGACGATCGGTACCGCGAGCAGGCCTCCGACAATGCCGGCGAACAGTATTCCGACGGTGATGGACAGCACCACCGCCAGTGGGTGCAGCCGCACGGCGCGGCCGAGCAGGAGTGGTTGCAGCACATGACCTTCGAGCTGCATGACGGCCACCACGATGCCGAGGGCGATCAGCGCCGTGAGCAGGCCCTTGGTGACGAGCGCGATGAACACCGCGACGAACCCGGTCAACACGGCACCGATGATCGGGATGAACGCGCCGATGAACACCAACGACGCCAGCGGGAGAGCCAGCGGCACACCGAGAATCGCGAGACCGGCACCGATACCGATCGCGTCCGCGGCGGCCACGGCAACCGTCGCGCGGACGTATCCCACCAGAGACCCGAACCCCTGAATGCCGGCGGTGCGGATCTTCCTGCGCGCCGTCGTCGGTGCCAGACGGGTGACGAACTGCCAAATCTGATCGCCGCCGTAGAGGAAGAAGATCAGGATGAACAGTGTCAGCGCTGCGCCGGTGAGGATTTCACCGATCACGGTTGCGGTCGTCAGCGCTCCGCTGGTGACGGCTTCCTGGTTGTCCTGGATGACCTTCACGACGTTGTCGGTGGCCTGCCGAATCTGGTCCTCGCTGATGTGCAGCGGACCACTGCTGAGCCAATCCTCGACGTCGTTGATCGATTGGGTGAATTGATCACCCACCTGCGGCAGACCTTCGATGAACTGCTCGACGATGAACGTCATGATTCCGGCGACGACGCCGATGCTGGCGATGATGACGACGACCACCGCGAGGGCCCGCGGCACTCCGCGTCGCTGCATCCAGTCGACGACGGGCACCAGCATCGCCGAGGCCAACAGCGCGAGGCCCAACGGGATGACGACGGTGCTCAATTGCGCCACCGCATAAGCGAAAGTGACAAATCCGGCGAACAGGACAAGCAGTCGCCAGGTCCATTCCGCCCCGACCCGCACCAGCGGGTGCACCGAATCCGCCGCCGAAGTGGGGCCCGGGGACGCCCCCGTACCTTGCGCCCGCAACTCGTCGGTGCTCACCCGCTAAATTTAACCCGTGCTGGCATCTTTCCGAGCGGTCTCGCTCACCCTGAAGAGTCGCTGGCCGCTCTATATGCTCTCGATGCTCATCGCCAATGTCTTCGGTGCGGTCCTGGTGTTCGCCTTCGTGCGCTACGGCCTGCCCATCCCCGAATCGGATTCGATCGTCGCCGACCGCGTCCGCAACGTGTACATCTTCGGGGCGTACCTGGGTGTTGCCCTGGTGGTCAGCCTGATCTACGCGTACTTCCTCCTGCGCTCGGTGATCAGGTGGCAGCTTCGCGGTGGCCCACCCACCCGCAAGGAACAGATGACGACGCTGCACGCGCCGTTGCGTCAGGCGATCGTGCACCTCATCCTCTGGATCATCGGCGGCGTCATCTTCGTGCTGCTGACCATCGCGGAGATGCCGTCGCTGTCGATCGCCGTCATCGTCACCGTCGGCATGGCGGCCACCGTGACCTTCGGATTCACGTACATGCTCGGCGAGCGGATCCTGCGACCCGTGGCGGCAATGGCTCTGAGCGAGGGCCGCTTCGACCGGACGATGACCCCCGGTGTGGGCACTCGCATGGCCATGACGTGGGGGCTGGGCACGCTGATGCCCGTCATCGGCATCATCCTGCTGTGCGCCACCCAGCTGACGACCGATCTGGTGTTCTCCCCCAATGCGCTGGCCGTGGCCATCATCCTGCTCAGCGTCCTGGCCATCGTGCAGGCGTTCGTGCTGTCGATGCTCACCGCGAGCCAGATTTCCGACCCCATCAGCCAGCTGCACAGCGCGATCGAACGCGTTCAGCGCGGCGAAACCGACGTCGAGGTCGACGTGTTCGACGGCTCCGAGATCGGCCGCCTCCAGGTGGGCTTCAACAGAATGATGGAGGAATCGGCCGAACGACGCGTCCTGCGCGAGCTGTTCGGCCAACACGTCGGCGAGGACGTGGCCCGTCGGGCATTGCAGTTCGGTACCGAACTGGGCGGCGAGACGCGATTCGTGGCGGTGCTGTTCGTGGACATGGTCGGCTCCACGGCCACCGCCTCCGAGCGCCCACCGAGCGAGGTCGTGGTGTTGCTCAACGAGTTCTTCCGCGTTGTCGTCGATGTGGTCGGGCGTCATCACGGGTTCGTCAACAAATTCATGGGCGACGCGGCCCTCGCGATCTTCGGTGCCCCACTCGACCGTCCCGACGCGCCCACCGCCGCTCTCGCCGCCGCCCGTGAACTGAGGTTCGCTCTGAACGAGATCACCGGTCTCGACATCGGCATCGGTGTCTCCGCGGGGCTGGCCGTCGCCGGCAACATCGGAGCCTCGGAGCGCTTCGAGTACACGGTCATCGGAGACCCGGTCAACGAGGCGTCGAGACTCACCGAGCTGGCGAAACTGCGTCCCGGACGCGTCCTGGCGTCGACCTCGGCCCTGTACTTCGCCGACGACGAGGAACAGGAACAGTGGGAGTTGGGAGACCAGGTGCAACTGCGTGGTCGACGACGGGCGACCCACCTGGCCTGGCCGGTGGACTTTCCCGACGTGACTTCCGCCTCCGGTTAGTCTGACAAGGTGCCCGACCCCAGCTCCACTCGCGGACCCGCAGTACGGCGGCCGCGGAACCGACTTCGGTGGGTCAAGTGGATCGCCGGGATCGCTCTGGTGGCACTGCTGGTGGGTGAGGCAATCTACCTGTGGCCGCGCCTGCACGAATCCTGGACCGCCGTCCGTGAAATCCATTGGGGCTGGCTGGCGGCCTGCGTCCTCGCTCAAGCCGTGTCGCTCAGCGCCTATGGCCGAGTTCAGAAACAACTGCTCGACGCGGGCGGGGTGAAAGTACGTCAGCGAAAGTCTGTGGCTGTCATCTACGGCAGTACCGCGATGGCGCTCACTCTCCCCGCCGGCCAGGTCTTCTCGACGGCCTTCACCTATCGCGAGACACGCCGCTGGGGCGCGAGCCCGGTCGTCGCATCCTGGCAGCTCGCCATCTCGGGCGTCATCGCCGCGGCTGGACTGGCCGTGCTCGGCCTGGTCGGCGGAGTGGTCGTCGGAAGTTCGTTCAACACGTTCACCGTGGTGCTGCCGATTGCCGGAGTCATCGCGATCATCGTCGCCGTCCGCTACATCTCGAACCATCCTCAGTCGATCAGGACCGCCGCACGCTGGGGCCTTCGCCGCTACAACGCGCTCCGAAACCACGATCTCGACGCCGGGGCCGAGGGCATCGACAAGATCATCGGTCAGATTCAATCCGTTCAGCTCGGCAAACGGGACGGCGCACTCACGCTCTCGTGGTCGGCCGTACATCGACTCGCCGACGTGGCGTGCCTGGCCTTCGCATGCTTCGCCGTCGGCGCGGATCCGCGGCTGTCCGGCTTGCTGATCGCCTTCGCTGCGGGCAAGGCCGTCGGATCCGTTCCGCTCGCGCCCGGCGGTCTGGTGATCGTCGATGCCACCCTCATCGCATTCTTGACCAGTGCTGCGTCGATCACCGCGTCGCAGGCCGTCGCCTCGGCCCTGGTCTACCGCGGGGTCAGCTTCATCCTCGTCGCGATCGTCGGGTGGATCGTCTTTCTCGTGCTGTTCCGTAAGCACCAACACGCCGATCTCGAATTCGACATTGCGCTCGAACAGCAGGAGACCGACGACATGCGTCGCGCCGAAGGCCAACGCGAGTCGAAGGGCGATCCCGAGCCCGCATAGCTCGTGCAGGCCCGGTGGCATCCGTCACTTCCCGTTCATCAGGAATATAACCGGACCCCGGTCCGCTTGTGTACTATGATCGTTGAACCGTCAAGCAAACAGGAGACATCATGACCACCGCCATCGCACTTCCCGAGCTCACCGCAGGCACCTGGGCCATCGACGCAGCCCACTCCACCGTCGGATTCACCGTCCGCCACCTGGTGGTCAGCAAGGTCCGCGGCCGCTTCCAGGCGTTCACCGGCACCATCACCGTCGCCGCCGACGGCACCCCGTCCGTCGACGCCGAGATCGACGTCACCTCGATCACCACCGACAACGCGCAGCGCGACGGCCACCTCAAGACCGCCGACTTCTTCGAGGTCGAGAAGTTCCCCACCGCAACCTTCAAGTCCACCTCGGTCAAGGCCGATGGCGGAGACTTCATCGTCACCGGTGACTTCACCCTCCACGGCGTCACCAACTCCATCGACATGAAGCTCGAGTTCAACGGCGTCAACGCCGGCATGGGCAACGGACCGGTCGCCGGCTTCGAGGCCAGCACCGTCATCAACCGCAAGGACTTCGGCATCAGCATCGACATGCCCCTCGAGGGCGGCGGCGCAGTCGTCGGCGACAAGATCACACTGAACCTCGAAATCGAAGCCGGCCTGCAGGCGTAATTCCGCACTGCTTCACCCCGCCCCTGGGGAGGTCGACCGAACGGCCCGTACCTGCGCGCGGCGGATTCTAGGGGTCCTCGCAACACCTGATGGTCAGATGCCTGTCAGTAGATCACGTAAACGCTCGGCTGGAGTTTTCCAGCCGAGCGTTTTGCGTGGACGGGAGTTGAGGCGGTGGGCAACGTTCTCGAGGTCGGTGGCGCTGTACACGGACAGGTCCGTGCCTTTGGGGAAGTACTGGCGTAGCAAGCCGTTGGTGTTCTCGTTCGATCCGCGTTGCCATGGTGAGTGTGGATCGCAGAAGTACACCGGCACCCCGGTGGCGACGCTGAACTGCTTGTGCGCTGCCATCTCGCACCCTTGGTCCCACGTCAGTGAACCGCGCAAATGCGTTGGAAGAGAACCGATCAGAGGAACCAGAACGTCCCGGACCTCCTCTGCAGTGTGCCCGCCGGGGAGGTGACCGAGAAGCAGGTACCGGGTAGAACGCTCGACCAATGTCACGATCGCCGACTCCGATCGAGTACCGACGATCAGATCACCCTCCCAGTGCCCGGGCACGGAGCGGTCGGCGACCTCCGCCGGCCGCTCGGAGATCATCACCATCGCATCGACGAATCGTGAGGTGCGCTGCTCGGGTGAGCGGTGCTGTACGCGGCGAGTACGTCCGGTGCGCAATGCGGCAGCAACTTCTCGGCGTAGTCCGCCGCGCGACTGTACGTAGATGGCCTGGTAGATCGTTTCGGTGCTCACACGCATCGCCTTGTCATCAGGGAAGTCGACAACTAGAGCGTGGCAGATTTGCTCGGGCGACCACTGCAGGGCGAGTTTGCCGGCGACGTAGGACCGGAGCGAACCCTGTGCCACCAGCTTCGCCGGTTTCGGCCGGGCACGCGAGATAGCCCACAGCCGATGTGCCCGGTGCGGGTGGTACTCGTCGGCGATGCCGTAGGTGTCGATCTCGCGTTTGACGGTCGAGGCCGCCCGGCCGAGGCGGCGTCCGATCTCACGCAGCGAACACCCGGCTCGACGCAGGTCGGCGATCTGTTCACGGTCGGTCACCGTCAGATACCGAGGGTGCAGTGTGGACTCGATGCGGGCCAGCGACGGCCTCTGAGCAGCGGTGACGAACGTTGTCATACCGGTTTTGTAGTCGATACGTCGACCATCCGGGTGCAGGCGCGCACCACCGATCTTGCGGATGCCCCCGTCCCAGTCCTGCGCGGTCCGGAGGTGGACCCCGACCTCCCGAGCAGCCTCGCGCCGCGAGATTCCCGACGAGCGAAGTTCCTCGTATCGTCCCCGACCCGAATGCTCGGCCCGGCCGCTCTTTCCGCGCCCTTGCACACCCGCCTGACGAACCCACCCGAAGGCAGTGTTCCGGTTCACCCCGACACAGCGTGCGGCCGCGCTGACATTCCCGTCCTCACGGTCCAACGCCTCGAAAAACCGCACCTTCAACCCAGCACATGCCACGATCCCCGCAACTCCCTCAAATCGAGGGTGTTGCGGGGATCGTTAGAACCCGCCCGCACAGGTACGGGCCGTTCGTTGTCGGTGTCTACAGTGGTGCGCGTGAAGTTTCGTTCCCCAATAGTTGCTGCCGTCCTCGACCTGGTGATGGTCGTGCTGTTCGCTGCGATCGGTCGACGCAGCCATGCCGAGGCCACTGCGCTATCCGGCCTGTTCCACACCGCGTGGCCGTTCGTCGTCGGTGCTGCCATCGGCTGGGTCGTTGCATTTGCCCTGTACCGCAACAAGTTCGACGCTTTTCTGATCGTCCCGACGGGCATCATCGTGTGGGTCATGACCGTCGCCGTCGGCATGGTGCTGCGTGCACTGACCGGGCAGGGAACGGCCGGAGCTTTCATCGTCGTCGCGACGTTGTCCACCGCAGTGTTGCTGTTGGGCTGGCGTGCGCTCGCCCGATTCGTGCCCAGCGTCCGCTGACTGCGAGTTCGTCGAGAACGCCCTCGGCGCGATAGGATCGTCTACGGTGCGCCGGGAAGTCTGGTCGGCAACAACTCTGTGCTGCGCGTCAACTGCCCGACCTCTGGTTGGCTCGCAGCTCGACGAAGCTACCGAAAGGCGCTGTCACAGTGACAGATTCATCAACCCCCAAGACGCGATTGCCGCTGTTCTCGCGCGGTTCCTGGTCCGAGGCAGACCGCGTCGCGCAGATCCTGCGCAAAGAGACGGTGGGCGGCGCACTACTGCTCGTCGCCACCCTGGTCGCATTGATCTGGGCCAACTCTCCGTGGTCCGCGGCCTACGACTCGCTGATGGATACCCGGGTCGGCCCCTCTGCACTGCACCTCGATCTGACCCTCTCGACATGGGCGGCCGACGGGCTGTTGGCGATCTTCTTCTTCGTGGTCGGACTCGAACTCAAGCGTGAATTCGTCGCGGGCGATCTTCGCGATCCCGCACGCGCAGCTCTCCCGGTTGCCGCGGCTGTCGGCGGAATGGCAGTTCCCGCAATCATTTTCGTGTTGATCAACCTGGGCACCGGGGACGGCGCTCTGCTCGGCTGGGCGATCCCCACCGCAACCGACATCGCGTTCGCCGTCGCGGTCCTGGCCGTCATCAGCACCCACTTACCGACCTCGCTCCGGACGTTCCTGCTGACGTTGGCCGTGGTGGACGACCTTCTGGCCGTCAGCGTCATCGCCATCTTCTACACCGACGACATCAACTTCATCGCGCTCGGCCTCACACTGATTCCGCTGGCCCTGTTCGCCGTCGCCGTGCAGATGCGTGTCCGCTCGTGGTGGATCCTCATCCCGCTGGCGGTCGTGACATGGGTGTTGATGCACGAGTCCGGCGTCCACGCGACGGTCGCGGGTGTTCTCCTCGGCTTCGCCGTTCCGGTGCTGCGCAGCAAGGCCAATGGCGGCCCCGAGGCTGGACCGGGGCTTGCCGAGCACTTCGAGCACAAGATTCGGCCCATCTCTGCAGGTATCGCGGTGCCGATCTTCGCTTTCTGTGCAGCCGGCGTGACCGTCGGCGGGTTCTCCGGCCTGGCCAGCGCCCTGACCGATCCGATCGCCATCGGCATCATTGCCGGCCTTGTCGTCGGTAAGGCAATCGGCATCTTCGGCACCACGTATCTCGTATCCCGATTCACCCGGGCCACCCTCGACGCCGGGCTGAAGTGGCTCGACGTCTTCGGCGTTGCCATGCTCGCGGGTATCGGATTCACGGTGTCGCTGCTGATCGGCGACCTAGCCTTCGGTGAAGGAACCGAGCGCGACGACCACGTCAAGGTGGGTGTGCTCACCGGTTCCATCATCGCGGCCTCACTGGCCGCAGTCATCCTGCGCACCCGCAACAAGGCATACCGCGACATCCACATCGAGGAAACCCGCGACGACGACCACGACGGAATTCCGGACGTGTACCAGCAGAAGGAGTAGGCATACCCCGATCATGTGATCGACGGTTTGTCGGCGGGTCAGGATAGGTTCCGACCATGCTTTCGGGGGACAGCGACCGAAGGGGTGGACTGCATCGAAAGTGATGCCGTCCGCCCCTTCGGTGTCCGGCCCTCGCCATCGGAAGGAACAAGCCGCACCTGCTCTCGGTCCGGCTGTACCTCTACAGTTGTCGCCGTGAACGAGAACCGACTTCGGCCGTGACACAGCCGCTTGCCCGTCGACTCGGACTGTTCGACGCCGTCGTCATCGGCGTCGGCTCGATGGTCGGAGCCGGAGTGTTCGCGTCGTTCGCCCCCGCGTCGGCGGCAGCAGGTGCGGGCCTGCTCATCGGTCTTGGCATCGCCGCGGTCGTGGCGTTCTGCAACGCCACCTCGTCTGCTCAGCTCGCCGCTCAGTATCCGACGTCGGGCGGCACGTACGTCTACGGCCGTGAGCGGCTCGGCGAGTGGCCGGGCTTTCTCGCCGGGTGGAGCTTCGTCATCGGCAAGACTGCGAGCTCGGTGGCCATGGCGTTGGTGTTCGCGGCCTATGTCGCCCCAGCCGGGTACACCGAACTCGTTGCAGTCCTTGCTATTACGGCCCTGACCGCGGTGAACTACTTCGGCATCACTCGCACCGCGACGCTGACGAAAATCCTGGTCGCCGCTGTGCTGACCGTCCTCATCGTCGGAGTGGTACTCGGCCTCACCGGCACGTCCGAGCCGCCCATCACCGGACTCGGCTCCTTCACCGCAGACGGGTGGTACGGCATTCTCCAGGCGGCCGGCCTCCTGTTCTTTGCCTTCGCCGGTTATGCGCGCATTGCGACCCTGGGCGAGGAGGTCATTCGACCCGAGCGGACCATTCCGCGTGCCATCGTGTCCGCTCTCGGTATCGCGTTGCTGGTCTACGCGGTGTTCGCGCTGACACTGCTGTCGGTTCTCGGCCCCGATCTTCTTGCCTCGTCGTCTGCCCCACTGGTCGATCTCGTCGCGGTGTCGGGCCATTCGTGGGCGTCGCCCCTGATGCGCATCGGTGCGGCGATGGCCGCGCTGGGTGCCCTCCTCGCATTGATCGCCGGCATCGGTCGTACGTCGCTGGCGATGGCCCGTCACGGCGATCTGCCGTCGTATCTGACCGCGGTCCATACCCGCTACTCGGTCCCCCACCGGGCCGAGATCACTCTGGCAGCGATCGTCTGCATCCTGATTCTGCTGGTGGATCTGCGGGGTGCCATCGGCTTCTCGTCGTTCGGAGTGTTGCTGTATTACCTGGTGGCGAACGTAAGTGCCTATACCCAGAACACCGAGAACCGGCGATATCCCAAGGTTCTGCAGATCGTCGGCAGCATAGGGTGTGTGGTGCTGATCGGGACGTTGCCGGTGTCGTCGATCGCAATCGGAACCGTCGTGGTGTTGATCGGCATCCTCTACCGTGTCGGTCGGATTCGGCGACTGTTCATTTGACGCCTGATTCGGTAGCCGTCAATATAGACAAATGTCGAATCAAGACCTACCTGTCGACGGTGAATGCTGCTCACCGCTGACCCGTGAGCCCCTCACCGCGGACTGGGCCGGAGATTTCGCCCGCATGTTCAAAGCGCTAGGAGATCCCGTCCGACTGCGGCTGCTCAGCCTCGTCGCCAGTCACGCCGGCGGGGAAGCATGCGTGTGTGACATCTCCCCCGCATTCGACCTGTCCCAGCCCACGATCTCTCATCACCTCAAGGTCTTGCGCGAGGCAGGCCTGCTCGACTGCGAACGACGCGGCACGTGGGTCTACTACTCGGTGATTCCCGCAGCCCTGCAGCAACTTTCCGCAGTGCTGAACGCTGCAGAATCAACGGAGGTCATGGCATGAGTACGACAACCGATACTGCCGTCGTCGGCAAGCTCTCCACTCTCGACCGGTTCCTGCCCGTGTGGATCGGCGTGGCGATGGTCGTGGGTCTGCTCCTGGGACGCTTGATCCCCGGAATGGACGACGCGCTGTCCACCATCTCCATCGACGGCGTCTCGCTTCCGATAGCCATCGGGTTGCTCATCATGATGTATCCGGTACTCGCCAAGGTGCGCTACGACCGGCTCGACACCGTCACCGGAGACAAGCGACTGCTGATCGGCTCGCTGGTGCTCAACTGGGTCCTCGGTCCGGCCCTGATGTTCGCTCTCGCATGGCTTTTCCTGCCCGACCTCCCCGAATACCGAACCGGCCTGATCATCGTCGGACTGGCTCGATGCATTGCGATGGTCATCATCTGGAACGACCTCGCGTGCGGAGACCGCGAAGCCGCTGCGGTCCTGGTGGCGATCAACTCGGTGTTCCAGGTGTTCATGTTCGCGATCCTCGGATGGTTCTACCTCTCGGTACTGCCCGGATGGTTGGGCCTGGACCAGACGACGATCGAGGCGTCGCCGTGGCAGATCGCCAAGTCGGTCCTCATCTTCCTCGGCATCCCACTGATCGCCGGATTCGCCTCTCGCTTCTTCGGCGAACGCGCCAAGGGCCGCGCATGGTACGAGGAGAAGTTCATCCCCAGGATCGCCCCGTGGGCCCTCTATGGCCTGCTCTTCACCATCGTCATTCTCTTTGCGCTGCAGGGTGATCAGATCACGTCACAGCCGTTCGACGTGGTGCGTATCGCGCTGCCACTGCTGGTGTACTTCGCGGTGATGTGGGGCGGCGGTTACGCCCTCGGTGCTGCGATGGGTCTGGGCTACGAACGCACGACCACCCTCGCGTTCACCGCTGCAGGCAACAACTTCGAGTTGGCGATCGCCGTCGCCATCGCGACGTACGGCGCGACATCCGGGCAAGCCCTCGCCGGAGTCGTCGGACCACTCATCGAGGTGCCGGTGCTGGTCGGGCTCGTCTACGTCTCACTCGCTCTCCGTAAGCGCTTCTCTCCCAACACCACAACGACAAAGGCGTTCTGATGAACCACACCCCCAGCGTTCTCTTCGTCTGTGTCCACAACGCCGGCCGATCTCAGATGGCCGCCGGATTTCTGACCCACCTCGCCGGTGACACCATCGAGGTGCGCTCCGCCGGCAGCGCTCCCGCGGACACCATCAACTCCGCGGCGGTCGAAGCCATGGCCGAACTCGGCATCGACATTTCCTCGCAGTCACCGAAAATTCTGACCCCGGAGGCCGTCGAGACGTCCGATGTCGTGATCACCATGGGCTGCGGGGACGCGTGCCCGGTGTTCCCGGGAGTGAGCTATCGCGACTGGGCACTGGCCGATCCGGCAGGCAAAGGCGTCGAGGCGGTCCGTCCGATTCGCGACGAGATCAAAGGTCGAATCGAAGAGTTGATCGCCGAACTGGTTCCAGCGAAGCAAAGTTCGGCGTCATGACGACACCCAGCGTGCTGTTCGTCTGCGTCAAGAACGGCGGCAAGTCGCAGATGGCGGCCGGTCTGATGCGCAAGGCTGTCGGCGATTCGGTGGAGGTGCACTCGGCGGGAACAAAGCCGAGCGGAACGGTCAATGCACTCTCGGCCGAGGCCCTCCTCGAAGTCGGAGTCGACCTGTCCGGTGAACAGCCGAAGTCGATCGACCCGGAGTTGTTGTCGCGCATCGACTACGTGATCACCCTGGGGAGCGAGGCGAAGGTCGATCCCATCGACGGTCCCACCTTCGAGAACTGGAACACCGACGAGCCGTCCGAACGCGGTATCGACGGGATCGAACGGATGCGTCTGGTGCGCGACGACATCGCCGCTCGTGTGGAGAAACTCGCATCTCGATTGCGCGGCACCGACGGTTGAGTCGTATGAGTTCGGAGGTAGTGGTGATCGGCGGCGGTCAGGCAGGACTGGCCGCCGGTTACTACCTGCGACGAGCCGGGCTCGACTTCGTCATCCTCGACAACCAGACCCATGCCGGAGGCTCCTGGCAGGACTACTGGCCGTCGCTGCACCTGTTCTCGCCGGCCGAACACTCACGACTACCCGGTTGGCCGATGCCTTCGTGGCCCAACGGGTTTCCTCCGGCTTCGCACGTCGTGGACTACCTGCGGGCATACGAGAAGAAGTACGAGTTGCCGGTGCGCAGGCCGGTCGAGGTGCGGTCGGTGCACCGTACGCCCGGCGGCTACCGAGTGGATACCGACGGTGACTCATATTGCGCCACAACGGTAATGAATGCCACCGGGACATGGTCGCGACCGTTCTGGCCCAGCTACCCCGGTGTCCGAGAGTTCTCGGGAACGCAACTGCACGCTGCCGACTACCGGACGCCCGATCTGTTCGCAGGCAAGCGCGTGGGCATCGTCGGTGGCGGGAACTCGGCTGCGCAAATCCTTGCCGAGATCTCCACCGTGGCAGAAACGTTGTGGTACACCAACCGTGAGCCCAGATTTCTACCCGACGATGTCGACGGCCGAGTGCTGTTCGATGTCGCCAGCGATCGGGCTCGTGCTCTTGCCGACGGCGAAGCGGACTCCGGCGGGGTTGCCGGTCTGGGAGACATCGTGATGGTCCCGCCGGTGAAAGAGGCACGGGATCGCGGGGTTCTGCATGCTCGGCCGATGTTCACCGCAATCACAGCCGACGGCGTCACCGACGGACGGACGACGGAAGAGCTGGATGTGATCCTGTGGTGCACCGGTTTTCGCTCCGCTCTGCATCATTTGCGGCCACTGCACCTGCACACCGACGGGTCGGGAATCGTGCTGGACGGCAACCATGTTCGAGACGAGCCGAACCTGCTTTTTCTCGGCTACGGCGACTGGACCGGCCCGGCGTCGGCAACGCTCATCGGTGTCGGCCGCACAGCGCGTGCAGCCGTTGACACTGTCATTCGAAGAAGAAGGGTAGATCAGCCATGAACACATACCCCGTAGTGGTGGTCGGAGCAGGGCCCATCGGCCTGGCCGCCGCTGCACATCTGACCGAAACCGGTTCCGAAGTAGTCGTTCTCGAACGCGAACCGTCGGCCGGATCGACAGTGTCCGAGTGGAATCACGTTCGCCTGTTCTCCCCGTGGTCCGAGGTCGTCGACCCCGCTGCCGCCCGTCTGCTCGAACCCACCGGCTGGACTGGACCGGACGGTGACACCTACGCCACCGGACGCGAATGGGTGGAGCAGTATCTCGCACCCCTGGCCGCCGTTCTCGGCGATGCCGTTCGAGTCGATTCCGAGGTGGTCGGTGTAGCCCGCCGTGGACGCGACCGGGTGGTCGACGCCGGCCGCGACACCGAACCGCTGTCGGTGCACATCCGCCACTCCGACGGCAGCGAGGAACGCGTCCTCGCCCGCGCGGTCGTCGACGCGTCGGGCACCTGGGGATCACCGAATCCACTGGGCAGCGAGGGACTTCCGGCGATCGGCGAGAAGGCCGCCGCAGACCGGATCGACTACCGGGTACCCGACTTGGCCGACCCGGCGACTCGATCGGCATTCTCAGGCAAGCACGTCGTCATCGCCGGTAGCGGCCACTCCGCTCTGACCGCGATCATCACCTTCGCCGAGCTCGCCGCGGAGGAGCCAGGTACGACGCTCACCTGGGCCGTGCGTCGAGGCGTCACCGCAGAGGTCTTCGGCGGCGGGGAAGCGGACGAACTCGCCGCTCGCGGCGCTCTCGGTCAGCGCGCCAAGAAGGCGGTCGACGACGGCTTCCTCACCGTGGCCTCCGGCTTCCGCACCGAAACCGTTGCGACGAAGGGTGATCGGCTCGAGCTGATCGGCGACACCGGTGCCCGCATCGACAACGTCGATCGCGTCGTCGCACTCACCGGGTTCCGCCCCGATCTGTCCTGGCTGTCCGAGGTTCGCCTCGATCTCGACCCCACCCTGCAGGCACCGAAGTTCGTCGCGGAGTTGGTCGACCCCAACATGCATTCGTGCGGATCGGTGTCACCACACGGCGTCGAGGAACTCACCCAGCCCGAACCGAGCCTGTACCTGGTGGGAATGAAGAGCTACGGCCGCGCACCGACATTCCTGGCGATGACCGGATACGAGCAGGTTCGCAGCATCGCAGCCGAACTCGCAGGCGACCACGAGGGCGCGCGGAAGGTGGAGCTGACGTTGCCCGACACGGGAGTATGCGGTGGCGCAGGGCTGTTCGACGAGCCCGACGCCCCGTCGACCGGTGGTTGTTGCGGTGTCCCCCGAGAAGCCGACGCACAACTGATCTGACGCAAGCCGTTCGGGGCGGCGTCGGCGAGGTCGACGCTGTCCTGGGTCCTACTTCGTGCGCGGTGACATCCCACCCTTTCGGAACGATCGTTCCGACGCTAACATCGAACCGCGCTGCGCGGAACACTCGTTCCGTCTTCGAAAGGAATCACGCGATGAAACTGCGACGGATACGGACGGCCGACGGGCTGCAGGTGCAGACCTCGACTACAGGTGAGTCCTGGCAAACGACACTCGACCGGTCGGCGCTGGGCGGGCGGGTTTTCGATCCCGAGTGGGAACTTGCTCGCGCCGATGAACACCTCGAGCACAGTGAGCTGGTGCTGCCGTTCCAGCCGGCCTCGTTTCGAGACTTCATGCTTTACGAACAACACGTTCTCGACGCAAGCCGAGGACTGATTCAGCGCTTCCATCCGAAGCAGGCGAAGGCCGTCGCCGCTGTCGAAGCGCTCACTCGACGCACTTTTCCTCTGCTGCGCCCCAAGCCCCTGTTCTACACGCAACCGATCTACTACATGTCGAACGCGCTCACCTTCGTTCCCTCCGGGACTGCGATCGCAGCGCCCTCCTACTCACGAGCGCTCGACTACGAACTCGAAATCGGATTCGTCCTGGCACGGCCCTTGTTCGACGCCACCCCAGACGAGGCTCGCGATGCCATCGGCGCGTTCGTCGTTCTCAACGACTTCAGCGCCCGCGATGTCCAGCGCTCCGAGATGGTCAGCGGATTCGGACCACAGAAGTCCAAGCACTTCGCGACCTCACTCTCCGAGGTGGCCGTCACCGCCGACGAGATACTGCCTGCCATCGACTCCTTGCGTGGGACGGTCGTGATCGACGGCACCACCGTGTCCACAGTGTCGAGTGCCGGTATGCAACACAGCATCGGGGACGTCCTGGCGCACGCCTCCCGCAGTGAGGTACTCCGACCCGGCGAGTTGTTCGCCACCGGCACCTTGCCCGGCGGAAGCGGAATGGAATCCGGGCACTGGCTGACATCCGGGTCCACCGTCGAACTCAGCATCGACGGGATCGGCACCATAAGCCACGTCATACTCGGTTCGTGACGTTTCCTACCCCCGAGGACCCGCCTGCTCGCTCGAAACGGGAGGCCAACCGCGCCGAACTACGGACTCGGTTGCTCGACGCAGCCGAGGAACTGTTCGCCGACCGCGGCTACTTCGGCGTCGGTGTCCGCGATATCACCGACAGCGCACACACCCGCTTGGCGTCGGTCAGTGAGCAGTTCGGGGGCAAAGAGGGACTGTTCCAGGCCGTGCTGGCGCGACGCATCCGCCCCCTCAACGAGGATCGGCGCGTCCACCTGGCGGCGCTGCCCACGCGTGGAAGCCGGGCGAAACGTCTTCGCGCGCTGATCGATGCATTCATCGAACCGATGCGCGCTCGTGCCGGTGATCCCGGGTGGGACAACTACTTTCGGCTCATCGCCCAACTCTCCAACTCCGGGAATCCTATCGGGCGTCTGATCGTCGACGACTTCAACGCCATCGCCACCGACTTCATGACCATCATGAGCGCACTGTTCCCAGAAGCGACCGAAGTGGCGATCCACGACGCATACCTGCATCTGGTGGCCGCCGCGATGCACACCTACTCCAACAACCTCCGGCTCGACAGTCTCACCCAGGGCCGTATGCATGCTCGCGATATGGACGAACGCCACAACGCCTTGGTGCGCTTCGCCGAGGGGGGCATCACCACGACGGTGACTCGTTCTGGGTCGGACTCACCACTGCAGCGTCGCGAAGGGGTCACTCAGCCGAAGGCCTGATACCCCAACCATCCGGCGAGACCGAGCCCGAGAATTCCGACGCCGACTCGAAGCACGATCGGCGAGATCACCTTGACGGTCGGGGGTCCGCACGCACCTCCGGCGAAACAGCCGATCGCCAGTGCAAGAGCGGCCAGCCAATTCACCTGGCCCGAGAACGAGAAGATGATGGCGGCAATGAGATTGGCGATGCCGAGGAAGAAGCTCTTCAGAACGCTTGCACGCCAAAAGGTGTCTGCGGTGCAGATCAACGCCAGCGCGAGGAAGATGACGCCTGCTCCGGCACCGAAGTAGCCACCGTAGATCGCCACGGCGAACAGTGCGAGAGGGTAGAGCGTCGGAAACTGCCTGTCGCCCGACAGCTTTCGGATCTTGGGCTGCAGCAGCAGGGCGATGGCCGCCATCGCCACCAAGAACGGCACCACCGCCTCGAACGAACCGTCCGGGGTGACCAGCAACAGAATCGCACCGGTGCTTCCGCCCAGAGCCGAGTAGATCGCATATCGAACGAGCTGTTTGCCGTCCTTGGCCAGTTCGGCCGACGAACTCGCTGTTGCACCGACCCCGGCCGCAACCAACGCCACCGTATTCGTCACGTTTGCCGACACCGGCGGCAGACCCACCGCCAACAACGCGGGATAGGACACGAGCGACGCGAGCCCGGTGACGAACCCGATGAGGCCGGCGAAGAACCCGGCCACCACCAGAAGTCCGAAATCGAGCACAGTCACCGAATAAAACTACCGTGCCTAACGATCATGCTTATTCGACGGGGTTCGCCATCTCCTGCAACAACCGGCTCGTCATGCGCACTGCCTGATCTCCGCCGTCCGCGTCCTCGATGTACACCGCGAACGCGACGTCACCACTGGTGGCGAGCACGAAGCGATCGTCGCCACTCTCCCCGGCGAATCCCTGCACACCGTCGAACGTATCGAGACCACTGCTGCTCGACGAGTCGGCGAGTATGCCGCGCAACCGGTTTGCCGCATCCGACCCAATGGCCTGGGACTCCCGATTCGCAACGGCAGTCTGACCGGCGACGA
This sequence comes from Rhodococcus sp. NPDC078407, assembly GCF_044542515.1. Taxonomy (NCBI): domain Bacteria; kingdom Bacillati; phylum Actinomycetota; class Actinomycetes; order Mycobacteriales; family Nocardiaceae; genus Rhodococcus; species Rhodococcus sp. NPDC078407. Next base: position 61,493 of record NZ_JBITUQ010000021.1, on the reverse strand, counting down.
TCGTCGGAACCGGAGCGCTGCCGCGGGAGATCGCGGCCGCCATTTGCGCGAGCCCGAACGGCGTCACCGTCGCCTCGCTTCCGGAGTTCGTGGACACGGTCCTGATGCCGTCGATCGCGCTGCGACTGTCGGCGGGAGCTCCGGTGTAGGCATCGAGCCCGGGCATGGAGTAGCTGATCCCGAGACCCAGCCGCGCAGCCGCATCCTCGGCGCTGTCGTCACCGCGATCGGACTGCACTGCTGTCACCAACTCGGAGGCGGTGCCGGCCGGGTAGGAGCCCGCGAACACGACGTCGCCCTGCTCGTTCGCGTAACTGTTCTGTGCGGCAGCCAGAATCGCACCGGTCGAGGTGGACAGCGCGACAATCGACGCCGACGTCCCCGCCATCACAACGGCATTCTCGGCGGCCAACTGAACGCGAGGGTCGAGTGTCGCGTGCAGGTCCGGGCCGCCGGGTCCCTGGAAGCCGACGCGTCGTTCACCCGTTCCGTCGATCGTGTAAGTGTCGACGGCCCAACCTGCGGTCGCGTCACGCCCGGCCTGCCAAGCGGAACGCAGCGAATCGAGCACCGGGGATGTGATTCGACGATCGTCGACGATGAGCTTGGGCTCCGGGGAAACAACCACTCCCGGCACGGCGCGCAGGTCGTCCTCGAGGACAGCGAAGTCGTCGTCGCGCAGAGTCACTGCGGTGATCGGCGCGCCGCCGGCCGAATTCAGTTCGGTGAGCATCGATTCGGAGGTGATGAGCGGCGCGACGACATCGATGACGTCGGCGAGCTGAGTAGTGGACGCAACCGGATCACTCATCTGCGCCGGGTCGAGCGAAATGGCATTGATGGTCCGCTCACTCATGAGCACGTTGTTCGCGGCGTCGAAGATCAGCGGCGGCGCAGCGTCGGTGCGGGTGTAGCGAACCGAGCCGCCCGAGGTCATATCGGGCACGAGGGTGGCCGGATCCCACGCGATGCGCCAGCCGACGCTGAGCTTCTTGGTCGAGCCCTGGGCGTTGTACTTCCAATCCTTGCCCTCGCCGAAGTTCCACGCGGACGCGAGAGTGAAGAAGCCGCTCTCCTCGGAGAGGTCCATGTATTGAGTCAGGTCGAAATCACCGGTCGACGTGCCGCCGGCCGACAGCCCGTCGAACATCTGATTCAACGCGGCCGTCGCGGCATTCGGGTAGGTCGTCAACGCGGCTGCGGCCGCGACATCACGGTTGTCCAGGGCGTCGACGAATTTCGAGACCAGCACCTCGGCCTCGCTCGGTGGGCGATCGACCATCCAGAACACTGCCGAGACCGTCAGTGTCGCCGATGCTGCGACGGCGACGAGGTAGCGACCGCGAACCTTGCGCGGACCCCGACGAACACGACTCATAGAACTCATGAGTCACAATATTCACTGTAGTCACACGAGTAACAAGCACGGGATTCATACGAGCCGGTCACGATTGGGATACGCCGTGGTCGGTGTACCGCAGTTTGCTACCTCAGAAAACGACCCGCAGCCTCGATGGCAGGGGACGAACTACCCGCGTCGTTCACGAAGACCGCGAACGCAAGATCACCCGAGATGCCGACGAACCAGCCGTGCGCCCCCTCGTTGTTCGGCCCGAATTCGGCGGTGCCGGTCTTACCGAGCAAGCCGGGAATGTCGCCCAGCGCCGTAGCCGTGCCACCGGTGATGGTCTCGCGCATCATGGACTCGAGCTGCTCGGTGACCTGCGGGTTCACCGCTGCCGGCTGCATGTTGGCAACGCCCGGCTCTCCCTGAACGACAGTCGGCGGCAGCAGGCCGTTGTTGGCGATCGACGACGCCACCAGCGCCATTCCGAACGGTGACGCGGTCACCTGCCCTTGGCCGATAGCGGATTCGACGCGTTGCGCCGGAGTGTCGGCCGACGGCACCGAACCGGTGACGGTCGTCAAGCCGGCGGTGACGTAGTCGACGCCGAGGCCGTACTGTGCTGCCGCGTCGGTCAGTCCGTTCGGCGGTAGAGCAACGCCGAGCCGGCCCATCGTGGTGTTGCACGATTTCGCGAAGGCAGTACGCAGTGGCACATCGCCGAGCTCGAAATTGTCGTCGTTCGGTATCTGCCTGCCCTCGATGTTCTCCGTCGCCGGGCACGGCAGAACCGTGTCGGGAGTGACGGCACCGGATTGCAGCGCAGCCGAGGTGGTGATCGTCTTGAAGGTGGACCCGGGCGGGTACAGCCCGGTCAGCGCAATCGGACCCTCGGCATCGGCGGCAGCGTTCTGCGCTACGGCGAGAACCTCGCCCGTCGAGGGACGAAGCGCGACGATGGCGGCCTGCTGCGGTATCGACGCCAAGGCATTCTCGGCCTTCAACTGCAGAGCCGAGTCCAGAGTGGTGGCGATATCGTCACCTGTCCCCGCATCGCGTCCGGCGAGCTGCGTGACGGCACCATCGGCTGCGACGGCCTGAACGGCCCATCCGCGATTGGCCGCCTGCTCCTGCTCCCACAGCGTCGTGAAATCGCTGAGCACCGGTGAGACGAGATTCCGATCGGTGGCGAGCAGCCGCGTCTGGGGCGCGAGAGTGACTCCGGGGACGGTCGCGAGCTGGGCACCGATGGGATCGATATCGGCCTGCCGGAGGGTGACAATCGTCGCCGAACTGCCCTGCGCAGCAGCAACAGTCGCAGTGACCGACTCTGCTGTAATGCCCGGAACGACGGATCCGACGAGGTTTGCGACCGCCACGGCATCGGCCGTCGCGTCGACGTTGACAAGGGTGACCACCTGTTGCGACATCAGCTCGACGCCGTTGCCGTCGAAGATGCGCGGTGCGACGAGTGCGTCGGTCGGGGTGAATCGTACGGACGAATCCGCAGTGACCCCGGGTACCAACATGGCCGGGTCCCAGGCGATCTTCCACCCCTGCTGGGTCTCGGACGCAGTCCCCGAGGTCGTGTAGTTCCACTCCTTCGGTTCACCGTCCGGTTCGGCGGTGCCGTCGGTGGTGGTCGAGAAGCGCCAGGCGGCGTCCAAGGCGAACGTGCCTGCATCCTCGTCGGCGTCGACCGCCTGGAAATCAGGCGTGGCCGTCACCGTTCCGCCGCCCGAGAGCCCGTCGTACAGCTCGGTGAGCGCCGCCGTTGCGCCCGCCGGATCAGTGGTCAACGCCGCAGCCTGGTCGATGTTCGCGCTGTTGACCGCGGCCGCGAACTGCTCGGCGACGGTCTGCGGCTGATTCGGCCCGCTCTGACCACAGGCAACGAGCACCAGCGCCAGGACGGTCAGGATGACGGCCGACCTCGTCGATCTTCTCGATGTGCGCACGACGTCGATCATGCCTCAGGCCACCGACGAACCGATGGTAGCGCGAATGCGTATGTTGGTGTAATCATGTAATAACTATTACTTCTTTCGGAGGAGACCTCATGAAACCCAACGGACGCTCGTTCGGCCGCCCCGGCGGCTGGCAACACGCAGACGTTCCCAACGCCGCCGACGCAGCCGACTGGTTCGGCGGCAGGCTCCCAGAGAATTGGTTCGACGGCGACGCGTCCATCGAGGTCGACCGCGAAGAGATCGTCGTAGTCGGCACCCTGCCCACCGAGCCGGACACTTCACCCGCCGCCGTCGAGGGCCGCATCGCTCGCTTTCGGGAGGCGACTCGCGGCGATCGCATGCAGATTGCCGCCGAAGCCGAGAAGCGCTACGGCCGCAAGGTCGCTTGGGGAGTAAGGACCGACTCCGAGGTCGTCCTGTTCACCCACCTGGCTGTTCCGGTCATGACCCGGCTGCGTCAGCCCGAGCGTCGCGTCCTCGATACCCTCGTCGACGCCGGCGTCGCTCGCTCCCGCGCGGACGCGTTGGCCTGGGCTGTGAAGTTGGTAGGCGAACACACGCAGGAGTGGCTGGACGAGCTCCGCGGAGCTATGGAATCGGTCGACGAGCTCCGCAAGAAGGGTCCGACGCTCTAATTCGATTGCGCACCGGCCTGGTTCGGGGCTACCGTGGCCCTTGCCCTGTCGCCAACGGAATCGGAGAGGCCATTGCTCTTCCAAAGGTTCTAGACGCCTGCAGATCGTCCGCAAGCACACCTTTGGAGCATCCATGCCTCATTCATCCTCCCATTCTGTCTCGAACCTGACGTTCTCCTGGCCCGACGGGGACCCCGTGTTCGACGCGTTGTCCGCCACTTTTCCCAGCGGTACAACAGGTCTCATCGGATCCAACGGTGCCGGTAAGTCGACACTCCTGCGATTGCTCGCCGGGGAGTTGACGCCGCAACGAGGGTCCATCTCGATTCCCGGTGCGCTGGGCCATCTACGTCAGGACGTCACACTCGATCCCACGCTCCCGGTGGACTCGGCACTGGCCATCGACTCGGTCCGAGAAGCCCTGCACCGCATCGAATCCGGGACGTCGACCGAGGACGATTTTGCGATCGTCGGGTCTTCCTGGGACGCCGAGGAGCGAGCACTCGCGCTACTGGACAAACTCGGACTCGGTGCCATCGTCGGCTCCCTCGACGACCTGGATCGAGCGGTCGGCACCCTGTCCGGCGGCGAGGCCATGCTGCTCGCTCTCACTGCGGAGCTACTGGCCGAGCCTGACGTACTGCTGCTGGACGAGCCCACCAACAACCTCGATCAGGTTGCGCGAGAACGGCTGTACACGGCCATCGACGGCTACGCGGGCGTGCTGATCGTCTGCACTCACGACCTCGAGCTGCTCGAACGCGTCGAGTCCATCGCCGAGGTGCGGGCCGAACGAAACGGGGTTTCGCGGTTACGCATGTTCGGCGGCAATTACCAGCACTACCGGTCGGTCATCGACACCGAGCAGGACGCTGCACGTGCCACCGTGCGCGACGCCAAGAACGATGTTCGCAAACAGGAACGCGAATTGATCGAGACCAGAACGAAAGTCGATCGCCGAGTGCGATACGGGAAGAAGATGGAGGAGCGCAAGCGCGTGCCGCCGATACTTGCAGGCCGACGTAAGCGGGCCGCTCAGGAATCGGCCGGCAAACTGCAAGGGACCCAACGCGATCGCGTCGACGACGCCCGATCATCGCTGGAGGCCGCCGAGGATCTTTTACGCGACGACCGCGAGATACGCGTCGACCTGCCGGCGACGAAAGTCCATCCTGGACAGGTGGTTCTGACCCACGAAGAGGCAACTGTCGTCGGTCCCGAGCGCATCGCCCTGATCGGGCCGAACGGCAGTGGCAAGACCACACTGTTGCGGGCCTTGGACGCCGCCGGGGCAGCGGTGCCGTGGAAGTATCTGCCGCAGCGCCTCGACGTCTTCGACGAAGCTCGTACCGTCGCCGAGAACGTAGCCGACGTGGCACCACACGCCACAGCAGAACAGATCCGCGGACAACTCGCCCGCTTCCTGTTCCGTGGATCCGACGCCGACGCCATCGTCGGCACCCTCTCCGGTGGAGAACGACTCCGCGCGGCACTGGCACGAATCCTGCTCGCCGAGCCTGCTCCGAAACTACTGATGTTGGACGAGCCGACCAACAACCTCGACATCACCAGCCGCCAACACCTCATCGATGCACTCGAGACGTTCCAGGGTGCGTTGATCATCGCGAGCCATGATCGCCCGTTCCTCGATGCGATCGGGCCCACTCGCACCATAGAACTGGACGCACCCGTCGAAGAATTCGGTGGACGACCGGCCACCCCTCGGGAGTCAATGTGACATTTGGTGGCCTTTTCGGGGGTCGATGTCACGTTGAGTGGACTCCCAGGGTCAGAATCGGAAGGTGGAGTACGCCTCGAATGCAAGCGATGGAACGCAGATTGCATACACAGTGGTGGGATCGGGACCGCCGCTGTTGATGGTGCACGGCAGTTTTCTGACGCACACGATCTGGCGGACGTTCGGATACGTGAAGGCGTTGCGCGGAAGTCGACAGCTCATTCTGATCGACAGTCGCGGGCACGGCCGCAGCGACAAGCCGCATACTCCCGACGCATACGCGATGACCAACATCGTCGGCGATCTGACGGCGGTGCTGGACGCGGTGGGCGTGTCCGCTGTGGACTATCTCGGTTACTCGTTCGGGGCCCGGGCCGGTTTGGCGTTGACCGCCGCCACCCCCGACCGTGTGCGATCACTGGCTGTCGGCGGCGGTAGTCACGGCGCTCAGGCAGGCGCGTTCGATCGGCTCTTCTTCCCCGGGTGCGCGGACGTGTTGGAGCAGAGTGGCATGGAGGGGTTCCTCGAGGCGTGGAGCAGTCACCGTATGTTTCCGATCGACTCCGGGACTCGAGCGGTGTTCTCCGCCAACGACGCCCAGGCCATGGCGGCCTACATTCGGGCATCCGACGCCGATTCCGGCCTACCCGACGAGGTGTTGCAGCACTTCACTCAGCCATCGCTGTTCTACGTCGGCAGCGAAGACCGAATCCGGCTGGGCGACACCCGAACTGCCGCAGCTCTTGTGCCCGACTCCGAATTGCACATCATTCGCGGATTCGACCATGCGACGACGATGGCCGCCTCCGAAGAGGTACTCGCACACCTCGAACGGTTCTGGGACAACTGAGCTCAGTGTCCACAATTCACCCTCAGCAACGGAATTCCGCCTCCCCCACCGAATAGTGGACACCCACCCCACCTATGCCAACCGAACCCGCCCCACAACTGAGCTCAGTGTCCACAATTCACCCTCAGCAACGGGATTCAGCCTCCCCCACCGAATAGTGGACACCCACCTCACCTCTTCAGCGCCGGGAACTGGTCGTCCCGCCACTCCCCCTCCAACGGCCCGACGGCAGCGTCCTCGCGGGCGCGCAATTCCACTCGGCGGATCTTGCCGGAGATCGTTTTCGGTAGCTCGAAGAACTCGATACGTCGAACGCGCAGGAACGGTGCCAGGTGCTCGCGGGCGTACTTCAGAATCTCGAACGCCGTGTCCTCGTTGGGTTCCCAGCCTGCAGCCAATGCCACGTATGCCTTGGGGACGGCCAGCCGCGTCTCGTCCGGGGCGGGCACGACGGCGGCTTCCGCCACTGCGGGATGTTCGATGAGTACGCTTTCGAGCTCGAACGGGGAGATCTTGTAATCGGAGGCCTTGAACACGTCGTCGGTGCGGCCGACGTAGGTGATGTAGCCCTCGGAGTCCCGCGATGCGACGTCGCCGGTGTGGTAATAACCGTCGGCCATGACAGCAGCATTGCGTTCGGGGTCACCGAGATAGCCGGTCATCAGGTTGAACGGATTCTGGGCCAGGTCGAGGCAGATCTCGCCTTCGTCGGCGAGTGCACCGGTGGTGGGGTCGACGATCACGACCGGCACGCCCGGCAGTGACCTACCCATGGAGCCGGACTTCAGTACCGCCCCGGGCGTATTGGCTACCAGCGCAGTGGTTTCCGTCTGCCCGAATCCGTCGCGGATGTTCAGTCCCCATTCCCGCTGGACCGTGGAGATCACCTCGGGATTGAGCGGCTCGCCGGCACCGATCGCTTCACGCAGCGACCCACCGCCGCCGGCCAGATCGGCTTGAATCAGCATGCGCCACACCGTCGGTGGCGCACAGAATGTCGTCACCTCGGCCCGGCGGATCTGCTCGAGCAGCGCTTTCGCGTCGAATTTGCCGTAGTTGTAGATGAAGATGGTCGCTTCGGCAATCCAGGGCGCGAAGAAGCAACTCCACGCATGCTTGGCCCAACCGGGCGAGCTGATGTTCAAATGCACGTCGCCCGGACGCAGCCCGAGGAAGTACATGGTGCTCAGATGGCCGACGGGATAGGAGATCTGCGTGTGTTCGACGAGCTTGGGCTTGCTGGTCGTCCCCGAGGTGAAGTACATCAACAACCGGTCATCAGGGGCAGTGACGGACTCGAACGGCCGGGCCTCGACAGATCGCGCCTCGGCATAGTCGACCCAACCATCACAGGACGACGTGGCGATCCGCAGGTAGTCCCCGGGCACGTCGTCGAATTTGCCGGTGTCCGAGGGGTTCACGATCACTGCGCGAGCGTTGCCGCGTACCACGCGGTCGGTGAGGTCTGCCGATCCGATGGCGGTGGTCGTCGGCATCAACACCGCGCCGAGTTTCATCACCGCCAGCATCGACTCCCACAGTTCCACCTGATTACCGAGCATCAGAATCACCGAGTCCCCACGGCCGATTCCCTGCTGCTCGAGCCACCGGGCCACCTGGTCGGAGCGGCGCGCGATGTCGTCGAAGCTGTACTTGGCCTCGCTACCGTCCTCCTCGACAATCCACAGCGCAGTGCCGTCGTTGCCCCGGGCGATCGCGTCGAACCAGTCGACAGCCCAGTTGAACGTCTCGCCGAACGACGGCCACTCGAAAGTTGCTACGGCACGGTCGTAGTCGCCGTAGACGTCGAGCAGAAGATCTCGAGCGTTCCTGAACGCCGTGTATGCCGAGTCGGCCATGCTTCCTCCTACGCCTGTGATGCCCATCACCGACACCGTAGGGGAGATGAACAAACCATCGCTACCCCTGAACGGGGGTGCCACATCGGCTAGCCTCGATCAGCGTGGCCATCAGATACTTCGCCATCGCATGTGCACTGGGAATCGTCCACGCAGGATTCTCCGGCTACTGGGCGGTGGGCGGCCGATGGATGCTGAACACCGTCGGATCCTTCGCCACGGAGTGGGTCGAGCGCGACCCGCAGACGGCCCGAACTGCCCTGCTGGCGCTCGCGCTCGTCAAACTCGGTGCGGCAATCCTTCCCGCTCTGGCCTACATGAACCGACCGCGCCTGGCAGCACAGAACCGGACCCGGTTGCCGAAGTTGGTGCTCGGCATATCCTGGCCCGGCTCGATGCTGCTGATTCTGTGGGGCGGAGCGTCGTTCATCGGAGCGGTGATCGGCTTGATCGCCTCGGACGAGAACCGAAGCGTCAAGTACGGGCACCTGTTCTTCGACGGCATCTTCCTACTCTGGGGTGCCGCGCTCCTGACTGCCCTGATCCTCGCCCGTCGCAGCCCCTACGGTCAGCGCTAGATACGCTCCCCCGTTTCCGGGTGGAACAGATGGATCGAACCCTCGAGACGCGTCAGGCCGATGCTCTCGCCGATTCTCGCCGGGGCACGCACGGCCGACCGCGCAACCAGCGACACCGGTCCCCCGTCGAGTCCCTTGACCTTCGGATCGTCGAGGTGCGCGTAGAGGTAGGACTCGCTGCCGAGTTCCTCGATGAGATCGACCTTCCCTGCAAAACCACTGCCCTCGAAGCCTTCACCGCCGCCCGGCACGATGCCGAGCTGCTCCGGACGTAGCCCGACAGTGACGTTGTCGAGGCCCAGGCTCGCGAGCTTGGTCAGCTCGTCACGCTCCAGCGGAAGAAGGAACGAGCCGATCTGCACTCCGCCGGACCCGATGGGAACCGTCATCAGATTCATGGCCGGGGAACCGATGAATCCGGCGACGAATGCGTTGACGGGATTGTCGTACAGGTCTGTCGGAGAGGCGAACTGCTGCAGTTTGCCGCCGCGCAGCACGGCGACGCGATCGCCCATCGTCATGGCCTCGACCTGGTCGTGGGTAACGTAGACCGTCGTGGTGCCGAGCCGACGCTGCAACGCTGCGATCTGCGTACGGGTCTGCACCCGCAGCTTCGCGTCGAGGTTGGACAGCGGTTCGTCCATGCAGAACACCTGCGGCTCACGAACGATGGCGCGGCCCATGGCAACTCGCTGACGCTGACCGCCCGAAAGCTTGCCGGGCTTGCGGTCCAGGTATTCGGTGAGGTCGAGAACCTTCGCGGCCTCGGCCACCTTCTTCGTCCGCTCTTCGAGGGAGACACCACGCATCTTGAGTGCGAAGCCCATGTTCTCCCCGACGGTCTTGTTGGGGTAGAGCGCGTAGTTCTGGAACACCATGGCGATGTCGCGGTCCTTGGACGGAACCCCCACCATGTTCTTGCCGCCGATTTCGATTGCGCCGCCGTCGATCTCCTCGAGACCGGCGAGCATGCGCAGGGCGGTGGACTTGCCGGAGCCGGACGGTCCGACGAGGACGACGAACTCACCGTCCTCGATGTCGAGGTCGAGGGAATCGACGGCGAGCGAGTCGGCACCTTCGTAGACGCAGGATGCCTTCTTGTACGTGATTGCAGCCATGAGAGAATCTCCTATTTGATGGCGCCGAAGGACAGGCCGCGCACGAGCTTGTTCTGCGCGAACCATCCGGCAAGGACGACGGGGAGTGCTGCGAACGTCGCAGCGGCGGAGAGCTGGGCCCAGTACAGGCCCTGGCCGGTGATGAATCCGACGAGGTACACCGGAATCGTCTGGGCCTGAACGGCAGTGAGGTTGACGGCGAAGAAGAACTCGTTCCACGAGAAGATCACACAGATCAGTGACGTCGCCGCGATGCCCGGGGACACGAGCGGCAGGATCACCTCGCGCACCGACGTCCACAGCGATGCTCCGTCCATGCTGGCGGCTTCGAGCAGTTCGGACGGCACCTCCATGAAGAACGAGCGCATCATCCACACGGCGATCGGAAGATTCATCGCGGTGTACAGAACCACCAGGGCCCAGATGTTGTCGAGCATGCCGATGTCGCCGACGATGACGTACAGCGGAACGATGACGGCCACGACGGGCAACATCTTGGTGGAGATGAAGAAGAACAACACGTCCTGCGTCTTCTTCACCGGCCGCAACGACAGCGCGAAAGCCGCCGGAACACCCAGCAGCAGAACGAAAATGGTCGAGACCACCGTCGCGAACGCCGAGTTCAGCAGCGTGGTGCCGATGCCACTTTCGAGGACGCCCCGGTACTGATCGAGCGTGGGGGTGAAGATCAGCTTCGGCGGGTTGGAGTAGGCGTCGGCCTCCTGCTTGAAGCCGGTGATCACCATCCAGAGCACCGGGAAGAAGAAAGCGATGCCGGCCACCCAGGCGACGAACGACCAGATCGTGCCCGGTCCCCGCCTGCTCTTCTTGCGAATCTGCTGGCCGTCGGAGGTCTGCGTGACGGCCTTCTTCTTGCTCGTGGTTGCCGTACTCATCACGCCGCCTCCTCGTTTGCGCTGAAGCTCTTGAAGATCAGTCTCAGCGCCAGGGTGCTGAGGATGATGGTTGCCACCACGGTGACGACGCCCATGGCCGCGGCCTGACCGATGTCGAAGCCGAGGAAGGCACGTTGGTAGATGTAGAACGGCAGGTTGGCCGACGCCACTCCCGGTCCGCCCGAGGTCATCATGTAAACGGCATCGAACGTGTTGACGAGGTAGATGGCACCGAGAATCGTGCCCAGTTCGATGAATCGGCGCAGGTGCGGCAACGTCAGCTCACGGAAGAGCTTGAACGGGCCAGCCCCGTCGACTCGCGCCGCCTCGGCGATGTCCTTGGGCATGGACTGCAGCCCGGCGAGGATCAGCAACATCATGAACGGCGTCCACTGCCACACCAGGTTCGTCATGACCGCCGCCAGCGGGAACCTCGACACCCAGTCGATCTCACCGACTCCGAACGGACTCAGCGCGAAGTTGATCAGACCGAAGACGGGATCGAACATCGTCGTCTTCCAGATCAGCGCGCCGGCCACCGGGGTGACGAGGAACGGGGTGATCAGCAGCGTGCGAATCAGGCTGCGTCCGATGAACTTTCGATCGAGCAACAACGCGAGAGCCAGACCCAGGACCACCGAGATGACGACGGTTCCGACGATCATGATCACGGTGTTCATCGCGACCTCGCGGAACTGGCTGTCCCGGAACACGTCGATGTAGTTGTTCAGGCCGTTGAACTCACGCGAGCCCGGACGCACGAGGTTCCAGGACTGCGTCGAGTAGTACAGAGTGAACAGGAACGGGATCTGGGTGACGATGATGGCGAACACCAGCGCCGGCAGCAGCGGTCCGCGTCGACGCCACCCCTCGGCCTTGGAGATCGTTCTCGGTCTCGGTACGAACTTCTCCGGTTCGGCCGGAGCCGTCCGTTCTTCGGTGGTGGTCATCCCTGGTCCTCCTGGTACGTCTTGCCGACCACTTCGGCGTATTGCTGCGCTTGGTCGAGCGCCTCGTCGACGCTGATCTGTCCGGCGATCGCGGCACTGATCTGTTGGCTGACCCGGGTACCGAGGTCCTGGAACTCCGGAATGGTCAGAAACTGGACTCCGGTGTACGGAACCGGCTCCACGGTGGGGTCGTTCGGGTCGGCACTGTCGATGGAGTCGAGGGTCAGCTGACCGTAGGCTGCCGACGCCTCCGCGTACTCGGGGATCTCGTAGGTCGAGAGACGGCTTCCGGGAGGCACACGCTCCCAACCGAGTTCGTTGCCGACCTTGTTCAGGTACTCCTTGCTGGTCATCCACGAGACGAACTTCCAGGCGTCGTCCGGATTCTCGGACGTCTTCGGGATACCGAGGGCCCAGGAGTACAGCCACCCGTTGTCGCCCTTGGCGGCCGACGGCGCTTTGGCGTAACCGATCTTGCCGACGACGTTCGAGGACGACGGATCCTCGAGCACCGAGACGGCCGATGTGGCGTCGTACCACATGGCCGTATTGCCCTGCGAGAGTTGCGTTCCGCACTCGCTGAAACCACTGGTGGCCGCGCCGGCCTGGCCGTGTTCACGCACGGTGTCGACGTAGAACTGCACGGCTTCGCGTACCTCGGGACTGCTGAGCTGAGCGTTCCAGTTCTCGTCGTACCAGCGGCCGCCGAATGCGTTGATGACCGTGTTGAGCGGCGCGAGCACCTCTCCCCAACCGGGCTTGCCGCGCAAACAGATTCCGGAAAGTCCCGGGCTGTCGAGCGTCGCGGCGGCGTCGGCCACCTGCTGCCACGTCGGCTCCTCCGGCATCGTGATGCCGGCGGCCTCCATCAGATCCTTGCGGTACATCAGGAACGAGGATTCACCGTAGAACGGCACCGAGTACATGCTGCCCTCGTACGAGAGTGATTCCTTCAGCGTCGGGATGAAGTCATCCTGGTCGTACCCGGGTGTGGCGTCCGCGTACTCGGAAAGATTGGTCAGCCAGCCGTTCTCGGCCCACTGCGGGGTCTCGAAGTTGCTGATCATCACCACGTCGAACTCGCCGCCGCCGGTCGCGACCGAGGCGGTGATCTTCGCCCGGGCCTCGTTCTCCGACAGCGACACGAACTTTAGGTTGATGCCCGGGTTCTCCGCCTCGAACGCGGGCGCAAGCGAGATCGCATCGGACATCTGCGAATTCGAGACGATCGCAACGGTGATCGTGGTGCCGTCACCGTCACCACCGAACGAGCCGGCACCGGCGCATCCGGAGAGCACCAAGGTTGTCGCGAGCGAAGCCGCGGCAACCGCTTTCGGTAGAACTTTCACTGGGATACCTTTCCATTCGACGCTGAAGTGGATCGATCCACGAGCCAACGCGCACTTTCGATGTCGGTGACCAAGATCGACGCCAGACCACCGCGTAGTGCACCGAGCAGCGCTTCGTGTTTTCGTTTTCCGCCGGTGACGAGCACGGCCCGATCGCACGCCCGGATGGCGTCGAGCCCCACCGACACGGTTCGGCCGGGGAGCGACCCGCCGGTGTCCTTGCCGTCGGCGTCGTAGAACCGGCCGCCGATCTCACCCACCGCGCCGAGGCGGCGCAGTTCGTCGAGCACCTCGAGGTCGATGAAGCTGCCCTCGAACAAGGTGGTGGACGTGGAAACGGGACCGATGCCGTACATCATCACATCGGCATCGGTCCCGGCTCTGAGGGCGCGAGAGATCACGGAATCCTGCTCCAGCGCAACGACAGTCGCCTGATCGGCGTACAGCGGCGCGTTGAGCCGGATGGGCGTCGCTTGCAGATACGCAGCGCACCGCCCGAGCGTGTACTCGACACCGGTTTGGTAGTCGGCCGAGGTGATGGAACCGTCGAGTTGCACCACCGCAGCACATTTGGTGGACCTGGTCTTGAGCGAACTGGCGACCGCGACTGTTTCGGGACCCCAGGTGAAACCGAGAACGTCCTGATCCTTCAATCGACGCGAGAGCAATGTCGCTGCAGCGCGGCCGAGGGATCCGTAACCGGAGTCCGTACCGTCGATGACGTCCGAGACCACCAGCACCTCGGTGAGTCCGTACTGCGCTTCGAGCGCTCGCTCGATGTCTGCGTGCACCGTGCCCTGCAGATCGTCGGGGACATTGATCTCGATCGTCACCAAACCCTGGGTGCGGGCCCGCGCCACCAACCGCCCGGCAGTGGGACGCGAGACGCCGAGCTTGACGGCGATCTCGGCCTGAGTCGCGCCTTCGAGGTGGTACATGGTGGCGGCGCGCAGGGCCAGGCGCAGATCTTCGCCCGACCGCGCGGGCTTTGCCCCGCCGGGCTCCGATCCGTCCATGACGCCTCCCCATCCAGTGAGCAAATGCTCAACTCGTGTTCATCTGCTCACTAAGCTAACATTAAGGTGTGATCTACACAACACCCCCTCGCAGTCAACGACCCGTGCCACAGTCCATGCAGGCCAGCGTGCTCACCGGTGTGCAGGAGATACGAATGGAAGATCGGCCGGTGCCCACACCGGCCCACGACGAAGTACTCGTCGAGGTCACCGCGGTCGGAGTATGCGGTTCCGACGCGCACTACTACCGCGAGGGTCGCATCGGCGAATACGTCGTCGAGGGGCCCCTCGTACTCGGGCACGAGGCGGCGGGCGTCATCGTGGCCGTGGGCTCCGGGGTGTCCGACACCCGCGTCGGGCAGCGCGTCTCCATCGAACCGCAGCGGCCCGATCCCACCAGCGCGCAGTCACGTGCGGGCCGCTACAACCTGTGCCCGTCCATGGAGTTCTTCGCGACACCGCCCATCGACGGCGCGCTTGCGGAGTACGTGTTGATCCAATCGACGTTCGCACACGAGGTTCCCGACACCATCTCCGACGAAGCCGCGGCGCTGTTCGAGCCCCTGTCGGTGGGCATCGCATCGGTGCAGAAGGCACAGATCTCGGCCGGTTCGAGTGTGCTCATCGCGGGTGCGGGTCCCGTCGGTATCGTCACCGCGCAGGTCGCACGCGCCTTCGGTGCCACCGAGGTGATCGTCACCGACCTCGACGCTTCCCGCCGCGCCAACGCCGAGAAATTCGGCGCCACCCGGGTGCTGGACCCCGCGACCGAGGACGTGCGTGCCCTGACGGTCGACGCCTTCATCGACGCCTCCGGCGCAGCGCGCGCGGTGTTCGACGGCATCCACGCGGTCCGGCCCGCCGGCACGGTCGTCCTCGTCGGCATGGGCGGATCGGACTACCCCCTGCCGATCTCGCTGATCCAGAACCGAGAGTTGGTGGTCACCGGCGTCTTTCGCTACGCCAACACGTGGCCGATCGCACGCGAACTGGTGGCGTCGGGCATGGTGGATCTCGACGCGATGGTGACGTCGCGGTTCGGACTCGATGGCGTCGAGGATGCACTGAACGCCGACAAACAGCCCGGAAGCATCAAAGCCGTAGTGATTCCGGGACTTCCGAAGGAGACGAACGCATGAAGTTGAACTCGCACAACCTCGCCGACTTCATCGAGGACGTCGGAGTTCCGACGTACGACCGGTCCGAGGTGACGGTGGGCATCGTGCATTTCGGCGTCGGCGGCTTCCACCGAGCGCACCAGGCGATGTACATCGACCGTCTGCTGCAGCAGGGGCAAGCACTGGATTGGGGAATCTGCGGCGTCGGAGTACTGCCCGGCGACCGTCGAATGAACGATGTCATGCAGGCACAGGACTGCCTGTACACGTTGGCGCTCAAGCATTCCGACGGCACCTGGGACACCCGCGTCATCGGCTCCATCGTCGAATATCTGTTCGCGCCGGACGATGCCGAGGCAGTGATCGAGAAGATGGCGGCCGATACGACGAAGATCGTCTCGCTCACCATCACCGAGGGTGGCTACAATTTCTCGGCGACGACGGGCGAGTTCGACGCGAACAATCCGGCCATCGTGGCCGATCTGGCCGACGGTGCCGTTCCGGCAACCACATTCGGACTCGTCACCGAGGCCTTGGCCCGGCGCAGGGGACGTGGCCTCGAGCCGTTCACCATCATGTCCTGTGACAACATCGAGGGCAACGGTCACATGGCGCAGTCGACGTTCACGACGTTCGCGCGCCTGAAGGATCCGGCGTTGGCCGACTGGATCGAAGCGAAAGGCGCGTTCCCCAACTCGATGGTCGATCGCATCACTCCGGTCACGACACCGGAAGTGACCGAACAGCTTTCGCTGCGATACGCCATCGACGATCAGTGGCCCGTCGCAGGTGAGCCGTTCACGCAGTGGGTGCTCGAGGACAACTTCACTCTCGGTCGTCCGCCCCTGGAGGATGTGGGCGTGCAGGTGGTCGAGGACGTCACGCCCTACGAGCTGATGAAGCTGCGGTTGCTCAACGCCAGCCATCAGGCGCTCGCGTACTTCGGCTACCTCAGTGGCTATCGCCTCGTCCACGAGGTGTGCCAGGATTCATTGTTCGCAGACTTCCTTCTGGCCTACATGGACGAGGAGGCGACGCCGACGCTGCAGCCGGTGCCCGGCATCGATCTGACCGACTACAAGCGCACCCTGATCGAGCGGTTCTCCAACCCCGAGATTCGCGACACCGTCGCTCGTCTGTGTGCCGAGTCCTCGGACCGGATTCCCAAGTGGCTCTTGCCTGTCATCCGCAAGAATCTCGAGAGCGGCGGCGAGATCACGCGCTCCACCGCCGTGGTGGCCAGTTGGGCTCGCTACGCCGAGGCCGTCGACGAATCCGGTGAGCCCATCGAGATCGTCGACCAGTTGAAGGATTCACTGGTGCCCATCGCACGTAGTCAGCGCGAGAACCCTACGGCGTTCATCGAGAACCGCGCAGTGTTCGGGGATCTTGTCGACAACGAGCGCTTCGTCACCGAATACACGAAGCAACTGGCATCTCTGCAGGAACACGGAGCACGAGCGACGGTGGAAGCGCTCAGGTCGACTCACTGAAGCGTTCGGCGTCTCGCACCTGACCGGAGACGATGACGGTATCGCCTGCGCCGATGACCGTGTCCGCGGTGGCGTAGGTGAATCCTTCACCCTGACGCTTGACTGCGACGACGGTGACGCGGTGTTTGGTTCGGATCTGACTGTCGCCCAGCCTCTTCCCGATGATCGAGGAAGGAGGCGAGGTCTTGATCATGGCGAAACCGTCGTCGAATTCGATGTAGTCCATCATTCGGCCACGCACGAGGTGGGCGACGCGCTTGCCCATGTCGTGCTCGGGCCGCACCACATGATGCACGCCGATCTGGGTGAGAATCTTGGCGTGCGCGTTGCTGATCGCCTTGGCCCAGATGTTGGACACCGACAGGTTGATCAGCGCGGACGCGGTCAACAGACTCGCCTCCAGATCCGATCCGATGCCCACGACGGCGCGGTCGTACTCGTGCACCGACAATTGACGCAACGACTCCTCGTCGGTGGTGTCGGCAACCGCGGCGTGCGTCAGTCTGTCCGAGACACGTTGCACCACAGCCTCGTCGGTGTCGATACCGAGAACCTCGACACCCTGCCCCATCAACTCCAGGGCCAGCGACTTACCGAAGCGGCCGAGACCGAGGACGACGACGACTTCGGAGGACGGTTTCTTAGCCAATGAACGGCCTTTCCGTAGGAAGCGTGTAGCGCCGACCGCGGTCGCGGGCAGCAAGGGCGCTGACCAGAGTGATGGAACCGATGCGACCCAGGTACATCAGGACGATCAGAATCACCTGACCCCAGCCGGGCAACTGTGCGGTGATTCCCGTGGACAGACCCACGGTGGCGAATGCCGACACGACCTCGAACAGCAAGACGTCGAGGTCGAAGTCCGTGCCCGCCAGCAACGCAACGACCGGGAGCATGACCAACGCGACGCCGATCAGTGCCACGGTCAGCGCCTGCCGCTGAACTCGCGCGTCGATCCGACGGTCGAACACCGTCACCTCACGGTCACCGCGGATCTCCGCCAGGATGACGAACAACAGGAGTGCGAACGTGGTCACCTTGATGCCACCCGCCGTGCCGCCGCTGCCGCCGCCGATGAACATCAGAACGTCGGTGACCAACAAGGTCGCATTGTCGACATCGGCGTAGTCGACGCTGTTGAAACCTGCGGTGCGCGGCATGACGCCTGCGAAGGTGGCCACGAGCATCTTGTCCCAGAAGCCGAATCCGCCCAGCGTTCTGGACCACTCGAACAACATCACCACGGTCGGTCCGAGGATGAGGAGAACGCCGGTGACCGTCAGGGTCATTCGAGTGTGCAGCGACCACCGAGGAGAAGACCGACGGCCCCGCGCACGTGAGCGAACCCGTCGGGCGACCTCGAAGAGAACCGGAAACCCGATTCCGCCCAGCACCACTGCGATCAACAACGGAACACAGATCCACGGGTCGGTGGCGAACCCGATCATGTTGTCGCTGAACAGGGCGAAGCCGGCATTGTTGAACGCCGAGACAGCATGGAAGATCCCCAGCCACAGTGCACGCCCGAGGGGCTCGTCGTAGCCGAAGAAGAAGCGCGCAGACAGCGCGATCGCGACAGAGCCTTCGATGACGAGGCTGGTCCTGAACACACCGACGACGACGCTCTTCACGTCGCCCAGACCCGAGGTGCGGACCTCCGCGGCCGCATTGAGTCGGCCACGCAGGCCGATTCGATCGGCCAGAACCAGACCGACCAACGACGCGATCGTCATGATCCCGAAGCCGCCGATCTGAATCAGTCCGAGAATCACGCCCTGCCCGAAACCCGACCAGTACACCGGGGTGTCGACGACGATCAAACCCGTCAGACTGACCGCCGACGTGGACGTGAACAACGCCTGCAGAAATCCCGGCTCGTTCCCGGTCTGGGTGGAGCCCGGAATCATCAGCACGCCTGCACCCAGCACGATGGCCAGCGCGAAACCTGCCGCCATCACCCGAACCGGCGTCGGTCGAAAGATTGCAGACCATCGCGATGTTTGGCGAGCGTCCGTCACTCGGGAGACCCTACTGTGCGTTACGCGCACTGTGTGGCGAAGCCCGCGGGTCGTTCCGCAAGCTCCACTCCTAGGTGCCGCCAGGGGCACCCAACCGCGCCACTGCTCACGGCACGAGCCCACCCGGTGGTGATCTGCACGTCGTCGGGTCGAACGGCGACCAGGCGGGTAACGTCGGAAACGATCCGAAACTCATTGTTCGATCGCGAAAAAGGACACCTTCATGCCGGACGACGCTGTGCGTGAGCGTTCCTCGCACGAGGCGATTTCCTCTGCCCTCGCCGATGTGCACGCCATCCGCCCGGTGTTCCAACCCGTGATCGAACTCGGCTCCGGAACAGTCCTCGGATACGAGGCTCTGGCGCGCTGGCCCGAGTGGCCCTTACTGGACCTGGATTCCGTGTTCTCGACGGCGGCAGATCTGGGCGTGGTGGACGATCTCGATTGGGCGTGCCGCACCGGTGCGGTCGACGCAGCGCTCGCTGCAGGGATGTCGCAAGAACTCTGCTTGTTCGTCAACGTAGAACCCCACACCGCGACCGGACCGACCGACGCCGCCAAACGTGCGTTCGCAGCAGCCGAAGGCCGATTTTCCGTGGTGCTCGAGTTGACAGAGAGGTCTCTGCTGGCCGATCCCGCTGTGTTGTTGGCCGTGGTTGCCGACGGCCGGCGGGCAGGATGCCGCATTGCTCTCGACGACATCAGCGTGCATCCGGACACGGTCACCATGCTCGAGTTCGTCGCACCGGACATCATCAAGCTCGACCGTTCGTTGGTCCAGCAAGATCCGAATCGCGCGCAGGCGCGTGTGATCGCCGCGGTACGAGCGCATTCCGAGGCGACCGGGGCAACTGTTCTGGCAGAGGGCATCGAGAACGACGAACACCTCGCCCGCGCTCACTCGCTCGGGGCGGCACTGGGCCAGGGATGGCTGTTCGGAAGGCCCGGTCCTTTGCCCGAGTCGGTGCGGACCGCACCGGGTGCACTGTCGATTCTGAGCGAGCCCGTTGCGAACTCCGGTCTGGTCCCGAACCTGCCATCGGATCTGTTCGAGCTCGTGGCGCCGTCGATCGGTACCAAAGCCTTCATCCGCGCCATTTCCCGTCAAATCGAGGACCACGCCCGCGATACCAACGATTCGCTGGCCCTCATGTCCACCTTCCAGCACACGCGATGGTTCAGCCCGCCCGTCGCTGAGCAATACGCGCGGCTGGCCACCAAGCACGCATTCGTCGCGGCCGTGGGCGTCGGTTTGGGAGGGGAACCTGCCCCGGGTGTGCGCGGAGCAGATCTCGACCCCACGGAGGAGTTCACCCGAGAGTGGACGATCACCGCGGTAGGTCAGCACTACTTCTCGGCGCTCATCGCCCGCGATCTGGGCGATACGGACTGCGCGGACGCGGACCGTCGATTCGAGTTCGTGCACACGCACAATCGGCAGCTCGTCGTCGCCGCAGCCAGATCGCTCATGCGCCGCATCATTCCCGTGTGACCGCGGCTGGTATCGGCTAGCGCACCACAACCTTCGCCACCGTCCAGGCACGACCCTGCTCGCTCAGCGTGAAGCCGAGACCCGGGCGCGCGGACAGGTGCATGCGTCCGTCCCGGGTCTCGAGGTGCTCGTCGAACAGCGGGTCCAACCAGTCGAAGTGCTCCACCCACGTCTGCAGGGGATACACCGCTGCAAGGTGCAGGTGAATCTCCATGGCGAAGTGCGGAGCCAGCTGCAGATCGTGGTGCTCGGCCAACGTCGCCAGTTTCAGGAATTGCGTGATCCCGCCGATGCGAGGCGCGTCGGGCTGCAGGATGTCCACCGATCCGGCCTCGATGAGCCGCACGTGCTCGCCGACGCTGGCCAGCATCTCTCCAGTCGCGATGGAGGTGTCGAGGCTGCGAGCGAGCTGTGCGTGCCCCTCGGCATCGTAGGCGTCGAGGGGCTCTTCGATCCAGACGAGATCGAATTGCTCCAGTATCCGACCCATGCGCTGCGCAGTCGGGCGGTCCCATTGCTGATTGGCGTCCACCATCAGCGGGACATCGTCACCGAGGAATTCTCGGACCGCGGTGACGCGGTCGATGTCGGTGCGCCAATCCGGCTGCCCCACCTTGATTTTGATGCCCCCGATGCCGTTTGACAGCGACATCGCAGCGTTCTCGATGACCTCTTCGATCGGCGTGTGCAGAAATCCGCCGGACGTGTTGTACGTCTGCACCGAATCACGCGCCGAGCCGATCAGCTTGGCCAGTGGCAAACCGGCCCGCTTGGCTTTGAGATCCCACAGTGCGATGTCGATTAAGGCAATCGATTGCGTGGCAACGCCGCTGCGGCCGACCGAGGCTCCGGCCCACACCAGCTTGGTCCAGATCTTGCCGATATCGTTCGGGTCCTCGCCGATGAGAACCGGAGCAACTTCCTGGGCATGCGCAAACTGGGCCGGCCCGCCCGCACGTTTGGAGTATCCGAAACCGATTCCCTCATGGCCCTGTTCGGTACGTATCTCGGCGAACAGGAACACCACCTCGGTCATTGCCTTCTGCCGGCCGGTGAGCACCTTGGCGTCGCTGATCGGATTCTGCAGCGGTAGCACGATCGAGGACAGCGTCACCTCGGCGATACGGTCGATGCTCGCGGCCCCCGGGGCGAGTGCCACGATCGCCGCATTCGGTGCAGTGAGGCCGCTGGTCGGTTTGCCTGTTCCGATGGTCATCTACAACTCCTGAAATCGTCGATTACGTTGATTCGCAGCCTATTTCGACGAACAATGCCAGTCCAACACCATTTACCGGCGAATCGATGCCGCCAGTGCATCGATGTTCGACGCGATATCGGCGACCCGGCCCACGAACGTGTGATGCGTGACGCCCGACGAGTGGGAGTCATCAGCACGTTGTCGAGATCGCGGAACGGCAAGGAACTGGGTTCGCCCACCCCGTCCGGGCCCGGGTAGCTGTACCAGACATCGATGGCGGCTGCGGCAATCTCGTTACGCGACAACGCGTCGAACAGTGCCTGTTCCTGTACGAGAGGACCACGACCGACATTGACGAGTACCCCGTCACCGCCGAGCCTGCCCAGCTCTTCGGCACCGATCATGCCGCGGGTGTGCTCGTTCAGCGGCGCGGATACCACCAGTACATCCGCGAACTCGGCAAGCTTTCGCAAATCCCTTGCATCGGAGACCCACTCGAGCCCATCACCCGAAGCCCGACCGCTCCCGGTGACCGCAGCACCGGTTGCTCCGTACGCCCGAAACAGCTGCCAGGTTCGCTTGCCGATGTGCCCGAACCCGACGAAGCCGATGCGGGCTCCGCTCAGCGACAGCGGTTGCGCGATGCTCGGGTCGTAGACGGCAGTGGCGAACACCCCCGCACGAAGTGCACGATCCTGCTGCAGGAACTTGCGGCGCAGCAACACCGTTGCCGCGACGACGTACTCGGCGATCGACTGCTCGTGGTGAAAGGTGTTGCACACCTGCACGTCGGGGCCCAATCCAGAACGATCGACGTTGTCCGTTCCGGCACCGGCAACGTGCACCATGCGCAGTGTCGGCGCTGCAGCACCCATTGCTGCACTGAACTTGCCGCCGACGTACACGTCCGCGTCGCGATGTTCTTCGATGATCCGACGTTCGTCGAACGGGACGCACCAGATCACTTCTGTTTCGGCGGGTAGGTTCGCCTCGAACTGCTCGCGGTGCGGCAGCATGTTTCGATCGCCGACGACGATCTTCATCAGCGCACCAGGGCCGGCCGTTTGCTGTCGAACGTCCATCCTTCGATCAGGTACTGCATACCGATGGCGTCGTCGCGGGAGCCGAGACCTTCCTTCTGGTACAGCTCGTGCGCCGCATCGATCTGCTCGAAGTCGAGTTCGACGCCCAGGCCCGGCTTGTCGGGCACCGTGAGATAGCCGTCCTCGATCGTGAACGGCTCCTTGGTCACTCGCTGCCCGTCCTGCCAGATCCAGTGCGTGTCGATGGCGGTGATCGTCCCGGGCGCGGCCGCCGCAACATGGGTGAACATGGCCAGTGAGACGTCGAAGTGGTTGTTGGAGTGCGAACCCCACGTCATACCCCACGCATCGCACAGTTGAGCAACGCGGACCGAACCGGCCATAGTCCAGAAATGCGGATCGGCGAGTGGGATGTCCACGGCACCGGACCGGACGGTGTGGCCCATCTCCCGCCAGTCGGTGGCGATCATGTTGGTGGCGGTCTGCAACCCGGTGGCGCGCTTGAACTCCGTCATCACTTCACGTCCGGAGAAGCCGCCCTCCGGCCCGACGGGGTCTTCGGCGTAGGCCAACACGTCGCGTAGTCCACGACAGGCCTCGACCGCATCCTTCAGTAGCCAACCACCGTTGGGATCCAACGTGATTCGAGCCTCCGGGAATCGCTCGGCCAGTGCGCGCACCGCGGCGGCCTCCTCGGCGGCGGGCAGCGCACCGCCCTTCAGTTTGAAGTCCTGGAATCCGTAGCGCGCCTGCGCAGCCTCGGCGAGGCGCACGATCGACTCGGGATCCATGGCCTTCTCGTGCCTGATGCGCATCCAGTCGTCGGCACCGTCCGCCTCGTCGCCTGCACCGCGGTAGGCGAGGTCGGTCTTGTTCCGATCGGCCACGAAGAACAGATAGCCCAACGCTTGGACCTTCTCACGCTGCTGGCCGTCTCCCAACAGTGCTGCGACGCTGACGCCGAGGTGTTGGCCCAACAGGTCGAGCAAGGCCGATTCCACCGCGGTCACTGCGTGGATAGCGACACGCAGATCGAAGGTCTGTGCGCCGCGGCCGCCGGAGTCACGATCGGCGAACGCGCGACGCATCTCGGCCAGCACTGCGTTGTAGCGGCCGATCCCCTGGCCCTCGACCAGCGAACGAGCGTCCTCGAGGGTCTGGCGAATCGCCTCTCCACCCGGCACTTCGCCCACGCCGGTGCGCCCGTCCGAGTCGGTGAGCACCACCAGATTGCGGGTGAAGTACGGGGCGTGGGCTCCGCTGAGGTTCAGCAACATGTCGTCGTGTCCCGCGATCGGGATCACGCGCATCTCGGTGACGACGGGTGTGCTGGTGTGGACGTTCATGTCCGGCCTTTCTCGTACGCCATCGGTGACTCGGCTCACACGAGCGTAAGAGTGTCCATTGATTCCTGTCCAAGACCATCTGCGCATCAATCGATGCAGTCACGGTATCGGCGACCACAGGACAGACTCATCGGGCCTGGCAGTGAGATCGATACCACGACTGCATCAAAAGCGACATTATTCGACTTGGACATGTATCGATAAGCCTCCTACCGTGGTGAGCTATGAGCCAGGTCACGGTCTGGCGTCAGCGCACGTACCGCACCACAGCCTTAGGAGTCACCCCATGACAGCGTCGACGACACAGTCCACCAACCTCACCGGCCGGATGATCATCGCCGGCGTCCCGGTCTTCGGTGGCGGTACGCACATTCACGGCATCGACCCCAGCACCGGCGCACATCTCGAACCTGCCTACGGCCACGGAGATGAGGGCGACGTCGAGAAAGCCTGTGCCGCAGCAGCCGAAGCATTTGCCGATTACCGCGCCACTTCCTCGGAGACCAGGGCACAATTTCTCGAGGCCATCGCGGACAACATTGCGGCCCTCGGCGACACGCTGATCGAGCGCACCGTCGCCGAGTCCGGACTGCCAGTGGCTCGCATCACCGGCGAGGTCGGTCGCACCACCGGACAACTGCGCCTGTTCGCCTCGGTCCTGCGCGAGGGCAGTTGGAACGGTGCCCGCATCGATCCAGCTCAGCCCGAGCGCTCACCGCTCCCCCGCGCCGACATCCGCCAGCGGCAGATTCCGCTGGGACCGGTTGCAGTGTTCGGGGCCAGTAACTTCCCGCTCGCCTTCTCTGTCGCCGGCGGCGACACCGCCTCCGCCCTCGCGGCCGGATGCCCGGTGATCGTCAAGGCGCACGACGCGCATCCGGGAACGTCCGAACTGGTGGGACGCGCCATCACCGACGCCGTCGCCGCCACCGGAATGCCCTCGGGCACATTCTCTCTACTGTTCGGCTCCGGCAGAGGACTCGGCACCGCCCTGGTCACCGACCCTCGCGTCAAGGCAGTCGGATTCACCGGATCGCGTTCGGGTGGAACGGCTCTCGTCGCCGCCGCAGCTGGTCGTCGTGAGCCGATCCCGGTGTACGCGGAGATGAGTTCCATCAACCCCGTGTTCGTCATGGACGGCGCACTCGCCTCCCGCGGAGCCGAACTCGGCCGCGCTTTCGTCGCGTCGCTGACGATGGGCTCGGGTCAGTTCTGCACCAACCCCGGTCTCGTCATCGCCGTCGACGGCCCGGGCCTGCACTCCTTCTGCGAAGCGGCCGCTACCGCCGTCGCCGGCGCTGCGCCGACCACGATGCTGACCCCGAATATCGCGTCGAGTTACGCAGACGGGGTGGCCACGCTGTCCAACTCGGTCACCGAGTTCGCCCGAGGCATCGAGACCGACGCCCCCAATGCCTGCCGCGCAGCGTTGTTCGAGACCGATGCCGATACATTCCTCACGTCCGAGGCCGCGCAGGCCGAGGTGTTCGGTGCCTCGAGTCTCATCGTTCGCTGCACCGACGCACAGCAGGTTCGCGACGTTGCCGCACTGTTGGAAGGTCAGCTGACCGCCACCGTCCATGCCGACGAGTCCGATCACGCCGATGCAGGCAAACTGCTCTCGGTTCTCGAACTCAAGGCCGGCCGCATCCTGTTCGACGGATGGCCCACCGGCGTCGAGGTCGGCCACGCCATGGTGCACGGCGGCCCATTCCCCGCCACCTCCAACTCCCGCACGACGTCGGTCGGATCGCTCGCCATCGAGCGCTTCCTCCGCCCTGTTTCCTACCAGGACGTGCCGACATCGTTGCTACCCAGCGCAATTGCCGACGGCAATCCCGACGGTATCTTCCGCCGGATCGACGGCCAGCTCAACCGAGACTGACTCACCCCACCTAATTTTCGAGGAGATTTCCATGCTCGACGGCGTCCTGTTCTTCCCCGTCACCCCGTTCACCGCTTCCGGTGAGGTCGATTACGACCTACTGGGCGCTCATATCGCGAAGGGTGTCGACGCGGGACCCGGTGGAGTGTTCATCGCCTGCGGCACCGGCGAATTCCACGCCCTCGAACTCGAGGAGTTCGGCACGATCGTGCGTACCGCGGTCGACGTCGTCGCGGGTTGTGTTCCGGTCTACGCCGGTGCGGGCGGTTCCGTCGCCCAGGCCAAAGCGTTCGCGGTGGCTGCGAAGGCCAACGGAGCGGACGGCATCCTGCTGCTGCCGCCGTATCTGGTGACGATGCCGCAGGCCGGTCTGGTCAACTACACCAAGGCCGTGGCCGCCGCGTCCGATCTGCCGCTGATCGTCTACAACCGCGGCAACGCGCGCTTCACCGAAGAGTCTGCCATCGAGGTAGCGCAGCTGCCCACCGTCGTCGGATTCAAGGACGGCACAGGTGATCTCGATCAGGTCGGTCGCATAGTCCGCGCCGTTCTCGATGCCCTGGAGCCCTCGGGCAAGCCCTTCCAGTTCTTCAACGGCCTACCCACCGCCGAGGTCTCGCAGCAGGCGTACCGAGCGATCGGTGTCACGCTGTACTCCTCCGCGACGTTCGCCTTCGCCCCCGAACTGGCACTGGCGTTCTACCGGTCTCTCGACAGTGGTAACGAGAAGCTCACTGCCGCATTGCTTCGCGAGTTCTTCCATCCGCTCGTGCGCCTGCGCGACAAGGTGCCGGGTTACGCCGTCTCCCTCATCAAGGCCGGCGTGACGATGGAGGGTATCGAGGCAGGGCCCGTTCGCCCGCCGCTGGTGGACATCAGCGCACCGCATCTCGAGGAGCTCACCGCTATCGTTGCCGCCGGCCGGGCCGTGCTCGCAGACGAGCTCGCGGTGCACTGATGCGGGGACCGGTTCTGATCACCGGCGCCCGGATCACTCCGATCGCCTTCGTCGATCCCCCGTTGCTCAACACGGTCGGGGTGCACCAGCCCTACGCGCTGCGCGCGATCATCCAACTGGACACCGGTAGCGGCGTCGTCGGGCTCGGTGAAACATATGCCGACACTGCACATCTGGCTCGGCTCGAGGCGGCAGCGCAGGCCATCACCGGTCTGGACGTGTTCGGTCTCAACGCGATTCGAGACGCCATCGACACCGTTCTGGGGACGCTGTCGATCACCGGTGGCGACGGCGTCGCGGGAATGGTCACCACCGCCAGCACCACCGACAGAGTATTCTCGCCGTTCGAGATCGCCTGCCTGGACGTGCAGGGCAAGGTACTCGGTCGGCCGGTGTCCGATCTGCTCGGCGGCACAGTTCGGGATTCGGTTCCGTTCAGCGCGTACCTGTTCTACAAGTGGGCAGCGCATCCCGGCGCACAGCCCGACGAATGGGGCGAGGCCATCGACCCGGCCGGACTGGTACGGCAGGCCCGAAAGATGATCGACGAGTACGGCTTCGAGGCCATCAAGGTCAAGGGCGGTGTCTTTCCACCCGACGAGGAGATAGCCGGAATCAAAGCGCTGCGGGAGGCGTTCCCGGAGCTGCCGCTGCGGCTGGATCCCAACGCCGCGTGGACGGTCGACACGTCGATCCGCGTCGCCTCCGAGCTGGACGGCGTCGTGGAATACCTCGAGGACCCGACACCCGGGCTCGACGGGATGGCCGAGGTCGCGCGGGAGGCGAAGATGCCTCTGGCGACCAACATGTGCGTCGTGGCCTTCGATCACCTGAAGCCTGCCGTGCTGAAGGACTCGGTGCAGGTGGTGCTGTCCGACCATCATTACTGGGGCGGCCTGCAGCGCTCGAGGTTGCTCGCCGGAATCTGTGACACTTTCGAGATGGGCCTGTCGATGCACTCGAACAGCCACCTCGGCATCAGTCTGGCCGCAATGGTTCACCTCGCCGCGGCGACGCCGAATCTCACCTACGCCTGTGACACCCACTGGCCGTGGAAGCACGAGGACGTCGTCGTGCCAGGAGTGTTGAACTTCGTCGACGGCGCGGTGGCCGTTCCCACCGGGCCCGGTCTCGGCGTCGAGATCGACGAGGACGCACTGGCGACACTGCATCAGCAGTACCTCGACTGCGGTATCCGCGACCGCGACGACACGGGATACATGCAGAGCATCGATCCGAACTTCGAGAACACCTGCCCGCGTTGGTGATCAGCTCCGACTCTGCAGCGGTTCGACGATGTTGGCGAGCATCGTCGCGATCGTGGCGACAACCATGCGTCGTTCCGCGGCATAACCACTCTGATACCAGGTCATCGCCGTGTGACTGATAGCGCCGATGGCGGCGGTGGCGAGCAGGTCGACGTCCAGATCGGGACTCGACGGCACGTCGCCCGCGAACGTGCGGAGATAGCCGAGCAGCAAAGTTCCGAACTGCTGCATCACCTCGAGGTACGTCTGCTCCACCCGCTGGCTGACCCCGAGCACCTCGAGCCACACCACGCGGGCGAGGTGCGGATCCTCGACCGCTCGAAAGAACGGTTCGAGCAACTGCTCGGCAACGGCCTTCAGACCACTGTCGGGGTCGAGCTCCGCCATCACCTCCGCTACCGAGTTCGTCAGCTGTGCAATACATTCCGAGTAGACGGCGAGGAGAAGGTCTTCGGTCTTGTCGAAGTACTGGTAGAAGTGGCGATCGGCGATCTTGGCCTCGCGACAGAGCCCGCGGACGGTAGCGGCTCGGTACCCGGTGCTGCCGAACACCCGAAGTCCTGCGTCCATCAACTGCTTCCGCCTGCGATCATCGCGGTCGGCGGCACTCTCACCGCCATAGGCACGACCGGAGGTGTCGGTCACCGCGCTCATGGCCGTCGGGCATCCAACTCGGCTGTCAAGCCGATCAATCTGGCGTCTCGCTCCATCTTGGCATCCAGGATCGGATTGGCTATTCCGCGCAGCATCGAGATTGGAATCCATCGCCGGGGTACGGCGATGCGCGGAGCTCGGCGTCCGATCCCTCGCACAGCCACGCGGGCGAGCTTGTCCGGTGTGATCGGTCGGACCAGCGGAGTGGGAAAAGCTCGGGCGATCATCTCGGTCGCGACGGTGTCGCCGCCGAATGCGACCTCGGCGATGGGTGTGGCCACCCACCCCGGGTACAGCACTCCGGCAGTAGCTCTCGTGCCTGCCAATTCCAGACGCAGGGCACGGCCCAGTTGTTCGACGGCCGCCTTCGATGCCGCATACGGCGCATTGGCCAGTCCGTTGAGGTAGGCGTAGGTGGACGAGGTGAGCAGCACGTACCCGCCGGACTCGACGATGTGTGGCAGCGCCGCTCGCACCGTGTTCCACACCCCCTGCAGGTTGACGCCGATCACCCGCTCGAAAACTCCGTCGTCGATAGACCGCACCGTCGATGCCTGTGCACCGCTCGAGATTCCGGCGTTGGCCATCACGATGTCGAGGGTGCCGAATCTGTCGATCGCAGTGGCAACAGCCGCGTCCAACTGCGCCCGCACAGTGACATCGGCGTAGGCGATCGCCACGCGCTGGTTGCCCAGTGCCGCCGCCACCGATTCGAGGTCCGTCGAGACCATGTCGACAAGAACGATCGAGGCACCGCGTCGATGCAGGGCCGACGCGACGGCGGATCCGATGCCTCCTGCTGCTCCGGTGATCAGTGCTACCCGGCCCGAGAAGTCCTTCATGCCGATACCTCGTCACGTGTAGCGGGCACGGTCGGTGCCATGTGGAGGTGATGTTCTTCGGGCCGAAAACGCTTGGCCCAGCGGCGGAACGTGAAGCTGAAGCCGGGGAACATGGCGACGACGTGACCGGATTTGGACTGGTACCAGCTGTGGCAGCCGCCGTCCTTCCAGACGGTGCCCTCCATCTCACGGTGGATCGTGTCGCTGTATTTCTGCTCTGCATCCGCGGTGACCTCGATGGCCGTTGCCCCCGCCTTTCGGACGGCGTCCACGGCCCGCACGATGTACTCCATTTGCGCCTCGATGAGGAAGATGGCTGAGGTGTGCCCGATTCCGGTGTTCGGTCCGGTGACGACGAACAGGTTGGGGAAACCTGGAATCGTGGTGCCGAGGTAGGCACGGGGGTACGGATCCCATACCTTGGACAGAGCCCGTCCGTCGCGGCCGATCACGGGATACGAGATGACGCCGTCGGTGGCGTCGTATCCGGTGGACCACACCAGAAGGTCGACGTCGACCTGTTCGCCTGTGGTGGTGACTATCCCGGTTTCGGTGATTTCGGCGATAACGTCGTTCTTGTCGTGCAGAGTGACGTTCGTCTGCCCCAACGCCGGATACAGGGTGTTCGACAGCAGCACTCGTTTGCACCCGATGGTGTAGTCCGGGGTGACCTTCGCCCGAAGCTGGGAGTCCGGAACCTGGGTTTCGATGTGCTTCAGGGCAGTACGCTGCGCCACGGCTTTCAGCATTCGCCGCGAGTACTTGAACCCGATGATGCGAGTCTCGAGACTCCAGTAGATACCGGCCCGAACCAACCGTCGAACAGGCTCTATTCGCAGCATCTTTCGCTGCAGCGGCGTGAATTCACGATCGTTGCGCGGCATCACCCAGTGCGGGGTGCGCTGAAAGACGTGCAACGTCTCTACGTCGGGTTGGATTGCCGGGATCACCTGCGCCGCGCTGGCACCGCTGCCGACGATGGCCACCCGCTTGCCGGTGTGATCGTAGGAGGTGTCCCAGTCGTTGGTGTGGAACTGCTTGCCGCGGAACTTCTCTCGACCCGGAAACGGCGGAATCACCGGGGTGCTGAGTGGGCCCGACGCGTTGACGACGAACTTCGCCGCGTACTCGCCGCGCGAAGTGATGATGGTCCAGTGGTCTCCCGCCCATTCGATCTTCCGGACGTCGGTATCGAGATGCGTGCGTGCCGGCAACCCGTTCGATTCGAGTACGTGATCGGTGTAGCGCTCGAGTTCCTCGCGTTCGGCGAACATGCGCGACCATTCGAAGGGCTCCGACGCGATCGAGTACAGCGGACTCTGGACGTCGACGGCAGCACCCGGGTAGCGATTCTGCTTCCACGTACCGCCCAGGAAGGGTCGTCTTTCGAGGATGACGAAGTCGTCTATCCCTCGACCGAGCAGAGCTTTGGCGGCGCACTGACCGCCGAACCCGCTACCGATGATCACCGCTGTGTGGACGTGCATGCCGTCTGACCCCCCACGTGAGCCGCATCCGATGATGCGCATCATCACTTTAAAGTGATGATGCGTGATTCCACAATGGTGAGAGTGTCGGTCACCACCCTTTCTCGACCGAAGCTGTCGATGCCGTCCTGAACAACATCGCGAATCCGGCTGCTGCCACCAACGCCGCCACCATCACTACGTAGGACGCGCGCTCGTCCCCCGACACCGTGGTGGCTGCGGTCGCGGCCGAGAGGCCGACTGCTCCGCCGAATTGCTTGGCCGTGTTCATCAGTCCGGACGCTGCCCCAGCTTCTTCCTGCGCTACGCCCGAGGTCACAACGGTCGCGAGCGGAGTGTTCATCAGCCCTCCGCCGATTCCGATGACGAGCGAGGGGCCGAGAACCGCCTGCGCGAAGTCCCCTGTCGTCGACCACCCGATCCACCACACACCCGCTGCTGCAACAAGCGCTCCGACGGTGATCAGAACACGGGCACCGACTCGGCCGAGCAGTCGCGGCACCACCGCAAGATTCACCACCAGCAGCGACACCGTCAGCGGTAGGAACGCGAGCCCGGTCTCCACCGGGGAGTACCCCCAATCGCGCTGGAGGCGGAAGGTCAGGAAGTACCAGATGCTCACCTGAAAGCAGATCGCTGTCAGCGCAGTGGCTGCCGTTCCGAGGGCGATATTCGGTCGAAGCCACAAGCTCGACGGGATCAGCGGGACAGCGCTCGACCTGTCTTGCCGCACCCAGGCCACGGTCAACGCCACACTCAGCGCGACCGCTACGAGAACCGGTCCCGTAATACGACCGCGCTCGGCAAACAGCGACAACGCATACACGGCCGACCCGAATGCCAGGATCGACGCGGCGACGGACGACCACCTCACCCTCGCCACGGGAGTCGGCCGCCTGGAAATCAGGACTCGGGACGCGACCACCACAAGCACACCGATCGGCACGTTGATCAACAGAACCGAACGCCAGGAGGAGAATTCGGTCAAGGCTCCGCTGACGACGTTGCCGATCCCGCCGCCCGCCACACTGACCGCCGTCCACAGTGCGATCGCTCGCGTCCGATCAGGTCCTTCTCGGTAAGTAACGGTCAGCAGTGTGAACGTGGCCGGAGACAACGCGGCGGCTGCCAGACCCTGGCCGATGCGGGCCACAACCAGCATCCACCCGGTTACGGCCAGACCGCCGAGGATGCTCGCACCGGTGAACGCGACCGTGCTCCACAACAGAACGCGCGCAGCGCCCATTCCGTCGGCCACTCGGGCGGCCGCCAACAGTGCGCCCGCGAACGCCACGCTGTACCCCATGGCGACCCACGACGTCATGGCGACACCCAGGCGCAGGTCCTGCTGCATGGACGGGAGGGCGACGTTGACAACCGATACATCCACGACGACGACGAGTTGCGCTACGGATGCCACCCACAGCGCACGATGTGAGCCCATCGCTCCCCCTTTGATACATGCGTATAACTGATACGAATGTATCAAACGGACGGAGCGCGCGAATGACCAACGAACAACGGACGACGCAGATCCTCGACGCGGTCGAACGCCTCCTCGCCCGCGGTGGCCTCGAGGCGGTCACGATGCGCGCCATTGCTACCGAAGCGGGTGTGTCACTCCGGTTGGTGCAGTACTACGGAAGCAGCAAGGACGAGCTGCTGCACTCCGCGCTCAGACGCCTGTCCTACCGCAGCGTGGAGCGGTGGCAGCACGCGTCCTCCGTAGGTGAGCACTCCTCGATCGAGACCTTCCTCCTCGAAGCGTTGCCCACCGACGACGAGAGCCGCTCGCTCCACCGCATCGGCGTATCGCTCGAATTGCTCTCCATCACAACCGAATCGCCGGTGGCCGATGCGTACCGCGCCCACCTGTCGGCGATTCACGATCATCTGGTCGATCTCTACCGAACCCGGTGGCCCGAATCGAGCCGAGTTCGGGCGACCGAACGTGCCACGCAGTGCATGGCCTTCATGCACGGGCTCGGGTCCCTGGTGATGGCCGGTCACACGACACTGGACCTAGCGCGCGCGTCGATCGCGGACTTCCTGGACCGATGGTCGGAGTGACACGGTCCCTGTCTTACGCCGCCGCTTGCCCGCCGGATCACAAGAAGTGTCACGTGCTCGATGGTCCGTCGGCTCGGGAGCCGAGCTTCGGAACCGGCGTCAACACGGCCGCAACTCCCACCAGGGCAGGGATCACGGCCAGTCCGAGCACCACTGGAACGTATCCGCCGAACACGTCGTGTCCCAGCGACAATGCCAGCGGGCCGAATGCCGTTGACCCCACACCGATCATCGTTGCCACACCTCGTATTCCGCCGATGTGCGCGGTGCCGAAGTAGTGCGCGTACGCCGCCGCCTCGATGGCACGCATCGAGCCCGCCGCACACCCCAGGATCAGTCCGTACACGATCGCCATGAAGCCGGGTGCTACCAGCGGGATCGACACCAGAGCTGCGCACAACAAGGCCATCGATATCGCGACCCCGAGCTTCGGAGCCATCGAATCGGCCAACGCTCCGAGAGCCAACGTGCTCACCAACCCGGCAACCGTCTGCGGGATGAAGTTGGCTGCTGCAGCGGTGGCGCTCAATCCCTGCTCGCCCAGCAGAGACACCTGGTGAAAGTTGACCGCTGTGCTGAGCATTCCGGATGCGGCCAGACCTGCTGCGATAGCCCAGAACATCGGTGTTCGGAGAGCCTTCCGAGTGGTCCACACGTCCGTTTCGTCGGCAGCACCCGATGTGCGCTTGTCGGCCGACGCTGCGGACACAGGTTTCACTCTCCCTGCCGACCGCAGCCCTATCAGCGCTACCGGAACAACGATCAGCCACACGGCAATTCCCTCGTACCGCCATACGGCATCCACGCCGTAGCTCGAGACGAGGCGCTCGAGAAGCACCGGTGCCAGTGAGATTCCCGCTGATCCTGCCGCGGCGGTTATGCCGAGCGCCAGTCCGCGGCGCTGCGTCACGTGGACCGCGACTGCGGTGGTGGCGGCGAGTCCGAGTGCGCCCTGGCCGACCATTCGGATGCCGACGAACCCTGCCGTCAGCCCGAAAACGTCAGCCGCGAAGCTCAATCCGACGAGGACGGCACCGAAGATCAACCCGAGAACGGTCATGACTGCGCGAACGCCGTACCGGTCGAGCGCTCTGCCCACCATCGGCATCGCCGACGCTCCGGCGAGCGTACCGATGAGGTAACTGAGCGACAGATCAGTTCGGGTGATACCCAGTTCCTCGATGAGGGGATCGGTGAACACCGAGATAGCAGCCGTCTGACCAGGAGCGGTCATGATCGATGCGATACTCGCCATGGCCACTATCAGCCACGGCGAGCTCGATTGGGTCCCGCTCCCGGGGTTGGTTGGAAGAAGACGCACGGGGTTCGTTTCAGTGCCCGCCGGACAGCTGACCGGTCAAACGAACGTGCCGCTCGGCCGAAGCCGCGTTCAAACCGATGATCTCGGCGTGCTTGCCTTTCGCCTCGTACTTGGTGGTGATGGCATCGAGTGTTGCGACGGTGGACGCATCCCAGATGTGGGCACCGCTGAGGTCGATGATCACGTTCTCGGGATCGTCGATGTAATCGAACTGGTAGATCAGATCGTTGCTCGACGCGAAGAACAGCTCACCGGTGACGAGGTACACACGGGTATCCACCAGGCCGTCGTTGTTCGTGTCTTCTTCCGACACCTTGGTGACGTTGGTCAGGTGCGCGACTCGGCGGGCGAACAGCACCATCGCGGTGACGACGCCGACGACCACTCCGTAGGCCAAGTTGTGGGTGGCGACAGTGACGACGACCGTCGCCAGCATCACTGCCGTTTCACTCTTGGGCATGCGGCGCAACGTCTTCGTGTGAATACTGTGCCAATCCATCGTGCCGATCGCGACCATGATCATCACGGCCGCGAGAGCGCCCATCGGAATCAGCGCAACGACATCGCCGAGACCGACCACGAGGATGAGCAGGAACACACCGGCGAGGAACGTGGAAATGCGCGTCCGGGCACCCGAGGCCTTGACGTTGATCATCGTCTGGCCGACCATCGCGCAACCACCCATACCGCCGAAGAAGCCGGTGATGACGTTGGCCGCGCCCTGTCCCCAGCTCTCGCGGGTCTTGTTCGAGTGCGTGTCGGTGACATCGTCGACCAGCTTCGCGGTGAGCAACGACTCGAGCAAACCGACGATGGCCATAGCAAAAGCGTATGGAGCGATGATGCTCAGCGTCTCCAGATTCAACGGCACGTCGGGGAACAGCAGTGCCGGCAAGCTCGACGGCAACTCGCCCTCACCGCCGACGTTCGGGACATTGAGCGCGAAGACCACGGTAGCGACGGTCAGCAGCACGATGGCCACCAGCGGAGCAGGCACGACCGAGGTGATCTTGGGTAGCAGGAACATGATGAGCAGACCTACGGCGACCAGCGGGTAGACCAGCCATGGCACCCCGATGAGCGATGGGAACTGCGAGGTGAAGATCAGGATGGCCAAGGCATTGACGAAGCCGACCATGACGCTGCGCGGAATGAAGCGCATAAGCTTCGCGACACCGAGCACGCCGAAAACCACCTGGCAGATGCCGGCCAGGATGACGGTGGCAATGAAGTGGTCCAAGCCGTATTCACGCGCCACTGGGGCGATGACCAGCGCAATAGCACCTGTAGCTGCGGAGATCATCGCCGGGCGACCACCGAGGAAGGCGATGGAGACGGCCATGGTGAACGACGCGAACAGACCCACTCGTGGATCGACGCCGGCGATGATCGAAAACGCAATGGCCTCGGGGATCAGCGCCAGCGCGACGACGAGGCCGGCCAGCACCTCGGTCTTGAGCAGGCGAGGGGACCTCAGGGCACTCATGACGGTCGGAAGGCGGTCATCGACCTCCTCGACCTGCGGTAGAGCGTGCTCAGCTGAGTGGCTCATCGTTCTCCGTTCTCATTTGTTGTCGGTTCTTCTGTACTTCTCGGCGGCGCACAGCGCCGCGCAAATTTCTGGTGGGCGCATCGCTGCGCCCGCAGGCTTGTTCTCGTGGAGCCCGATGGGCATCACACGTGCCGCGCGCACGCGCGGAATGAAGAGGAACTGATCCATACTCTGACGCAAGAGTAGAGTTGAAGCAAATCAACAGTGTTCGGACCGGGGTCGACACCAGGTCGGAGGCCCCCCGTAGCGTAAGCAGCATGTCGAGATCACCACGCAACCGCAGATCCCCCGCCGCACCCCGAAAGCGATCCTCCTCAGCGCTGTCGGCAGGGCACCTTCGCGTGATCGCGACCGGCGGTCTCGGCGAGATCGGCCGCAACATGACCGTCTTCGAGTTCGACGGAAAGCTGCTCATCGTCGACTGCGGCGTGCTGTTCCCCGAGGAGCACCAGCCCGGCGTCGACGTCATCCTCCCCGACTGGAGTTGCATCCGAGATCGCCTCGACGACGTCGTCGCGATCGTCCTGACGCACGGACACGAGGACCACATCGGCGGCGTCCCGTACCTGCTCCGCGAACGTGGCGACATTCCCGTCATCTCGTCGCGGCTGACGCTGCATTTCCTGGCAGCAAAGTTCGAGGAGTTCAAGGTCTCCACGAAGTTGATCGAGGTCGAAGCGGGGCAGACGCGTCAGGAAGGCCCGTTCGAGCTCGAGTTCATTGCCGTCAACCACTCGATTCCCGACGGTCTGGCCATTGCCATTCGCACCGACGCAGGCCTGGTATTGCACACCGGCGACTTCAAGATGGACCAGTTTCCGCTCGATGGTCGGATCACCGACCTCCGTAGCTTCGCTCGCCTCGGCGAGGAAGGGCTCGACCTACTGCTCGTCGACTCGACCAACGCTGAGGTTCCCGGGTTCATGGTCTCCGAGCGTGATCTGGTCCCGGCCATCGAGAAGGTGTTCCGTGAAACAACGGGACGCGTGATCGTGTCGAGCTTTGCCAGCCACGTACACCGCATCCAACAGGTACTCGACGCCGCGCATGCGCAGGGACGCAAAGTGGCGTTCGTCGGTCGGTCGATGGTGCGCAACATGACGATTGCGACAGACCTGAACTACCTCGACGTACCCG
Source organism: Rhodococcus sp. NPDC078407 (assembly GCF_044542515.1). Lineage (NCBI taxonomy): Bacteria > Bacillati > Actinomycetota > Actinomycetes > Mycobacteriales > Nocardiaceae > Rhodococcus > Rhodococcus sp. NPDC078407. The sequence continues at coordinate 24,307 of NZ_JBITUQ010000021.1, read as the reverse complement.
ACGGACTCGTGGTGGACCTGCCGAAGCTCAATCGTCTTCCGGCCAACAAGATCACGCTGATCTGCACGGGGTCGCAGGGCGAGCCACTGGCCGCACTGTCACGCATGGCGTCGGGCGAACACCAGATCAAAGTGGGCGACGGCGATACCGTGCTGATGGCCAGCAGCCTGATCCCCGGTAACGAGAATGCGATCTACCGTGTCATCAATGGTCTCGTCGACAAGGGTGCACGCGTGGTGCACAAGGGAAATGCGAAGGTGCACGTCTCCGGCCACGCCAGCGCAGGCGAACTGGTCTACTGCTACAACATCCTCGAACCCGCCAATGTGCTTCCGGTACACGGTGAGTCGCGACACCTGCGCGCCAACGCCGATCTGGCCATCAGGACCGGCGTCCCTCGTGATCGAGTCCTGATCGCCGAGAACGGAAGCGTCATCGACCTTTTCGACGGCGTCGCGCAGATCACCGGCTCGGTCCCCATCGAACTCGTCTACGTCGACGGCAGTGCTGTCGGCGGCGTGACGGAGGATTCGCTGGCCGAACGTCGCCTGCTTGCGAACGAGGGCGTGCTGACCGTCATCGCGATCGTGGACCCCGATACCGGCCTGTTGGTCGACGACGTCGACTTCATCGGACGCGGATTCGCGCACGAGGCCAACGCTTTCGACTCGTTGGCCAAGGCGATCGGCAAGACCCTCACCCGCGAGAGCGACGTCAAGGTTGCTTCTCGCGAGAACATCGAGAAGCGCATCGTGCAGGAATCGGCCCGCTGGGCCAAGCAGACCCTGGGCCGTCAGCCCCTCATCGTCCCGGTGGTCGTCGACGGATAGGTCTCGGTTGCCCTAGATCTGAGCAGCCGCACCCCGCGCCGACAACAGATCGGTCAGCTCCTCGGCATAGGCGAGCTGGCGACGCAAGGTGCGGCAGCTCTCCTCGGCCTTGGTGTGGCATTCGCGTACGAAAGCCGCGGCCGACGACCGGGAGTCGTCGGTCGCGTTCTCGTCGGCCAAAATGTCCAAAGACTCCAGTAGCTGCTTCATCTCGGCCAGCGTGAAGTCGAGTGGTTTCATCCGCCGAATGACGAGCAGGCGTTCGACGTCGGACTCGGTGTAGAGCCTGAAACCGCCGACGGTCCGAGCAGAGGGCGTGACCAGCCCCACATCGTCGTAGTGACGAACGGTGCGGATCGACAGCTCGGTTCGTTGAGCCACCTGCCCGATCTGCATGTGCATGTCGCCGTCGGTCATGTGCCGCCTTTCCTCGCCCCCGTCGTGCCCGATTCCCCAGTCTCGCTGGAGCCCGTGGCAGATCTGCCGCCCGCCATGGCTGCTCCACTCTAGTCGCGTCCTCCACACACCCCTCGACCACCGCGAATGGGCACGAGGCCAAATCTACTGTTACGTTAGAGTCTTATTGACGATTCGGCGACGCCGTACCTCGGGCCGATCGCCACCATCCTCGATGGACACAGAGCAAGGAGAAGGCTGCGTGCCCTGGGCAAGTTCACCGAAGTCATCGCCGGATTACGACGCCGGCAGGCGTCGACCGATGACCATCGTCGCTGTCGCCGCGGGTACCACCCTCACGATCGCAATCGTCGCGGTCCTTCTCGTGCGAGCAGTAACCGTTCATCAGATCGACCTTGCGGTGTTTCAGGACGCCGGGGCCGCATATCTGAACCGAACGCCGCTGTACTCCGAGGACTTCCCCACACGATCCGGGTTGCGCTTCATCTACGCACCCATCGCCGCAGTGTTGTTCGCGCCCTTGGCACTGCTCGCAAGCGTTCCCCTTCAGATGGTCTGGACTGCTGTGAACATTGCGCTGGTCTGGTGGGTTCTGACATCGGTGCTTCGAAAGCTGGGCATCGCTCGACCCGCTCTCGCGGGATCCGCTGCGCTCGGCGTTGCTCTTCTGCTCGAGCCGGTGCGGTCGAACTTCGGATTCGGCCAGATCAACGTCATCCTCATGGCACTCGTCGTTGCGGATTGCACCGGCGCGATTCCGCGTCGCCTTCGCGGAGTCGGCATTGCACTCGCCGCGTCCATCAAGATCACGCCGGCCGCGTTCGGGCTGCTCCTGCTGGTGCGTCGAGATTTCGCATCGATTGCCCGCGCGGCTGCGGCGGTCGGAGTCATTGCTGCGGTGGGATTCTGGTTGCTGCCGGGCGCATCTGTGTACTTCTGGCTCACCGAGTTCTTCGCCACCGAGCGTGGCGGCGGCCACGGATTCGAGCGCAACCAAGCTTTCACCGGAGTGTTGGCCCGTCTCGGTGCAGAGGGCATGCTCAAGGACGCATTGTGGGCCGTGTTCGCGGTGATCGTGGTTGCGGCTGCGGCGTGGTCGGCCCGACAGTTCGTACGAACGGGCGAGAACATGGTTGCGTTGGCCATCGTGGCCTTGGCGTCATTGCTCGCAGCCCCGTTCGCAGTGTCACATCACTGGGTCTACAGCGTCCTACTCATTCCACTCGCGATTGCCCCGCAATACCGTACCTGGCGACCCATGCTCGTGGCATCGATTGCCGTGTTCGCTGCCGGACCTCACTCCGTACTGTCCGGCATCAACTCCGGCACAGGAACATTCGAGTTCGTCTGGCGGCAGGCAGTAGGGAACGCACAGTGCTTCACCGCTATCGCGCTACTCGTTGCAGCGGTTCTGCAAGCACGTTCTCGAAACATTGTGTTCGACGCCGCTCCGCAAAGGATTCCGGCAGGATCCACAGCGTGAGGTGCCGATCAGTGATCGGCACCCAGGTTGCCGCTCAACCGATCACGACGCTCGGTCGACGGAGCGTTCAACCCGACGATCGTCGCGGTTTTGCCTTTCGCCGCGTACTTCGTGGTGATCGCATCGAGAGTCGCCACGGTCGACGCGTCCCAGATGTGCGACTCGGACATGTCTATCACCACGTTCTTCGGGTCTCCGACGTAGTCGAACTGATAGACCAGATCGTTGCTCGACGCGAAGAACAGCTCACCCTTCACCGCGTACACGCGGGTGTCCTCGTCAGGATGTGCCACGTCGACCACCTCGGTCAGGTGTGCGACTCTGCGAGCGAACAGCACCATCGCCGTGATCACTCCGACGACGACACCGTAGGCGAGGTTGTGGGTGATCACGGTGACCGCAACGGTTGCGACCATCACCAGGGTTTCGCTCTTGGGCATGCGGCGCAACGTCTTCGGATTGATGCTGTGCCAGTCGAGGGTGCCGACCGACACCATGATCATCACTGCGACCAACGCGGCCATCGGAATGAGCGCGACGATGTCGCCGAGACCTACCACCAGGATCAGCAGAAATACGCCGGCAAGGAATGTCGAGATTCGTGTGCGCGCGCCCGAGACCTTGACGTTGATCATCGTCTGACCGATCATCGCGCAGCCGCCCATACCGCCGGTGAACCCGGTGACCAGATTGGCCACCCCCTGGCCCCAGCCCTCGCGTGTCTTGTTCGAGTGCGAATCGGTGATGTCGTCGACGAGCTTGGCCGTCATCAGCGACTCGAGCAATCCGACGAGCGCGATGGCCAGCGCGAACGGAGCGATGATCGAGAGCGTCTCGAAGGTGAAGGGGACGTCCGGGATCAGGAACGCCGGCAGCGAGGACGGCAATTCGCCCTCGTCCCCGACATCGGGAACGCCCAGTGCGAACACGATGGTGGCCGCCGTGAGCAGAACGATGGCAATGAGCGGTGCCGGCACGATCGAGGTGAGCTTGGGCAAGAAGAACATGATCACCAGTCCGACGGCAACCATCGGATACACCAGCCACGGCACGCCCATCAGGTACGGCAGTTGCGAGGTGAAGATGAGGATCGCCAGAGCGTTGACGAATCCGATCATGACGCTGCGCGGAATGAATCGCATCAGTTTGGCGACGCCCAAAACGCTGAGCGCAACCTGCAGAATGCCGCCGAGAATCACTGCTGCAATAAGGTAGTCGAGACCGTACTCGCGCGCGAGCGGAGCGACGACCAGCGCAATTGCTCCGGTGGCGGCGGAGATCATCGCGGGCCGACCACCGACGATCGAGATGGTCACCGCCATCGTGAACGACGCGAACAGTCCGACGCGCGGATCCACCCCGGCGATGATCGAGAACGAGATGGCCTCGGGAATCAATGCGAGCGCCACCACAAGGCCTGCGAGAATTTCAGTCTTCAGTCGCTTCGGAGAGCGCAGCGCGCCCAGTACCGAGGTGTCCTCCACGGCGGTGGCAGGCATCTGGTCAGCGTGCGACACGACGAACTCCATTCACATTCGAAACTCGAGGAAGTGCGGCCGACTGGGATCGCACCTGCACCCACTCCGCCGAGCAAACCTACTCTCACTGGAGGGAAGGTTGCCAATCGGCACGGCTGCGCAGCTCCGACGTGAGCTACGAGATCTCGGTCGGTCGCTCCCCCGACGGTTCCGATACACCGAGCGCCGAACGCCACTCGTCCAAGCGGGTCGAGTGGGTGGACGTGGCAAAAGGCGTGTGCATCGCCCTCGTCGTAGTACTCCACACCGTGAACTTCATGGTGACCAGACAACAAGCCGAGACCTGGTGGTTCGGGGTCAACGCCGTCCTCGAACCCGTCCGAATGCCACTGTTCTTCCTGGTCGCCGGGTTGTTCGCTGCCAAAGATCTCGACCTCTCTTGGAAATGCCTCTGGCGCAAGCGGATTGCAACCCTGCTGTACCTCTACGTGCTGTGGATGCTGCTCCGCTTCGCGCTGTTCTCGTGGTTTCCACAGATCAGCGGGACGAACGAAGCGTCCAGTGCGGTGAATCTGTTGACCGGCCTGTTCGACCCTGCAAGTGGTCTGTGGTTCCTTTACGCCCTGGTCGTCTACGTGTGCGTGGCGCGTCTGACGAGACGCGTGGATCCGCGCCTACAGGTGCTCTTTGCAGGAATCACGTCCGTCGCCGGCCCCTCGCTCGTCGCGGATGTCAGTTGGACCTGGGTCAAGATCGTCTCGTTTCTGATCTTCTTCCTCATCGGGATGCACTTCAGGGCTCTGGCGCTCGGCGTAGCCAAGGCGACCAGCACCTGGTCGGCTGTGTTGTGGCCGGTCGGATTCGTCTCGATGTACTACCTCGCCCCACTCTCGCCCTGGCCGGCACGGTCGTCGGTCGTGGAAACGGCGATCAGCGTGGTCGGCGTCGTGACCGGAATCGTCGTGTGCGCTCGAAGTCAGCGTTGGCGTCTTTCTGTACCCCTTCGCCGTCTCGGTTCACTGAGTCTGCCCGTCTATCTCCTGCACGAGATCGTCCTCGGCACCATCGTCACCGCCGGCATGGCGTCGGGCATGGAGTTGAAGCAATTCTGGGTCGCTCCACTCCTCGTCACGGCCGTTGTCCTCGCCCTGTCGGTAGTGATCGGCTCATCCGTGCAGAACCGGACCTGTTTGTTCCGGCTTCCTCGTCCGTGGCGGGCTCCTCGTGCGCTAGTTTGATGTGCAAAGGTACGGCCGAGCACGCCGCGCGATGCAAGGAATGAATCGATGTTTTCGCTCAACAGATTGTCATGCTTCATCGCCGTCGCCGAGGAGCTGCACTTCGGCCGTGCCGCCGAACGGCTGCACATGACGCAGCCGCCGCTGAGCAGGCAGATTCAACAGCTCGAGAGCGAAGTCGGCGTGCAGCTGATCGACCGCACGAGCCGGTCGGTGACCCTGACGGCCGCGGGATTGGCTTTCCTTCCCGAAGCCCGACGCATCCTCGATCTCGCCGAGGGCGCATTGCTGACGGTGCGACGCGTCCCCACCGGAGACCTGGGGACCGTGGTCGTCGGATTCACTGGCGCATCGGCGCACGCAGTGCTGCCACAGTTGCTGGACGCCGCACGCGAGAAGCTTCCGGACGTGAAAATTGTGCTGCGCGAGATGGTCTCGGCGGTGCAAATGGAATCGTTGGCCGTCGGCGATCTGGATCTCGGGTTGGCCAGGCCGCCACTCAAGCGACCGGGCATCGCGTCGCGGCCAGTGCTGCACGAGTCCCTGATCGCAGCCATGCCTCACGATCACCCTCTTGCCGAGAAGGACGAGCTGTCGGTGGAGGACTTCGACGACCAGCCGATCATCATGTACTCACCCGTCGATGCCCGGTACTTCCACGAGCTACTGATCAGTACTTTCACCATCGTCGGAGTCACCCCGCGCTACGTGCAGTACGTGACCCAAGTCCACACGATGCTGGTGCTCGTTCGCTCCGGCATCGGATTGGCATTGGTACCGGAGTCGGTGTCGACGATGCGGCCGGAAGGTGTTGTGTTCCGGCCGGTTCGGACCGTGAAGGAACGCCCCGTCGAGCTCGACGCCGCCTGGCGCGTGGACAACGACAACCCGGCACTGCACCGCTTCATGACCGACGTGCTGCCGACGCGGGAGTGGTCGTGACGCGACGCTGATCGAGGTCCGGCAGCTGCGACGCGAATCTTCCGGCGTTGCCTGGGGGTCACTCTTTCGGTATGGACACGTCCTTGCCTGCTGCGATGTCACGCAGCCACTGCGGTACTGGGTCCTTGTCGTACTCGCGGAGCGCGATCGAGGCTTGCGCGGCGGCAGAGCGGACCTTCATCGACCGGCCGCGGCGTGCGGGGCGGTTCTCTGTGGTGGTCATCGCGGGTCCTCCGTGTCTGTTTCGGTTCCATTGTCGCTGCTGCAGCCGCTTTCTGCCAGGACGTCGTCAGATTCGGTCACGATGTGATCGGCGATGACCCGTAGTGTGCGGCGGTCGGTCTTGGCGATGAACGGTGTTGTGGCGACGGTGCCGAATACTTTCCATCCGAGTGCGGCTTCGTCATCATTTTCGCTGACGGTCCGCTCGAGGCACCAGGTGATGCGTTGCCAGGATTGGGAACGGTTGTCCGCCCGAGTGCGCTGGCTGACGGTTCCCACCACGCCGACGACGGCGAGCAGACCGACGATGAGGGTGATCCAGGCTTGTGCTGGCACTGACCGGGTTCCTTTCCTGCGGCAGGGTCAACGCGTGGCGGGTGACCCACCACGCTCTCCCGTGAGCAAGAAGGACCGTAGCCCGACCCACCGACACGCAATCCAGTTCCAGCACCACTGAGATTCGCGAAACCGCTACGCGAGATTTCTGGAGAGATGAATCAGCGCTTAGCCACCGGAAGCTTCCTGCCGATGCGTTTCCAGGCAGCGCGCTGCAAACGTCAACAGCTCACCGGCATCCTCCGCCGCCAACCTCACTACCGAATGCACGAACGCAGGCCGCCCGACCGAACTATCGCGGCGACCCCACCGGCGGCTTGACGGCCGTCACCGGGCAGTGCGCCTCGAGGAGAACACGCTGAGAGATGCTGCCCATGAACAACTTTCCCACGGGCGATCGGCGGCGGATACCGATGACGACCAGCTGTGTCTGTTCGTCGAACGACAGGTCGATCAGATTGTCGGCGTGCGAGCGACCGGCCTCGTTGTCGTGGACTTTGGTCGTCACACCGATCGCCGCTACCTCGTCGCGAGCGGATTCGACGGTGGCACCGAACTCGGCGGCGGCTGCGCTGTTATCCTCGGCGACGATGATCAGATCCGTTCCACGCATGTGCGCCTCGCGAAAAGCGAAGGGCAGCGCGCCTTTTCCTTCGATAGTCGGCGAGTAGCCAACGACGACGGTCACTGCGTCACCGGCGTGACGAGGGTGCCGTCGGTCAGGAAGCGATCGAGGTTCTCGAGCGTGAGCGCTTCCATCGCGGCGCGCGTCTCCACCGTTGCGCTGCCCACGTGCGGCAGCAGCACCACGTTGTCCATCGCAACCAGGGCGTCGGGCACGTTCGGTTCGTGCGCGAACACGTCCAGGCCTGCACCGGCCAACTGCCCGGCGGCAAGCAACTCGATCAGCGCCTCCTCGTCGACGACGCTTCCGCGGGCCACGTTGATCAGATACCCCTGCCGTCCCAGCGCTTCGAGCACGGCGCGGTCGACCAGATGCGCAGTTCCCGAGCCGCCCGACGCGGCGATGATAAGGACGTCGACGTTCTCGGCGAGCGCTGTCGGACTGGCGGCGTAGACGTAGGGCGAGCCGTCGATCTCGTTGCGATTGTGGTACGAGATTTCGCAGCGAAATCCGTTGAGCCGATCGGCAATTGCCGATCCGATTCGGCCGAGCCCGATGATTCCGACGCGTTTACCGGTGACCTGGCGCGTCAGTGGCGTGTTGCCCTCGGCAGGCCAGCGGCCGGCGCGCACAAAACGCTCGGCGGACGAGAGCCCACGCACGGTGTCGATCACTAGACCGACAGCGAGGTCCGCCACACAGTCGGTCAACACGTCGGGGGTGTTGCTCACGGCGATGCCGCGGTCTGCTGCCGCGTCGACATCGGTGGTGTCGTAGCCGACGCCGAAGTTCACGACGGCACCGAGCTGCGGCAAGCGCGCCATCAGCGCAGCATCGACGCCGGTGCGACCGGAAGTGACAACCGCGGTGACCGACTCGCCGTGCTCGGAGAGGAAGGCCTCGCGCTCGTCGCCTTCGGGCAGTTCCAGCGCGTTGTACTCGGTGACCAACGTGTCCATCAGCGACGGCTTGAGCGGTCCGACTCGGAGCACTCGACCGCCCTGTTGCGAATCCAGTTGAGACACAGAGGAACTCTGCGAGCTGACGGTGACCATTGTTCTCCTCGCGAGATGGTGGAACGTGCGCATTTCCTGTACGGTATGCCGCTTCTCGAATACCTGTCCAACACGGAAATAACATGGACCGATACCCAAACGGCATGAACGACACATGGCCGATGCAGGCTTGTCCAGTGTTCCCTACATCCGGCCTGGTCAGCCCCCTACAGATGCGATTCAGGCCTCATCAAAACTGGCTTTGTGACCCACAAAACTGGCCGGAAAGGGCATTTCGTCCGGTTGACGGTGGAGACAGCCCGCTCATACCGTGTGTCTACCGTCACAGATTCGGCTGCAACTCGCAGACGCGGATCCTTTTTCCACTGGAGGCCACCATGAGCCCTGCACTCTTCGTGCAGCAGGGACGGACCCACCGCGTCGCTGCAATTGCTGTTGGCGCACTGTCACTTTCACTGATCGCCAGCGGCTGCACCGTCGCCAACTCCAACAACGGCGGAGCCGCTCGCGCAGACACTCTTCGCATCGTCCTTCCACAGGAGCCGCCCACTCTGGAAGCCTGCGACGTGTCGTTGACGTCGGTCGGAATCGTCACTCGATCGAACATCACCGAGCCGCTCATGGAGCGCAACCCCAGCACCGGCGATCTCGAACCGAAGCTGGCCGACTCCTGGGAGCAGACCTCCGACACCGAGTGGACGTTCGCCATCCACCCCGGCGTGACGTTCAGCGACGGGAGCCCCTTCGAGGCCGAGGACGCCGCGTTCTCCATCGACCGCACGGTCAATTCGGAACTCGGATGCAACGTCGAGGGGTATGTTTTCGGCGACGCGAACCTGGTGGTCACGGCAGTCGACCCGATGACGCTGACAGTACAGTCGCCGGAACCCGATCCCATTCTGCCGCTGCGCCTCTCGTTCGTGGAGATGGTCCCGCGCACCGCAAGCTACACCGAGCGGGTACGGGAGCCCATCGGAACGGGACCGTTCGCGATCGAGCGGTGGGACTACGGCCAAAAGCTCTCCCTGGTACGGAACGAAACCTATTGGGGCCCAACGCCCGAGTACGCCAGGGCCGAATATCAGTGGCGCAGCGAGGGCAGCGTTCGAGCCTCGATGGTGACCAACGGCGAGGCTGAGATCGCCACGTCGGTCGGCCCGGAGGACGGTGCGGGCGACCTCGGGGTCGCCTACCCCAACAACGAAACGACGGCGCTGCGTATCCAGGCCGCCCAGCCACCACTGGACGACATGCGGGTTCGGCAAGCGATCAACTACGCGATCAATCGCGACGGCATCGTCAAGGCCCTCTTCAGGCGACTCGGTTCGCCTGCAGCACAACTGATTTCCAAAGGTGTCGTCGGCTACAACGAAAACTTGACGCCGTGGCCCTACGACATGGACCAGGCGCGCACGCTGATCGACGAGGCACGAGCAGACGGAGTACCGGTGGATACCGAGATCCGCCTGATCGGACGCACCGGACAGTTCCCCAAGATCAACGAGACAGTGGAGGTCATCCAGAACTCGCTGTCCAAGATCGGCATGAACGTGAAGATCGAAATGATGGACGCCGCAGGTACCGCCGAATACCAGGAACGCCCGTTCCCCGACGTCGGGCCGTATCTACTGGTGATTCAGCACGGCAACCAGGCCGGCGACTCGGCCTTCACGGTCGATCAGTACTTCACCAGTGACGGATTCCAGAGTGCCTACGGCACAGCGGACTTCGACAAGCAGATCGCCGCGGCCGGTGCCCTCACCGGTGAAGACAGGCAGGCTGCGTACGCCCAGGTGTTCGCGGACGAACCGAAAGACATCATGCAGATGGCCTACATCGCGCACATGAACGGGGTGCTCGCCAAAGCCGCCTCGGTCGACTACACGCCGAACTCGGCCACGGTCGACGAAATGCACCTCGCCGCGATGACGCGCGCCGATACCGAGAGGCCCTGACATGTTCAGATTCCTGCGCCGACGGATCTACACGAGCCTGATTCCACTGTTCGTCGTACTGCTGGGCGTGTTCTTTCTCGCTCGGCTCACCGGCGATCCCACCAGCCTGTACCTGCCCGAGTCTGCCACCCAGGCGCAGCGCGAGGCTTTCCGCGCAACCAACGGCTTCGATCAGCCGGTGCTGACGCAGCTGATGGATTACTTCAGGGGCGTCGTACACCTCGACTTCGGGCAGTCGCTCCGTACCGGTGAGGACGCGTCGGCGATGGCATTGCGCGCCTTCCCCGCAACGCTGCAGCTCGCCTTTGCGACGATGTTCCTCGCCATCCTCGGTGCCGTGATCATCGGCTGCTGGGCCGCGTACCGACCGAACTCCCTTGCCGATCGCATCTCGAGCCTGTTGTCGATGACGGCGGCATCCATCCCGGACTTCTGGTTCGCCATCATGGGCGTCTACGTCTTCGCCATCGTCTTCGGTTGGCTGCCCACCTCGGGTGTGGACAGCGGAATGCTCTCCTGGGTGCTGCCGATCGCGACTCTGCTCATTCGTCCGCTCGGAGTACTGACACAGGTGGTGCGAGGTGCGATGGTCTCGGCACTGTCCGCACCGTACGTTCGACTCGCGAGAAGCAAAGGGGCAGGCGATCTTCGAGTCGTCACCCACCACGCTCTGCGCAACGCCGCGGCACCGGCGCTGACCGTTGCAGGCGACCTGATGGTCGGCCTCGTCAACGGCGCGGTGGTCGTCGAGGCCATCTTCGGCTGGCCCGGTATCGGAAAACTGATGATCGACGCCATCCTGCAGCGCGACTTCGCTGTTCTGCAGGCGGCCGTGCTGTTGACGGCAGTGAGCATCTTCGTGCTCAACATCGTCATCGATGCCTGCTATGCACTGCTCGACGCCCGGGTTCGCGACAAGGTGAAGGTCTAGGTAAGAACATGTCACTCGACTTCGAAGCACCGAAAACATCCGAGCCCGAGGATGTTCCACCTACTACTCCGGTGGAAGCCCGTAAGGCGTCGGCCCCGCTGTGGAAGCTGCTCCTGCGAGACAGGGTTGCCACCGTAGCCGCCGCTATCCTGGTGCTGGTCTTCCTCACAGCGATCTTCGGCCCCATGCTGGTGGGTGACGCCGCCACCGATCAGGACCTCGACCGCTCCAACCTGCCGCCGTTCACCCTCGACACCGGCGCGATGAACATCCTCGGCACAGATCCACTGGGTCGCAGCATGTTGGCCCGGCTGATCGTCGCCAGCAGAACCACACTCTCGGTAGCCATTCCGGCCGTCATCCTCTCGGCGATCATCGGCTCGTTCATCGGGATGTGGGCCGGTTTCCATCGCGGCTGGCGCGAGACCGCGGCGATGCGCGTCGCCGACGTCATCCTCAGCTTCCCGTCTCTGCTGATGGCCGTCGTGGTGCTCTACGTCTTCTCGCCCAGTGCCGCGAACATCGTTCTGGTCCTGACGGTCACGCGTATCCCGATCTACCTGCGTACCGCCCGCGCCGAGTCCGCCGAGCTACAGAGCCGGTTGTTCGTCGATGCCGCTCGTACTTTCGGCGCGAAGAGCGGCTCGGTGATCAGACGCCATGTCGCTCCGATTCTGCTGCCGACCCTGCTCACCGTCGCCACCCTCGACTTCTGCTTCGTCATCCTCGCCGAATCGTCACTGAGCTTCCTCGGCATCGGTATTCAGCCCCCGGACGTCTCGTGGGGCCTGATGGTGTCGCAGGGCAGGACCTACCTGCAGACCGCCTGGTGGCTCTCCTTCTTCCCCGGCCTGGCCATCGTGTTGACGACCGTCTCGGCCACCGTTCTCGCCGCGTGGGCCCGCATCGCCACCGACCCAGCACAGCGATGGCGGCTCAATGTCCCCCGCTCCAAGCGGTCTCGCCTGATCCCCGCACGAAAGGTCGTCTCATGAGCGCACCGGCAACCAGCGCACGTTCGATGCGAACCGACACCGACAGCGTCGCCCTGGACGTACGCGGACTGACCGTCGATCTGCGGACGCCGTCGGGCATCATTCGCGCCGTCGACCACGTCACCTTCACCGCCCGCCGCGGCGAAACCCTCGCTCTGCTGGGCGAGTCGGGCTGTGGCAAGTCGATGACGGCGCAGGCCATCGTAGGATTGCTCGAGCCGATCGCCGACATCACCGGCGGCTCGGTGGAGATAGGTGACGTCGACCTGGTGACCGCCAAGACCAAGGTGCGACGCACCATCGCGGCCACCGAACTGGCCATCGTCTTCCAGGATGCGTTGACGGCACTCAATCCCGTCTACACCGTGGGAACTCAACTGGCCGAGCCGTTTCGGATCCAACGCGGCATGTCGGCGAAACAAGCCCGCACGGAAGCGATCGCACTGATGGCCCGCGTGGGCATCCCGGAGCCGGAATCGCGAGCCGACTCGTACCCGCACCAATTCTCCGGCGGCATGCGCCAGCGTCTGCTGATCGCAATGGCCGTGGCCCTGAGTCCGTCGGTGCTGCTGGCCGACGAACCCACCACCGCCCTCGACGTCACCGTGCAAGCGCAGATCATGGCACTGCTGAAGGAACTGCGCACCGAACACGACATGGCCGTCGTCCTCATCACCCACGACCTCGCCCTGGTGGCCGAGGAGGCCGACCGAGTGGCAATCATGTACGCGGGCAACATCGTCGAAACCGGGCCGGTGTCCGAGGTGTTCGGCGAACCTCGCCACCCGTACACGAAGGGCTTGCTGGATTCGGTACCCGTCCACGCCGTCCGCGGCGAGGATCTGAAGTCGATCGGCGGTACCCCGCCGGACCTGCATTCCATTCCCGACGGATGCGTCTATCAGGCCCGCTGCCCTCTCGCCACGGAGATCTGCATCAGCACGCGACCACCACTCGAATCCGTCGGTACCGGCCGGATGTCGGCCTGCCACTTCCCGAACGAGGTAACCAGCCATGTCTGAGCAACTGCTGACCGTGCGCGGACTGAACAAGACCTTCGACGTCGGCCGCGGCAAGCTCCGCGCCCTCGACGCCATCGACCTGGACCTGCGGCGCGGCGAGACCCTCGGGCTCGTGGGTGAATCCGGTTGCGGTAAATCCACTCTCGCGCGCACGCTGATGATGCTCGAGCGACCAGACTCGGGCACTGTCGCCTTCGACGGAACCGATCCGTTCGCCCTGCGCGGCAAGGAGCTCCTCGCGTGGCGTCGGCGAGTACAGATGGTGTTCCAAGACCCGTACGGTTCACTGAACTCGCGCATGACGGCAGGTGACATCATCGGCGAACCATGGCGAACCCACAAGGGCCTCTACAAGACCCGACGCGATCGCTCAGCACGAGTTCGCGAACTTCTGCATCTGGTGGGACTGCGACCGAGCGACGAAAATCGATTCCCACAGGAATTCTCCGGCGGTCAACGCCAGCGCCTCGGCATCGCCCGGGCCCTGGCGCTCAACCCCGACGTCATCATCTGCGACGAACCGGTATCGGCACTCGACCTCTCGGTCCAGGCGCAGGTGCTCAACCTGCTCAACGACCTGCAGAAGGAACTCGGCATCTCCTACGTGTTCATCTCCCACGATCTGTCGGTGGTCCGACACGTCGCCGACCGCGTCGCAGTGATGTACCTCGGCCGCATCGTCGAATCCGGTGCTACCGAGGCAGTATTCGACCGACCGGTCCACCCGTACACCGCAGCGTTGATGTCGGCCGCACCCACACTCGACGCGTCGAACCGCGGGACGAAGATCCTGCTGAAGGGCGAGGTACCGTCGCCGCTGAATCCGCCGTCGGGATGCCGATTCCGCACCCGTTGCTGGAAGGCGACCGAGCTGTGCGCCAGTGAGGCGCCACCGGTGGCGCTCGACGCCGACGAGGCCGATCACATCGCCGAATGTCACTACCCCCTCGCCGCAGGCACTCTCGACCTCGTTGCTGCCGGGACGTGATGGCGACACACCTGAGCGTCGCCGGCTTCGTAGTCGTCGCAGTTGCCATCTTCTTCGCGTCGGCGATGCAGGCGTCGATCGGATTCGGCATGGGCATGCTCGCAGCGCCGATCGTGGCCATCGTCGACCCCGGCCTCATCCCCGCGACGCTGATCATGCTCGCGGTAGTCGTCAGCGTGCTCGTTCTGATTCGGGATCGCACTGCCCTCGATCTTTCGGGAGCGGGGTGGGCACTCGCGGGTCGCCTTCCCGGTTCGGCGGTGGGTGCACTTCTGCTGGTCCTACTGCCCGAGCGCGGCCTGGCCATACTGCTCGCGCTGGTGGTGTTGGGCGGCGTCGCACTGACGTCCTTCGGCTGGGTCCCGTTGCCGCACAGACGAAATCTGGTGGTGGCCGGGGCCGCGTCGGGAATTCTCGGGACGGCAACCTCCATCGGCGGACCGCCGATGGCCCTGGTGTGGCAACGCAACACCGGAGCCGAACTCCGCAGCACCATGAGCTGCTTCTTTCTCGTCGGCTCACTCATCTCGCTGGCGGTACTGGCGGTGGCTGGTGCTGTGGACGCCCATACGGCCACACTGTTCCTGTTTCTGGCCCCGGCGACGATTCTCGGTTTTCTGCTCTCCCGGGTGGTCAATCGACTTCTCGATCGTCGACGCCTGCGCATCATCGCGATCACCGTCTCCGCTGTCGGCGCACTCGTTCTCGTCGGGCAACAAGTACTTGCCCTGACATGAGGGCGGTGTCACGTGTCGTATCTGCCGCACCGGGTACGCCGGCACGATGACTACGAACACCACTCGCGCGTTGATCGTCGGTGCCACCGGCATTTCCGGGCAGGCCCTGTGCCACGCCGCGCTCGACGCAGGCTGGACCACCTACGGCCTGAGCCGCAGCGGCAGTACTCCCGTCGACGGCGTCGTGCCGGTTGCGGCCGACCTGCTCGATCCGAAGTCCTTGCAGGATGCGCTGAACGACGTTCGCCCCGAACTCGTGTTCTTCACCGCGTGGATGAAGAAGGACTCCGAACAGGAGAACATCGACGTCAACTCGGCGACGCTACGCAACGTGCTCGATGTCCTCGGACCACTCGAGTCGGTGAAACACGTCGCGCTGATGACCGGCCTCAAGCACTACCTCGGACCGTTCGATGCCTACGGCGAGTCGGTGATGGCGGAGACGCCCTTCCACGAGACCGAGGACCGGCTCGACACCCCGAACTTCTACTACGCGCAGGAAGACGAACTGTTCGCCGGAGCCGACAAGTTCGGGTTCGGCTGGAGCGTGCACCGCGCGCACACCATTTCCGGGTTCGCCGTCGGCAACGCGATGAACATGATGCTGACGTTGTCCGTCTACGCGTCGATCTGCAAGGAACTCGGCGAGAAGTTCGTCTTCCCCGGCTCCGAGACGCAGTGGAACGGACTGACGGACCTCACCGACGCGGACCTGCTCGCCGAGCAGATGGTGTGGGCGGCAACCGAGGACAACGCGCACAACGAGGCATTCAACATCGCCAACGGAGACGTCTTCCGCTGGCGCTGGCTGTGGCCGCAGTTCGCCGCGCACTTCGGCGTCGAGCCGGAGGGTTTCGACACCGAACCGCGTCCCCTCGAACCCCGCATGTCCGACGCGGCAGCCGCCTGGAAGCGCATCGCCGAGAAGCACAATTTGGTCGAAAGCGACGTCTCACGCCTGGCATCGTGGTGGCACACCGACGGTGACCTCGGCCGCGACATGGAATGCCTGACCGACATGAACAAGTCGAAGAAGGCCGGGTTCCTCGGCTTCCGATCCACCCCGGATGCCATCGCCTCGGTGATCCAGCGCTACCGAGATGCGCGCCTGATTCCCTGAGTGCCTGCGGCAGTGGTGCGGTTATGTGCCCTCTGCGGCACTCAACCACGCCACTGCGGCTCCGCCGCATACCCGGCGTAGCGCTCTCGCACCGCCGGCGTGGGGTCCGCCTCGTACGTCTGCGATGCGGCCTGCGCCCACGTCGGCGGCTCGCTGGTACCAGCCAACGTCCACGCCGCCTGCCGCGCCGCACCGTCGGCCACGTACTCACCCGGCTCGGGCACGATCACCGGGGCTCCCAGAATCGCCGGGGCCAGAGCCCGGAGCGCGTCGGACTTCGCGCCGCCGCCGATGAGCAGCACCCGCCGCACCTCCACGCCCTGTGCGCGTAGGTAGTCGATTCCGTCGGCCAGGCCGCACAGCAGCCCTTCGACGGCAGCCCGCGCGAGGTGCCCGGGCGTCGAATTGTTCAGTCTCAGACCGTGAACGGCACCGGAGGCATCGGGGAGGTTGGGCGTGCGCTCGCCCTCGAAGTACGGCACCATCACCAGGCCGTCGCTCGTCGTCGACAGAGCCAATCGCGACAACTCGTCGTGATCGACACCCAGCATCCGCGCCGTCGCATCGAGCACCCGAGCGGCATTGAGGGTGCACACCAGCGGCAGTTGGCGTCCGGTGGCGTCGGCGAATCCGGCTACCAGGCCCGAACCGTCGGCCGCCAAGGCCGTGGTCACCGCCGATACGACGCCGGACGTGCCGATCGAGACCACCACGTCACCGGGCTGAGCATCGAGAGCGAGGGCGGCGGCGGCATTGTCCCCTGTGCCCGGGCCGATCAGTGCCCCAGCGGCGGTGTGGCCGATGGTTTCGTTCGGTGCGGCCACTCGGGGTAACAGCGGGTTCCGCCCGCGAAAGCCCAACTGCAACAGGTCTGTTCGATACGCGTTCGAGGCTGCGGAGAAGTACCCGGTGCCACTGGCGTCACCGCGATCGGTGGCCAGGGCGTCCAACCCCGATGCCCCGCCGAGCTGCCAACTCAGCCAATCGTGCGGAAGACACACTGCTGCAGTGCGATCGGCGTTGTCGGGCTCGCTGTCGGCCAGCCACCGCAATTTGGCGACGGTGATCGAGGCCAGCGGAACCACTCCGACTGCGTCGGCCCAGGCCTGGCCTCCGTCCGAGCCCGCCTGCTCACCCAACTCGGCGACCAGATTCTGCGCCGCCTGCGCCGACCGAGTGTCGTTCCACAGCAACGCTTTGCGAACCACGGATCCCGACTCGTCGAGGCAGACCATGCCGTGCTGCTGCGCACCGACCGACACCGCGTCCACGTCGTCGAGCCCGCCGGCATCGGCGATCGCGTCGTCGAGCGCGTCTTTCCACCGCTGCGGGTCGATCTCGGTGCCGTCGGGATGACCGGCCCGGCCCTGACGGACCAGATCTCCGGAATCGGCGTCGCGCACGAAGACCTTGCACGATTGGGTGGAGGAGTCGATTCCGGCAACGAGAGCCACGATGAACTGGTCCTTTCGTACGCAAGTGTGACCTACGACCCTACCCGCGCGAGACCCATGACCGGCCGGACTCGAGCTACCTTCACTGACATGCGCGCAGAACCCGAGGAATCCACCGACTTCAGGCTGACGGTGGCTACCGCGGCCCTGGATCTGTTCTCGGTCAGGGGCTACGACTCGACGACGGTGGACGACATCGCGCTTGCGGCCGGAATCTCGCGTCGCACGTTCTTTCGTCAGTTCCGCGCGAAGGAAGACGTCGTCTTCGCCGATCACGAAATTCTCATCGAGCAGGTCGGTGCCCTGCTGGCCTCCGCCACCGGTGATCCATGGCAGGCCGTCTGCGATGCCGTGCAGCTGGTGTACGAGCGATTTTCGGACTGGAAGGAGATGTCACGACTGCGGTATCAGGTGGTTCACCGAATCCCGGCACTACGTGATCGTGAAATCGTCACCGTGTTTCGCTACGACCGCATCTTCGTCGAGTACCTGCAGCGCGCACTGCCCGAACATCCTCATCTGGAGATCCTGCAGTTCTCCGCGTCGGTGACCGCCACTCACAACTACTTCCTTCGACGAATGATTCGTGACGGACTACCTACGTCCGTCGACGATCTGCGGACAGCGTTGTCGCAGGTACGCGAGCAATTCCTCGGCGAGATCGTTGTCGCGTCGTTCCCACGGGGCACGTCCGTCGCGAAGGTCGTCGACGCATTGGCCGGTCACCACCGACTGACGTAACCAGCAGTTGGCACTGAGTGCCGTCCAGCATGGACCCGTGCTTGAATCGGGAGCCCTGCGGACGTAGCATAGGGACAGCCTTGGCACTGAGTGCCCATTCGGGTAGTGCCGACCCCTACATTCAAGGAGCGTGGCCGACATGGCCGGAAACCCCGACTTCGATCTGTACCAATCGCCCGAAGAGCACGACGAACTGCGCGCGGCCATTCGGGCGCTTTCGGAGAAGGAGATCGCGCCGTACGCCAAAGAGGTCGACGAGGACTCCCGCTTCCCCGAAGAAGCACTCACAGCACTCAACGCCTCGGGCTTCAACGCAATCCACGTTCCCGAGGAGTACGAGGGCCAGGGTGGCGATTCGGTCGCAGCCTGCATCGTCATCGAAGAGGTTGCACGCGTCTGCGGCTCCTCGTCGCTGATCCCCGCAGTCAACAAGCTCGGCACGATGGGCTTGATCCTCAAGGGCTCCGAAGAACTCAAGAAGCAGGTCCTTCCGTCACTGGCCGGCGGCGCGATGGCGTCGTACGCCCTGTCCGAGCGCGAAGCGGGCTCCGATGCGGCGAGCATGCGCACCCGCGCCAAGGCCGACGGTGACGACTGGATCCTCAACGGCTCCAAGTGCTGGATCACCAACGGCGGCAAGTCCGACTGGTACACCGTCATGGCCGTGACCGATCCCGACAAGGGTGCCAACGGCATCTCCGCGTTCATCGTGCACAAGGACGACGAGGGATTCGTCGTCGGCCCGAAGGAGAAGAAGCTCGGCATCAAGGGATCACCCACCGCCGAGCTCTACTTCGAGAACTGCAAGATCCCCGGCGATCGCATCATCGGCGAGCCCGGCACCGGCTTCAAGACCGCCCTCGAGACCCTCGACCACACGCGCCCCACCATCGGTGCACAGGCAGTCGGCCTCGCACAGGGTGCTCTCGACGCAGCCATCGCGTACACCAAGGACCGCAAGCAGTTCGGCACCTCGATCTCGAGCTTCCAGTCGGTGCAGTTCATGCTCGCCGACATGGCGATGAAGACCGAAGCCGCTCGACTGATGGTCTACAGCTCCGCGGCTCGCGCCGAGCGCGGCGAGAAGAACCTCGGTTTCATCTCCGCGGCAGCGAAGTGCTTCGCCTCGGACGTGGCCATGGAGGTCACCACCGACGCCGTGCAGCTCTTCGGCGGTGCCGGCTACACCACCGACTTCCCGGTCGAGCGCATGATGCGCGACGCCAAGATCACCCAGATCTACGAGGGCACCAACCAGATCCAGCGTGTGGTCATGTCGCGGGCGCTGCTCAAATGAGCAACATCAGCCTCGTAGGCGTCATCGGCGGCGGCACCATGGGAGCGGGCATCGCCGAGATGTGCGCTCGCTCCGGCAGTTCGGTGCTGATCCTGGAAACGAGCCAAGCCACCGCCGACGCAGCCGAAGCCCGCCTGGACAAGTCCTTCGCTCGCGCAGTCAAGTCCGGCCGCATCGAAGCCGACGCGGCCGAGAAGGCCAGGTCGGCAATCTCGTTGACGCTCGACATCAACGACTTCGCAGACCGCGACCTCGTGGTGGAGGCAGCACCGGAGATCGAATCACTCAAGCTCGATCTGTTCGGCAAGCTCGATTCCATCGTCAAGCCCGAGGGAATCCTGGCGACCAACACCTCGTCGATCCCGGTCATCAAGATGGCCAACGCGACGAAGCGACCCGACAAGGTCGTCGGCGTGCACTTCTTCAACCCCGTGCCGGTACTGCCGTTGGTGGAGATCGTCGTCAGCCTGGTCACCAGCGAAGAGACCGTTGCAGCGGTGACCGACTACGCCGGAAACACGTTGGGCAAGAAGACGATCCGCGCGGGAGATCGCGCCGGTTTCATCGTCAACGCACTGCTCATTCCGTACATGGTCTCGGCCATCCGCATGCTCGAGTCCGGCTTCGCCAGCGCAGAGGACATCGACGACGGCATGGTGAACGGTTGCGCGCACCCCATGGGCCCGTTGCGTCTGACCGACACCGTCGGCCTCGACGTCACCCTCGCGGTCGCCGAGTCGCTCTACGCCGAGTTCCGCGAGCCGCACTACGCCCCGCCGCCACTGCTGCAGCGCATGGTGGACGCGGGAATGCTGGGTCGCAAAACGGGTAAGGGTTTCTACACGTACTCGTAGTAGCCCCCGTTTCTGCGTGAATGGTCCATTCACCCCCGTCATGGAGGGTGAATGGACCATCGGCATTTCCGGGGAGCGCACACTGGAGCCGTTCCACAAACACAGGGAGGCTTCATGAACATCGATCTCGACGGCCGGACGGCCCTGATCTCCGGCTCCAGCCAAGGCATCGGCCTGGCCATTGCCACCGAGTTGGCCCGCGCCGGTGCACGCGTCGTTCTCAACGGTCGCAGCGAGTCGGCGCTCGATTCGGCCGAGGAACAGTTACTGAAGGATGTGCCCGGCGCGCGAGTGATTGTCGTGGCTGCGGATCTCGCGACGGCCGAAGGGGTAGAGACGCTGGTCGAGAAGGTCCCCGTGGTCGACATTCTGGTGAACAACCTCGGAATCTTCGGAGCCAAGCCCGCTCTCGACATCGACGACGACGAATGGCGACGCTATTTCGAGGTGAACGTGCTGTCTGCCATCAGGCTGATCCGGACGTATCTGCCGGCCATGACCGAATCCGGTTGGGGTCGCATTCAGAACATCTGCAGCGATTCGGCGGTCGTCATCCCCGAGGAAATGATCCACTACGGAATGACGAAGACTGCGCTGCTGGCGGTGACCCGTGGATTCGCGAAAGCTGCTGCGGGATCCGGAGTCACGGTGAACTCGGTCATCGTCGGACCCACCCATACCGAGGGTGTCGACAAGTTCGTCGCAGAACTCGTCGGCGACGAACTCCCCTGGGACGAGGCGCAGGCGCAGTTCATGAAGGAGCACCGGCCACAGTCGCTGATCGGACGCCTGATCGAGCCGAAGGAAATCGGCAACATGATCGTCTACCTGAGTTCGGAACTGGCCTCCGCAACCACCGGGGGTGCCCTACGCGTCGACGGCGGCTACGTCGACTCCATTCTGCCCTGAGTCTCGGCCCCCTTGCACTTCACGGCATCGCAAGGCTCATCCGGTCGCGCCACAGTTTGTGGCCGACCGGATCGGGGCATGCGAGAATCACACAGGATCAAGCAAAGGTTCTACACGCATTTCACCGTATTCGGAGACGATCCATCGTGAGTGATCAGTACACCTTCACCAACCCCGTCACGCAGTACCGTCAGGACGGCTTCCCGGAGCAGCATCAGGATCCGCCCGGTTCGGCTGCAGATCTTCAGCCGCTCGCCGACCATGGTGAGCAGACATACCGTGGATCCGGACGCCTCACCGACCGTAAGGCCTTGATCACCGGTGCCGATTCCGGAATCGGCCGTGCAGCAGCGATTGCCGTCGCACGCGAGGGTGCCGACGTGGTTCTCAACTACCTGCCGTCGGAGGAGAAGGACGCGCAGGAGGTTGCGCAGTTGATCCGGGACGCCGGTCGTACCGCGGTCCTGGCACCGGCGGACCTCACCGACGAACAGGCCGCGCGGGGCATCGTGCGCACCGCTGTCGACGAACTCGGTGGCCTCGATCTGCTGATCAACGTCGCCGGGAAGCAGCAGTTCGTCGAAGATCTGGCCGATCTGACGTCGGAACAGTTCGACCAGACATTCAAAACCAATGTGTACGCGCTGTTTTGGATCATCCAGGAAGCGGTGCCGCACATGCCTGCCGGCTCCACCATCGTCAACACCAGTTCGATCCAGGCGTACACGCCGTCGCCCGGCCTGGTGGATTACGCGACCACGAAGATGGCCATCAACACCATCAGCAAGGCCCTCGCGCAGCAGTTGGCACCCAAGGGAATTCGAGTCAATGTTGTTGCGCCGGGACCATTCTGGACGCCCCTG
Source organism: Rhodococcus sp. NPDC078407 (assembly GCF_044542515.1). Classification (NCBI taxonomy): domain Bacteria; kingdom Bacillati; phylum Actinomycetota; class Actinomycetes; order Mycobacteriales; family Nocardiaceae; genus Rhodococcus; species Rhodococcus sp. NPDC078407. Next base: position 1,854 of record NZ_JBITUQ010000021.1, on the reverse strand, counting down.
CAGGCCGCCGGTGGCCAGCCGAGCTCGGCACTGCCGGAATTCGGCCAGGAAACACCGCTCGGCCGCGCTGGGCAGCCCGCCGAAATTGCCGGCGCTTACGTCTATCTGTCGTCTGCCGAATCGGGTTACGTCACCGGCGACACACTGAACGTCAACGGTGGGATGCCGACGCCGTAGTCCGCATCCCCTCTTCTGCGTGAATGGACCATTCACCCCCGTCCGGGCTGGTGAATGGTCCATTCACACGTTCGAAAGACGTCAGTCCTTCGGTCCACCAGCGGCGTAGACGACCTGACCCGAGATGAAGCCCGCACCCTCGCTGACGAAGAACGACGCGAGGTGCGCGATGTCATCGGGATGCCCGACGCGATTGACCGGAATCTGCGACGCCGCAGCAGCTTTGAACTCCTCGAACGGCATGCCGACACGTTCTGCGGTAGCCGCCGTCATTTCGGTCTCGATGAAACCGGGAGCGATGGCGTTGGCAGTGACGCCGAACTTGCCGAGTTCGATGGCGAGGGTCTTGGTGAATCCCTGCATACCGGCCTTCGCCGCGGAGTAGTTGGCCTGGCCGCGGTTACCGAGGGCGGACGTGCTCGACAGGTTGACGATGCGGCCCCACTTGGCGTCGATCATGTGCTTCTGGACCGCGCGGGTCATCAGGAACGATCCACGCAGGTGTACGCCCAGAACGGAATCCCAGTCCTGCACCGTCATCTTGAACAGCAGGTTGTCGCGGGTGATGCCGGCGTTGTTGATCAGCACGGTCGGCGCACCGAACTCGCTTGCGATGCGATCGACGGCAGTCTGCACCGACTCTTCATCCGCCACGTTTGCGCCGATGGCCACTGCCTGCCCACCCGCGGCCTGGATCGCGCCGACGGTGTCACTGCAGGCGGCCTCGTCAAGGTCCACCACAGCTACTCCGAAACCATCTTTGGCCAGTCGCTGCGCTACCGCAGCGCCGATTCCACGGGCACTACCGGTGACGATGGCGGTCTTGATCTGATCACTCACGAACTTCTCCTACGTAATCGGCCTTTACGAACGGTCACCTGTTTCTACCAGGCCCGCGTCACAGCCCACGCACAGCAGCGACGAGTCCGTCACCCATACGGCTGCATGCGTCTTGGGCGGGCGCTACCAACGGTCCCAGTTTGTCGATGAGCTGACTCGGTGTATGGGTGTAGAACGCGTCGCGCGCTGAAAGCCGGTCGAGCGACAGCCCGACTGTGTCGAGGTAATCGTTGTACTTGAATGTCGGTTCGTCGTTACCGCTCGAAGGAATGTCCACCAATTGTGTAGCAGTGCCCACTGAATGTCCGACGATAAGTCCGTGCAGACAAGACGTCACTACGAGGTCCGCGGCTTCGATCGCCCCGATAATGCTCATCGGGGCCGTATTGGGTGCCACGATGGAGAACCCTGCCCGGTCCGCGGCACGGAGCTCGGCTCGGCCTGCCTTCGACATCCAGGTCCGGAAGTGTGGAAGGAATACCTTCGCACGGCGGCGCTGAGGGTGGCGAGGTAGGGCATGGGCGAGTACGCCGGGATCGCCGAACGGTACATTTGACATGTCGCCGAGCGCTTTAGCTGTTGCCGGCCCACGCACAGCGCGGATCTTGCCGAGTCCATCGATCTTGACCCGCATCCAGTCTGGTATTGCTGCGGCGTCGCGAAAGCCGGTTCCCCACACCTGAGCAGATTCGCCGCCGCAGTAGAAATAGAACTCGAGGATAGATCCGATTCCCACCACATCGCAATGCCGTTAAGTTAGCGGCACGCGGAGCTGCAGCCGAGGAGGATGCTTCTCGTGACGCCCGTGATGGTGTGGTCGCTTCGTGTTGTGAAACG
>NZ_JBITUQ010000020.1:0-107096 GCF_044542515.1 Rhodococcus sp. NPDC078407 | reverse complement strand
TCGTGAAAGACCTGCGTTTGCGGGACATGAGGACATCCTTCCAGCGGAACCATTGATCCCGCTATCTCGGTGTCCACCATCCGGGGGGAACCTCAGACGTCGTCCGACGCGGTGAGTTGAACCGGAAAGAGGCCATGGCGATTACCACCCGAGTTACGCGTGCTCTGTGCGTGCTCGCAGCAACGTCCGCCGTGATCCTCTCCGGAACCTCCGTCGTATCTGCCGCCCCTGTCGCTCCCCCTGTACCGATCCCGACTGTGGAGGGTACCAACGACTTCGGTTGCGTTCCCAGCCCAGAGCATCCTCGACCCGTCGTGCTGATCCACGGAACCAAGATGGACTCCACGACATGGACCATTCTGGCTCCGCAGCTCATCGAACAGGGCTACTGCGTGTTCGCACCCAACTATGGTGCAGTCGGCCTGCTGTTCGAGCCCGGCAAGGTTGTATGGGGCTCCGGTGACATCCCGGAGTCGGCGCGTGAGGTCGGCGGCTTCATCGACGAGGTTTTGGCTGCAACAGGCGCCTCGCAGGTGGATGTCGTCGGGCATTCGCAGGGCGGAATCGTAGCTCGGCAGTACATGAAGTTCGACGGCGGCACAGACTCCGCCGACCCCTCCCGCAACAAGGTCCACAGCCTGGTCACGTTGGGTGCGACCAACCACGGAACAACCTTCGGTGGTCTTCAGGAGCTGGCGAAGTTGGTCACCTCACTCGGCCTCCCCGGTGACGCCATCACTCCTCTGACGTGGAACATGGCTGGAGCACAGCAACTGGTGGGCTCCCCGGTTCTGGTCAACCTCAATGCCGGTGGCGACGCCCTTCCCGGCGTCGACTACACGGTCATCGCTACTCGCGACGACCAGATCTCGACACCCCCCGAACTCACCTTTCTGCGTACCGGTGACACGGAGTCGGTTCACAACCTCTGGGTGCAGGACGTGTGTCCCGGTGCCACCACCGGCCATCTCGGTCTCGTGACGGATCCGGCCCCGAACTACATGGTGCTCTCGGCGCTCGACCCCGAATACGCGACGGCCCACTCCGCACCCTGCTGATCCTGCTTCCAGAGACGGAGTCCTGAGTCCGCCGGTTGCGCATTCGCACGATCGGCGGCCAAATCTGAGCGGCGGTGGTCTGGACCGGGACTGCTCACCCTGTCCTCGGCCCGACCGACCGTTCACCCCTCGGCGGCATCCATCGCTGTGTCGAGTGCCCGCCCGACCGCACCCAGCGACTCCGCTGAGGTCATGTTCGCATGCGTGCTTTGGACATCGACGTTCTCGATAGTGCCGCCCACGTACGGCGACCACAGCAGGGCCGCATCGCCTGCGGACGGGTGATCTCGGACTGCAGAGAAGAAAAGCAGATCCCCGTCGAGTGCCACCGGCGAGTAGCCGTCGATCTTCGTCGCGCTCGCGAGAGCGTCCTCGTACAGGTTCGACACCTGTAGCTCGTCGAACATGTCCAGTTCGGCCAGCACGAGATCCACAACCTGCCGGCGAGTGGCCTCGCTACGCAAGTCGGTGAGCTCTCCTGTCCCACCGATACCGAGCGCGCGCAGATTGTCCGCGAACTCCTCGGCGAACACCGCCTCGTCGGCGGTGGGGAGACTGTCGAGCATCGCCACGACGCCGACTTCGCGGCCGGCAGCTCGCAGTGCACCAGCTACTGCGTGAGCAAGAACGCCACCGAACGACCACCCCAGGAGATGGATAGGTCCGGTCGGCTGCACGCGAACCATCTCCCGTGCGTACAGCTCGGCCTGCTCCACCATGGTGCGCGGCGATTCCGACGCACCGCGCAACTGCGGAAGCTGCACGCCGTAGATGGGGCGTCCCGGAGCGGTCGTCTCGGCCAACGCGGCATAGTTCCAGGCCAGCCCGATCATCGGGTGGATACAGAACAACGCCGGACGGTCGCCGCCTTCTCGAATGGGAAGTATCGCCGCCAGCGGATCTGCCGTAGCGCCGCCGGCTTCCGAACCCGTCTCCTCGTTGATCCGACGCGCGAGCAGCTCGACGGTGGGCTCGGTCAACACCCACTGCACCGGCACCGCCGACCCGCATCGCGAACGGATCCGGGCCGCAAGCTTCGCAGCGAGCAGTGAATTACCGCCCAACTCGAAGAATCTATCGTCGAGTCCGACGTCGTCGAGTCCGAGCACGTCGGCCACCGAGGCAGCCACGTGCGCTTCGAGATCTGTTGTCGGCGCCCGGAACTCGATCCGTCGCACGTGTGGGTCCGGTAGCGAGCGTCGATCGAGCTTGCCGTTGACCGTCAACGGCAACGACTCGAGGGCCATCAGGGCGTCGGGGACCATGTACGAGGTCAGACTCTGCGCCACATGCCCGCGAACGTGATCGAGATCCACGGACCCGTCGTCGGGCACCACATATCCGACGAGACGGGATCCGAGGTGCTCGTCTTCGCGGACGATGGCGACAGCCTGCGCCACACCGGGTGCGGACCGAAGCGCTGCTTCGACCTCGCCGAGCTCGATCCTGAAGCCTCGCAACTGCACCTGCGAGTCCGCCCGGCCGACGTAGTCGAGGGTGCCCTGCGGCGTCCACTGCGCCAGATCGCCGGTGCGGTACATACGCGCGCCGACGCCCTGGAACGGATTCGCGACGAATCGTCCCACCGTCAGTCCTGCACGTCCGAGGTAGCCGCGCGCGAGCTGCACTCCGAAGACGTAGACCTCGCCCACCACTCCGACCGGCACTGGACGCAGACCCTGATCGAGGACGTACGTTCCGAGGCCGTCGATCGCGGTCCCGATCGGGTGTCGGACGTTCTCGTCGACACCACGGACCTCGTGATGTGTCACGTGCACCGTGGTCTCGGTGATCCCGTACAAGTTGCTCAGCAGCGGGGCATCGACCCCGTGCGTATCGAACCATCCGGTGAGCTTGCTCGGATCGAGAGCCTCGCCGCCGAACACGATGTGCCGCAACGCCGTCGGAGACGACGACGCGGCCCGCTCGGCATCGACGAACTGGTAGAACGCCGATGGCGTCTGGCTGAGCATCGTCACGCCCTCGCGCGCCACGAGCTCGACGAACTCCCGAGGCGACCGGGACGTGGCATGATCCACCACCACGAGAGTGCCGCCGTGCAACAACGGTCCCCAGATCTCCCACACGGAGAAGTCGAACGCGAACGAGTGGAACATCGTCCACACGTCACCCGGTCCGAAGTCGAATGTCCGATCGGTGTTGCGGAACAGCCGTACGACGTTCTCGTTGGGTATCGCAACGCCTTTGGGCGTGCCAGTGGACCCGGAGGTGTAGATGACGTACGCGAGATCCGCACCACTGCGCGTCGTATCGGGTCGGGTCACCGAAGGCTGCTCGGTCGCACCCGCACCCCCCCACACGATGACGGGCACACCGAATTCGGCGTACGACGTCGCGCCGTCACGGTCGGTCAGTACACACGTCGGACGGGCATCCTCGATCATGAAGCGCGCCCGGTCGAGCGGCAGTGACGTGTCGACGGGGAGGTAGCCGGCACCGGACTTCAGTACGGCCAGCAAGCCGACGATCAGCTCGATACCGCGGGGAAGCGCTATGGCAACCAGGGTTTCCCGCCCCGCACCAGCGGAGACAAGCGTGCCGACCAGCTTCTCGGCTCGTACGTCGAGCTCGCGGTAGGTCACGCGCTCGTCACCGAAGACCACGGCGGTGGCGTCGGGCGCTGCCGATACCTGCTTCTCGAACAGTGAGATCAGCGACTCGTCCCGCGCCTCGGAATCGAGTTCGGCTGCAACGGTTTCCGTCACACCGTTCCAGGTCTGCAGCACCTGCGCCCGCTCGGCACCATCGAGAATGTCGATGGACCCGGCTGTGTCGGCTCCCTTCGATGCGTCGGCGAGGGAGTCCAGTACGCGAGCAAATCTCGTCGTCATCGATTCCGCGGCGTCCGCGTCGACCAGATCGGCCCGGTACTTCAGGGTGAAGGTGATCTCGGCGTCGGCTACGACCACCATGGTCAACGGGTAGTGAGTTGCGTCCTTGGTGTCGACACCGAGGACGCTCATCCCGTCGATCGAGCTCGCCGCGGACAACCCGGACTTGTCGATCGGGTACGACTCGAACACCACCAGGGTGTCGAACACCGCTCCCGAGCCGACCGTCTGCTGAATGTCGGTCAGACCCACGTAGTGATGATCGAGAAGTTCCGCCTGCGCCCTCTGCGTGCGGTGCACCAGATCCTCGATGCGCGAGTTCGCGTCCTGGGTGAATCGGACCGGAACGGTGTTGATGAACAGACCGACCATCGATTCGATGCCGTCGAGCTCCGCCGGACGACCGGACACCGTGGTTCCGAACACGACATCGTCGCGAGTCAGCAAGCGCGAGAGCAGAATTCCCCACGCCACCTGAACCAAAGTGTTCATCGTGACGCCCAGTTCCGACGCGCGGTCCGACAACCGGGCGGCGTCTGCACCGCTGAGGACGAACTTCTTCTCGGCGATCTCAGGAGAGTCGGCATCTGCAGAGCCACGCTGCGAGATCAGCGTCGGATCGTCGAGCCCTGCGAACGCCCGTCGCCACGCGTCCAACGAGTCGTCGATGTCACGCGTGGACAGCCACGCAAGGAAATTGCGGTACGGACGCACCCTCGGCAGAACGGATGTCTCACCGCGGGTTGCGTACAGGACCAGCAGATCCTTCATCAGGATGGGCATCGACCAGCCGTCGAGCAGAATGTGGTGGCTGGTCACGCCGAGCGTCCACCGATCGGCGGCCGTGCGGATCAACAGGAACCTGATCAACGGCGGCGCGGTCATATCGAATCCGAGCACTTGTTCAGCACTCAGCAGCTGGTCCGCCGTCGTCGAATCATGTTCGGCAACAGTGAGATCGATGGTTCGCCACGGCACGCGAACCGACTCGACGACGACCTGTACGGCATTGCCGGTGTCGTCGCGCAGGTATGCGGTGCGCAGGTTGGAATACCGTTCGAGAATCCGATCCGCCGCGACGTGCAGCCTCTGCGAGTCGACGTCGCCGCCGAGGTGCAGCTGGATCTGTGTGGTGTACACGTCGGTCGTGGTCTCGGAGATCGACGCGTGAAACAGCAGTCCGTTCTGCAGCGGCGACAGCGGCCAGATGTCGCGCACAGACGGCAGCTGTGCCTCTACCCGCTCGATGTCGCGCTGAGTCAGCTGCACGAGCGGGAGATCCGACGGCGTCAGACCTCCGGCGCCGTCATGCCGTCCGTGCTCGACGATGGACGTCAGCGCATCTCGCCAGTGCTCGGCCAAGGCGTGAACGTCCGACTCCGACAACAGGGTCGTCGGGAAGCCGAAGTCTGCCGTGAGGCGTCCACCGACCACAACGGCGTTGATGTCGATCGGAGCCATGGCGGGGGCGTCCACGTCGGGCGTCCCGGTCAGGTCACCGAGATCGCCGGCCGGAATCCACCCGACTTTCTCCATGCCCTCGGGTATGTCGGCCGCCGACACGCGGCCCAGGTAATTGAAGCTTATCTGCGCGTGCGCCGCCGAGGGCGGTGCGAACGCCGGGTCGCCCATGTACCGCAGCAATCCGTAGCCCAGACCCTTGTCCGGAATCGATCGCAGCTGCTCCTTGACCGACTTCACGACGGCACCCGCAGCGACGCCACCGTAGAAGGCGTCGCCCACGTCGATGGTCTCGAGTTCGAGTCGGACGGGGTAGATGCCGGTGAACCAGCCGACCGTACGGGACAGATCGGCCCCTGGCGCCAGCGACTCCTCGCGCCCGTGACCCTCGAGTCTGATCAGAACCGACGAAGACTGTGTACCCCGCTCTTCACGCCAGCGGGCCACCGCGAGCGAGAGTGCGGCGAGGAGAACATCGTCGACACCGGCATTGAAAGCAGTGGGGATCGCCGTCGTCACGGCTTCGGTCGTGGCCTCGTCCACCTCGATGTGGACCTTGCGCACAGTCGATGCCAAGTCCACCGTCGGGTCGAAGGGGCGCGTACCGACGGGCACCTCGATCCGATCCAGAACCGAAGTCCAGTAGGGCAATTCGGCTCGACGAAGGTCGGAACCGGCGTTGTCGACCAGAGCGTGCGCCCATCGCCGGAACGACGTGCCGACCGCATCGAGTGTCGGTACGGACCCCGCAGACACCTGCAGCCAAGCAGAGATGAGATCGGGAACGATGATGCGCCAGGACACGCCGTCGACGACAAGGTGGTGAGCAGCGACGATGAGCCTGCCCGTCTCGGCGGTTCGTTCTCCCGACGGTGATGCCGGATCGAGCCAGGCGAACTCGACGACTCGTCCGGCCGCTGGGTCCAGACGACTCAGCGCACCCTCGAGTGCCGACGCAGCGAGGTTCAGACGATCCTCGTCACCGAGGCCCGGATCGACGGCCGTGCGAGTGACGGCCGCTGCGACATCGACACTGCCCTGCTCGCGCGTGCGCAGCACCCATGCACCCTCCACGTCGCGTTGCAGAACTGCACGCAACATGTCGTGGCGATCGATCACGGCGGTGAGGGTGGCGACGATCTGGTTCTCGGTGATGCCGGCAGGAAGCTCGAGCGCGAGGTTCTGGGTGAACCGATCGAAGCCACCGGTGCGCTCGACCATGAAGCCGACGGCCGGGGTCAGCGGAGTCGTCCCCACTCCCCCGCCGGGCAGTTCCTCGAGTACCTCGGCGGCACCGGATTCCACGATCTCGGCCAGTGCGGCAACGGTTCTGAGCTCGAACACGTCCCGCGGTCCGAAGTTCAGGCCGCGGGCCCGGGCGCGCGAGACCAGCTGGATGGACACGATGCTGTCACCGCCGAGGGCGAAGAACGAGTCGTCCACGCCCACGGTGTCGACACCGAGCACTTCCGCGAACACCTCGCTCAGGGCGCGCTCGGTGTCGGTGGACGGTTCCCGACCTGCAGCGGTCTCGAACACCGGCTCCGGCAATGCGTTTCGGTCGAGCTTGCCCACCGGGGTCAGCGGCACCTCGTCCACCACGACAACGGCCGAGGGCACCATGTGTGCAGGAAGCGATTTCCCGACGTGCTCACGAACGTCGGCGGCGTCGATGTGAGCTCCCGGCTGCAAGCGTACGTAGGACACGAGGGCGGTGCCGCCTGAGGCAAGCGTCCGCCCGAGGGTGGCCACGAAGTCGACGCCCGGGTAGGTGGCGACGACGGAGTCGATCTCACCGAGCTCGATGCGGAATCCGCGGATCTTGACCTGGAAGTCCGAGCGACCCACGTACTCGATCATGTTGCTGCCGTTGCTCTTTCGCCAGCGCACGTCGTCACCTGTTCGGTACATCCGGTCTCCGGCATCGCCGAAAGGATTCGCGACGAAACGCTCGGCTGTCAGGCCGTGACGCCGGAGATATCCCCGCGAGAGCTGCACACCGGCGAGATAGAGCTCGCCGGTGACGCCGAGCGGAACCGGGCGCAGGCGCGAATCCAGAACGTACGACGCCATTCCCCGGATGGGCCCGCCGATCGACAACAGGTCGCCGGGGCTCAGAGCGTCGCTGATGTTGGTCATGATGGTGGCCTCGGTCGGGCCGTAGCCGTTGAAGAACCGAACGTGAGTGGACCAGCGCTGCACCAGCTCCGGCGAGCACTGCTCACCGCCGGCGATCACGACCTCGAGACTGGTCACCGCGTAGGGATCGATCGAGGCCAGAACCGTCGGGGTCAGGAACGTGTGCGTTACCGACTCCCGCGTGATCAGCCCCTCCAGCTCGCCGCCGCCGTACGTGCGCGGTGGCGCGATCACCAGGGTGGACGCGGAGGCAACCGCGAGGAGCAGTTCGAGAACCGACGCGTCGAAACTGGGCGACGCGAAGTGCAGCGCGCGAGATTGCTCGGTCAGCCTGTAGCGCTCACTCTGCTCGGCCGCGAAGTTGGCCAGCCCGCGATGCGTGACCACCACGCCTTTGGGCTTTCCGGTGGAGCCGGAGGTGTAGATGACGTATGCGGCGTCGTCGGTCTGCGCACGGCGGATCGAATCAGGCTGCACCACTGGGGTGTTCGCCTGCGCGAGTGCATCGACGACGATCCAGTCCACCTCGGTCGGCAGTGAGCCGACGACATCCGACGTCGTGAGCCCGATTCGTACGCCGGAGTCGCTGAGCATGAAGCGAACTCGATCGTCCGGGTAGTCGGGATCGACGGGCACGAAGGCCGCGCCGGAGGCCGTCACGGCCCACACCGCGGTCACCGACGAGATGCTGCGGCGGGTGGCGACGGCCACCGTGGTGCCCGGTCCGACACCGCGACCCCGCAGAATCTCCGCGATAGCGGTGGACGTCTCGTCGAGCTCCCGGTAGGTCACCTGGTCGCTGCCCTGCGCCAGGGCAGTTCCGTCCGGGTTCGCCGCGACGGCATCGGCCATCAGATCCGCAAGGGTTCGTGGGGCGACGGTTCCCACCGGCCCGCGCAGCAGCTCCTGCACCTCGCTGGGTGCCGACAACTCGATATCGCCCACCACCGTCTCGGGATCGGCCGCAACGGCAGCCAGCACCCGCACGAGCCGCGCCGAGATCTCGTCGATGGTGTCGGCATCGAACAAGTCTGTGGCGTAGGTGATCACGCCTGCCATGCCGTCGGCGGTGCCGTCGGGCCGGGCTTGTTCGGACAGCGTGAACTGCATGTCGAACTTTGCGCTCGTGTCCTCGATGTCGACACCGGCGATCGTCAGATCGGGCAGCGTCAGAGAACTCGTAGCCGGGTTCCGGAACGAGAGCGCAATCTGGAACAGGGGGTGCCGGGACTGCGAACGTTCGGGGTTCAGCTGTTCTACCAGACGTTCGAACGGCACATCGGCATGCGCGAAGGCCTCGAGGTCCGCGTGCCGCACGGTGTTCAGAACGGTCGCGAACTGGCTGCTCGGCTGGACGTCTGTCCGCAGCACGAGCGTGTTGACGAACATCCCGACGAGATCGTCGAGGGCGGCGTCTCCGCGGCCTGCGATCGGCGTCCCGATCACGACGTCGTCGGTGGCCGCCAGTCGTGCCAACAGCACGGCGAGCGCTGCGTGGACCACCATGAACAGCGTCGAACCACTGTCGCGTGCGACCCGGCCGAGGGAGACGTGCAGGGACGCGTCGATCTCGAAACGAGCCGCCGCTCCCCTGTTGCTGATCACCGGCGGACGAGGTCGGTCCGTGGGTAGATCCACTCGATCGGGAATTCCGGCCAGCGTCCGAGTCCAGAAGTCCAACTGCTTCGAGAGCACCGACTCCGGGTCGGTGTCCTCGCCCAGTACCCGACGCTGCCACAGGGTGTAGTCCGCGTACTGCACGGCCAGCTCCGACCAACTCGGGGCGGCTCCCGCTGTGCGAGCCGAATACGCCACCGCAAGGTCACGCGCGAGCGGTCCCATCGAGAATGCGTCACCGCTGATGTGGTGCACCACCACGGCCAGTACGTGCTCACGCTCACCGAGCCGATAGAGCCACGCTCTCAGCGGTACCTGGATCGTCACGTCGAACGGCATGCTCATGGCGTCGGCCAGAACCGCGACGAGTTCGTTCGACTCGATGGCAATGGGCGTGAGATCGGGCACCTCGATACCGTCGGTCACTACCGATTGCCGTGCCCGACCATCGGTTTCGGGATACAGCGTGCGAAGCGACTCATGTCGATGCACGATGTCGGATACCGCACCCTGTAGCGCAGCCACATCCAGATCACCGGTCAGCGAGATCGCCAACGGCAGATTGTCGGCGGCCGAGGTGGTGTCGAACTGGTTGAGGAACCACATTCGCTGCTGTGCGTACGACAGCGGGATCTCCGACGGACGCTCGACAGGCTCGAGCTCCGGAACGGCGCGTTCGGAGGACAACGCCGAGACCGCCGCGGCGAAGGCGGCGACGGTGGAGGCCTCGAACAGCGCTCGAACCGGAACACGCCAGCCGACGGCAACGCCTACTCGTGCGACAAGACGGGTTGCGATCAGAGAGTTTCCGCCCAGATCGAAGAAGTTGTCGTCCAGTCCGACGCGATCGACACCCAGAACTTCGCCGAACGATGCCGCGACGATCTCCTCCACGGGTGTCGACGGTGCGCGGTACTGCCTGGTATCGATCGACGGGGACGGTAGTGCGCGACGGTCCAACTTGCCGCTCGAGTTCAACGGCAGTTCGTCGAGGACAACGACGGCACTCGGAATCATGTACGCGGGCAACAAGTTCTTGGCGAACTCGGTGATCGATGTACGATCGGGTGCGGCATCGACCGTCGGCACGACGTAGGCCACGAGCTGATCACCGGTCGCCGTCGGCACCACCAGCACGACGGCCTGGTTGACATCGGCAGACGTGAGCAGTGCAGATTCGATGTCGCCGAGTTCGATGCGCTGGCCACGGAACTTGACCTGGAAGTCACTGCGCCCGATGTAGTCGAGAACGCCGTCGGGTCGACGTCGAACCAGGTCGCCGGTGCGATACATCCGAGTGCCGGAACCGCTCACGTCGGCGACGAATCGGTCCGATGTCAGATCCGGGCGCGAGACGTAGCCCCGGGCGAGTTGGTCGCCGACCAGATACAGCTCGCCCTGCACACCTGCCGGCACAGGGTGAAGCCGTCGGTCGAGTACCAGTGCGCCGACGTTCCATTCGGCCACACCGATCGGTATCGAGCCGCGCGAATCCAGCTCCGCGCGATGATGAGTCACCGATACCGCGGCCTCTGTGGGCCCGTAGAGATTGTGGACGCGAGCAGTGCTGACGCGACCGAAATCGGTCACGGTCTCCGGCGGCAATGCCTCACCGATGACGAAGATGTCGCGCAGCGTGGCGCATTCGGCGGTGCGTGCGTGCGCAGCGAACACGGTGAGCATCGACGGCACGAAGTCCGTGAGTGTCACCCCGTGCCGGGCGATCGAGGCCGAGATGTACTCGGGGTCGCGATGCCCGTCCGGCGTCGCGAGAACGATGCGGCCCCCGGTCCGCAGCGGCAGGAAGAAGCCCCACACCGACACGTCGAAGGTGGTTGCGGTCTTCTGGAAATAGACGTCGGTGTCCGCCACTTCGTACTGTGCCGTCATCCACGCCAGCTGGTTCTCGACCGCGCGGTGGGACACCGCGACGCCCTTGGGATTTCCGGTCGAGCCGGACGTGAAGATGACATAGGCGGGACTGGCCGTGTGCAGCGGGCGCAACTCGTTCGTGCGCAGAGGAGAACCGTCGAGCGCCGGGTCGAGCGTGTCGATCGCGATGGACTCCGGCACCGTTTCGCGGCGGCGGGTCTCGTCGGGTTCGATGTCGGCGGCGCTGGTGAGCAGACACAACGGCTCAGCCGTGCCGACGATGTGGGCTCTGCGTTCACTCGGGAGATCAGGATCGATCGGCACGTAGGCACCGCCTGCTCGAACCACGGCGTAGATCGCCACCAGCAGGTCGATCGAGCGCCTGATGGACACGGCGACAAGTACCTCGGGCCCGACACCGCGCGAGATCAGATGTCGCGCAAGCGCATTGACACGGTAGTCGAACTCCGCGTAGGTCAGCGTGACGTCCTCGAACGTCACCGCCGGCGAATCGGGACTCGCGGATACCTGCCGCACGTAGGCGTCCAGGATCGACCGGTCCGGCACCGCTACTGCCTCGACGGCAGCGTGTTCGGTGGACAGTGCCCGCTCGGCGGCATCGAGCAGCTCCACATCGCCGACCGGAAGTGTCGGCCCATCGACGAGTCGAGCAAGCAACAGGACGAAGCGGTCGGCGATTCCACGTACCGTCGCCTCGTCGAACAGATCTGCCGCATAGGTGAACGTGCCCGCAAGAGCGTGCTCCTCGGTACCGGCGGCGCGGTCCTCCAGGACCAGTTGCAGGTCGAACTTCGCGACCACCTCACCGAAGTCCAGCGGGGAGACCGTCAGCTCCGGCAGCTCGAGTGTGCCTGTCGCCTGGTTCTGGAAGAACAGAGCGACCTGGAACAGCGGGTACCGGTCGCCGGAGCGAATGGGGTCGAGCACCTCCACCAAACGCTCGAACGGGAGGTCGGCGTGCGCGAATGCCTCTAGATCGGCTTCGCGAACCTGTTCGAGCAGGTCCGAGAATGTACGGGACGGATCGACGGCGGTACGCAGAACGAGGGTGTTGACGAACATTCCGATCACGTCGTCGAGCGCCTGCTCACCTCGACCGGCGATCGGCGATCCGACGACGACGTCAGTGGAATCGGACAGGCGGGCGAGCAGCACCGCGAAGGCGGTGTGGACGACCATAAAGGGCGTGGCCCCGTGCTCGCGGGCCAGGCGTCCGATCGCTGCGGTCGACGCCGCGTCGATGTCGAATCCGAGTACCCGACCGACTCCGGACGGATCGAGTGGCCGGCTGCGGTCGGTCGGCAGGTCGAGCTGATCCGGCAACCCCTCAAGGTTGTCCTTCCAGAACGAAATCTGCTGATGCGCAACGGACTCGGGATCGTCATCGGATCCGAGCACCTCGTGCTGCCACAGCGTGTAGTCGGCATACTGCACTGCGAGTGGTTCCCAGCCGGGTGCATTCCCCGCGCTGCGAGCGGCGTAGGCCGTCATGATGTCTCGCACCATCGGCGCAACGGACGAGCCGTCGGCGGTGATGTGGTGAGCCACGAGCACGAAGACGTAATGGTCGGTGTTCAGATGCAACAGGCGCAACCGGACCGGGACCTGCTGGGTCACATCGAAACCCGCGAAAGCCAGCTCCTGGACCCGACGCGCGACCGCATCGGCCTCGATCGATTCGACCTCGAGCGCGACTCCGCTCTCGACTGCGTCCCGCACCATCTGGTACCCGGTCCCGTCGACCTCGGGGTAGTACGTGCGCAAAGATTCGTGACGATCGACGACATCGCCGATCGCGGCGGACAGCGCTGGGACGTCGAGCATTCCGCGCAGTTCGATGGCGGCCGGGATATTGTTCGCTCCCGACGCGGTGTCGAAGCGGTTGAGGAACCACATGCGCCGTTGAGCCAACGAGAGCGGGATCCGCTCGGGCCGCTCTCTTGTGGCCAGCACCGGCTGCGGTCGGCTCGCAGCGTCGTCAGCGCCGGACGAGGCACTCTCCAATCGGGCGGCGAGGGTGTGCACCGTCGAAAACTCGAAGACGGTGCGTGCCGGTACTCGTGTTCCGGTGGCAGCGCCGAGACGCGCGGCCAGTTGCGTTGCGATCAGTGAGTTTCCACCGAGCTCGAAGAAGTCGTCGTCGGCACCGACTCGGTCCATTCCGAGCAGCTCGCCGAAGATCTGCGCGACGGTGATTTCGAGGGGCGTCGACGGGGAACGAAATTCTGCGGCGGCGAAGACCGGAGCGGGCAACGCGGCCCGATCCAGTTTGCCGACGGGCGTCAACGGGATCGAGTCGAGTGCGATGATGATGGACGGAACCATGTGCCGCGGAAGATGTTGTGCGGCAACCGCAAGCAGTGCGCGCTCATCGAATTCCGACGTCGACTTCGGCAGTACGTACGAGACGAGGGCGGTGGACTTCGACGGCGTCTCGCGGCCGACAGTCACGGCGAATTCGACGTTGTCATCGGCCGCCAGGACGGCGTCGATCTCACCGAGTTCGACGCGGAATCCGCGAATCTTGACCTGAAAGTCGTTGCGGCCGATGTATTCGACCACTCGCTCGCCCTCGACCACCCGCCAGCGCACGACGTCTCCGGTGCGGTACATCCGCACACCGTCCTCGCCGAACGGACAGGCAAGGAAGCGGTCCGAGGTCAGTCCACGTCGCTGGTGATAGCCGCGGGCAAGTCCAGGTCCGGCCAGGTACAGCTCTCCTGCCACCCCGTCGGGAACCGGGTTGAGAGACGCGTCGAGCACAAACGCGCTGACACCGCGGATGGGCCCGCCGATGGTCACACGCTCGTTCTCGGCGATCGGTCCGCCGATATTGGTCATGATCGTGGTCTCGGTGGGCCCGTATCCGTTGAAGAAGCGCCGGCCCGGTGCCCATCGAACTGCCAGCTCGGGCGGGCAGGCCTCGCCGCCGACAACGACGGTGTGCAGGGTATTGGTGTCGGCCGGATTCACCGACGCCAGGGCCGCTGGGGTGATGAAGGCGTGGCTCACGTTCTGCGCGCGGATCAGCGCAGCCAGATCGTCTCCGCCGAGAACCTTCGGCGAGGCGACGACCATCGTCGAACCCCGCCCGATGCTCATCAGGAGTTCGAGGACGGACGCGTCGAAGCTCGGTGACGCAAAGTGCAGCACTCGCGACTGCCCGGTGAGCGAGTAGCGATCGATCTGCTCCTCGCAGAAGTTGCTCAGTCCGGCGTGGGTGACGACGACGCCCTTCGGCAGACCGGTCGATCCGGAGGTGTAGATCATGTATGCCGGGTGCGTCGGCTCGAGGGCCCGTACCCGATCCTCCGAGGTGACGGGCTCGCCGGACAGTTCATCGAGACGCCGAGTCATGTCACTGTCGTCGATGACCAGCCACTCGACCTCCGCGGGCAGATCCTCGTTCACCGCGCCGACGGACAACCCCAGCAGCACGCCGGAGTCGGACACCATGTGCCGGACCCGGTCGGCCGGGTAGGTCGGATCGATCGGCACGAACGCCGCGCCGGTCTTGGCCACCGCCCACAGCGCCATGACGGACAGATCAGAGCGTGGAATCGACAATGCGACGAAGTCCTCGGGGCCCACTCCGCGCGCAATCAGCAGGCGGGCGAGCGCGGCCGATCGAGCGTCGAGCTCGGCGTAGGTCCAGCTTCGGCCTTCGAACACGAGGGCATCCGAGTCGGGTCCGAGTTCGACCGCCGAGGCCAGCAGCTGAGGTAGGAGCGGGGTGCGCGGACGCCGACGAGCAGGGCGGTCACGTCGTACCGGTCGTTCCCGGCGTGCGCGGCCACGCCCGCTGGCGTTCTCGCCTTCCGGTGTTGTCGAAGTCTCCGACGTCTCGGTACTCATGATCGGTCGTAACTCCTCACATCGAACGGTCGACGCACCCGCACGATCGACGTGCAGGACCGGACGGCAGGAGTGCGTCTACCTCGGCCCGCCGATACGACGCTCGGTGTGGGCGCGATCGCGGGGCATGCATCTTCGGACTACAAGTATGTATCCATGATGGTATCGGGGGCACAGCCCGTATCGTTACGGGCAAAGCTGCATCGTATTCGTGGTCGGATCGCCCTGTGTGGTCCGGATCGAGGACGTCGATACCGGTTGTCATTCCCGCGTGGATATCGTGGGCAACGCATAGAACGACGGTGGATCGGACCTGGTGTTCGTGGCTTCGGGTCCTGCACCGGGTATCGAGATGGCGACCTCCGGGACAGCGCGCGGCGCTGACAGCATCTGCGGGGCTTTTCGCCAGTGTGGGGCCGATTCCTCCAATTCGAGTGCGATGTCGATGACCGTGTTCTCCTGCCACGCGAGGCCACCGATCTGAATACCGAAGGGCAAGCCCGTCTCTCGTGATCTTCCGACGGGCATGCTCACAACGGGCACGCCCGCATAGTTCGCCCAGACGACATTCGCTACCGGGGCGTCGAAGACGCTGAATCCTGCCATCTCGTTGCGCGACACGCCATCGACGACTGCCCCCGGCAGAACGATGGCATCGAGTGCGGAGTCGGAGAACATTCGGTTGTACGCCCGCTGGAAGCGAAGTCGGTCTCGCTCGATGCCGAGGTAATCCGAGACGGGACTCGCGAGCGCAAGGATATCTGCACCGACGAGGAGCGCAGTGTCGGCTTCGTACAAACCGATTCGGTCGGCGAATTGCTGATGGTACGAACCGACTTCGACCTTGTCTCCGAGAAGTAGACTCTGCGGCACCGGGGGTAAAGCGACCTCTACTATTTCGGCTCCCAACCGCCGTGCCTGGTTCAGCGCCTCCTCGAAAAGGGCAGCCAACGCTGAGGGCAGCTCACCGACAGCGTTGACCGGCAGTCCGAGACGACGCCCGGACAGCGGTGCGCTACCCCCTACTGCCGAGATCGAGTACCCGTCTCGAGGCACGGCAGGCCCGGCCGAGGTGGTGGGATCTTCGACATCGACTCCCGCCATGTAGCTGAGCAAGAAGGCTGCATCCGACACGCTTCTGGCCATCGGCCCCGTGTGGTCTCGTGTCCAGGCCAGGGGAATCACCCCGGCTACGCTGCAACGTCCCAATGTCGGCTTGATCGACGAGATCCCGCAGGCCGATGCCGGTATTCGGAGTGAACCACCGGTATCGGTCCCGGTTGCGAGTGGTGTGAAGGACGCGGCGAGGGCGGCTGCGCTGCCACCCGATGAGCCGCCCGCGGATTTGGACAGATCCCACGGGTTGCCGACCTGAGGGGTGCTGACGCCGAAGGCGAACTCGTGCGTGTGCGTGTGTCCCATCAGAACCATTCCGGCGTCTCGGAGCCTCTTCCACACACCGGAATCGCCGGCGGCGATGTTGCCTTGCAGCACGCGACTCGACGCGGTTACGGGCAATCCACTGACCGCGTACAGGTCTTTGAGACCGATCGGCACACCGCACACCAGGGGGACGCTGCCGCCCTCACGTGTGCGACCTGCCGCGGACAGACGCGACGCCGCGGCATCGGCGGCGGCGTATGCCACCTCGGGATAGATACGAATCCACGCGTTCACCGGGCCGTCCATCGCCCGGCTACGCGCGAAACATGCGTCGAGTAGCTCGCGAGGATCGAGCTTGCCCGATTGCAGAAGACTCGCAGCCTGCACAGCTCCGAGCATCGCCAGGTCGGTGGTGTCGATCGACTCGGGGGCGGGCAACGCGCGCGCAGAAGCGCGGGCGTTACCACCGATCGCGAGGCCGATACCTCCCGCGGCAGCACCGCCAAAAAACCGTCGTCGGGTGAACCTCGTTGCCATACGCGCACACTACCGGCCGGCATCGCCCAGTCCTGCCGGCCGGAGGCGTGCAGGACGCGGATCGCTGTCCGAGTAGATCTCCGATGTTCTGTTCCGCGTGAGTGCGCGCTACAGCGCTCGACCGAGCAGCTCCGTACGGCCGTTCCCCGTCATCCGACCTTTCCCCGCAGGTAGTCGTTCAGAACGGGGCCGATTTCGGCGAAGGCAGACGCAGACGCCATGTGCCAGTGGGTCGAATGCACCCCGGTCACGGTGACTTCTCCGGCCACGGCATCGGACCAGGTCGATACTCCGATGCTCCCGGAGGGATCGTCGACCACCGATGCGAAGTACGCCAATCGGCCCTCGAACAGAGGGGGCTCGTACACGTTCGCCAACTCGACAGATCGACCGATCACCTCCACTATTCGTTCGACGCGAGATCTCGACATTGTGTCGAACGGAGCCGGCATCGTACGGAGCAGATCGACCACGGACTCCACCGAGAACTCGAAATCCTCGGAATCCGAGTGCGAATCGATGCCGAGCCCTCCCAAGATTTCGCCCAACGTAACGGGATTCTCGGTCACGTGCTCGGTCTTGTTCAACACGAAGGAATCCATCATTGCCAGTGTGGCAACCTCCTCGCCCTCGTTCTGCAACTCGACTGCCATCGCGTGCGCGATGAGCCCACCCAACGACCAACCGATCAGGTGATACGGCCCGTACGGTTGTATCTCCCGGATCTTTCCCACGTAGAACGACGCCCAGGCCTGTATCGAGTTCGGAATTTCGGTTTCCGTCGAGAACGCAGGTGACTGCAGACCGTAGATCGGCCGCTCGGTGTCGATATGTGGAACGAGGCCCCCGAAAGGCCAGGCCAATCCGGCAACAGGGTGTACGCAGAACAACGGCGTGGCATCTCCGCCTGCGCGCAGGCAGATCACAGTTTCGAGGCCGGTTCCTCCCCCGGTCGTCGATGAACTCGATATCGCCGCAATTCGCGATGCGATCGCACCGACGGAAGAATCGGCGAACATCCAGGAGACCTGCGCCCGTGCACCGTCGATCGCCGCGTTCAATCCGGACACCAGTTGTACAGCGAGGAGGGAATTGCCTCCCAGCGAGAAGAAATCATCATCCAACCCGACGCGCTCGACACCGAGAACGTCTGCGAACACCGCCGCCACCGACTCCTCCACCGCTGTGGTCGGAGCACGGAATTCACGTACCTCGAACACCGGGTCCGGCAACGCCCGCCTGTCCAGTTTGCCGTTCGCGGTCAACGGCAGTTTCTCCAACACGGACACTGCATCGGGAATCATGTATCCGGTGAGAAATCCGCCGACGAACCGGAGAAGCACTGTCGTATCGGGGATGAAACCTGCACGGGGAACGACGTATGCGATCAAGCGCTCGCCGAGTCGGCCGTCCGTATGGATGTGGGCAACCGCTCGCGCCACCGACTCGTGACGCTCGAGTGCCGCCTCGATCTCGCCGAGCTCGATCCGGAAACCCCGCAACTGCACCTGCCCATCGGAACGGCCGACGTATTCCAGATCGCCCGCGGCAGTGATGCGCGCGACGTCACCGGTGCGATAGAGCCGCTCTCCCGAAGCGGCGAACGGATCGGCCACGAAGCGAACGGCATCGAGGTCCGGTCGGTTCGAATAGCCCCGAGCCAGCTGTCGCCCTGAAACGTAGATCTCTCCCGGCACTCCCACCGGAGCGGGCCTCAACCTCGGATCCAACACGTAGACACCCAATCCGGGGATCGGGTCGCCGAGTCTGCTCGATACGGACCTACGCACCGAATTCTCGTCGAGCGGCAGATGAGTGACATGCACCGTCGTCTCGGTGATGCCGTACATGTTCACCAACTCGATCTGCCGTCCGTGCCTGTCGTACCAGGGCTGCAGACGCCCAGGATCGAGGGCTTCGCCACCGAAGATGATGTAACGCAAAGACAGTTCACCTACGGCACCGTCATCGATGCGGTCCGCTTCGATCAGCTGATAGAACGCCGACGGGGTCTGGTTCAGGACCGTCACCTTCTCCCGCGCAACCAATTCGAGTGTCGCCTCGGGCGAACGGGAGGTCAAGAAATCGACCACGACAACACGCCCACCGGACAACAACGGTGCCCACAACTCCCACACCGAGAAGTCGAAGGCGAACGAATGGAACATCGTCCACACGTCGTCGCGGTCGAACCGATACAGCCCATCGGTGTTGTGCAGCAATTCCGCCACGTTGCGGTGGGAGACACGAACACCTTTGGGCATACCGGTGGATCCGGAGGTGTAGATGACGTACGCGGTGTTGTCCGCACGCAACGACGCTGGCCTCTCGGCATCGACGATCGGCGACGAATCACGCTCGGAGTCCGAGCAGTCGTCGACGAACAACACCGCCACACTCGATGCCGGGACCCGATCCTGCACCTCGGTGGTCGTCAACAAGGCCACCGGCCGTGCATCGGCAAACATGAACTCCAAGCGTTCCATCGGATAAGTGGAGTCGATCGGTAGGTAACCTGCACCGGACGTCAGCACCGCCACCAGAGCCACCACCAGGTCCGCCGATCGCGGCAGGGCGACCGCAACCAACGTCTCCGGACCGGCACCGGCAGCGATGAGCTCGCGGGCCAACCCATTGGCGCGAGCGGACAACTGGCCGTACGACATCGAGACACCGTCGAACGTCACCGCCACAGCGGCAGCATCGTAGGACACCTGCTCCTCGAAGCGCGCGACGATGTCGGTGAACTGCATATCGGGGACAGCCGGCCGTACTCGATCGGTCAGGCGAGCGCTGTCCGCAGGGTCCATGATCGCGATATCGCCGACCGCCACCGAGTCATCGCGAGACACCGACTCGAGTACCCGCACGAACATGTCCGCGAACGAACGCACCGTCGACTCGTCGAACAGGTCGGCCGCGTAGTCCACGCCCACGAGCCAGCGACCGTCGTCAGCGGCATTGTCTGCGACGGTGAACTGCAGATCGAACTTCGCAACGCCGGTTTGTGCCTCGACGGCCTCGATGTGCAGACCGGGCAACGCGATCGACGCACGCTCGTGATTCTGAAATGCCAACAACACTTGGAACAGCGGATGATGTGCAGCCGACCGCGGAGGCGAGACAGCATCGACGATCGACTCGAAAGGAACATCCGCATGCTCGAACGCGTCCAGATCCACGGCCTTGGTCGACTCGAGGTGCGTCGAAAAGGGCCGACTGGGAACGTAATCGGATCTCAACACCAACGTGTTGACGAACATCCCCACCAGATCGTCCAACGCGGCATCACCACGACCGGAAATCGGCGTCCCCACAGTGACGTCGTCCGTACCCGACAACCGAGCCAGCACCACCACCAACGCCGCGTGAGCGGCCATGAAGGTGGTGGCACCGTGCTTCCGGGCCACCTCCGCTACTCCCCCGACCACATCGGCCGGGACCTCCACTGTCAACGAACCGCCGCGATGGGAAGCCTCGGCCGGGCGCGGCCGGTCGGACGGCAACGTCAATTGCGCCCCAGCACCGGACAACGTCGAAACCCAGTAGTCGAGATGGCGGCGCATCGCCGAATCGGTGTCATCCGCCGAACCCAACGTCTTCAGCTGCCACAGCGTGTAATCGGCGTACTGCACCTCGAGCGGCTCCCACTGCGGCGCACGCCCCGCAGCGCGCGCAACATACGCAGTCATCACATCGCGGGACAACGGCCCCATCGATACTCCGTCGGCGGCGATATGGTGCGCCACTGCAGCCAGAACCGCGTGCGGTTCCTCCGTTGGCGAATCCGTGACTTCGAACAACCGAACCTTGAACGGAACCTGAACGCTGACATCGAAACCAGCAGAACAGAACTCGGCCAATTCCGCAAAAACCCTCGACGACGACACAGTGCTGACCGTGAATATCGAGGCCACATCGACCGACCCGAGGATCCGTTGGAACCCGACACCACCGACCTGCGGGTAGACCGTACGCAACACCTCATGTCTGTCGACGACATCGGCCACCGCGGCACGCAGGGCCTCCACGTCCAGCACACCAATCACCCGAAGCGCCACCGGCACGTTGTCGACACCGGACGACGAATCCAACTGATTCAAGAACCACATCCGCTGCTGAGCCAACGACAACGGAACCCGCTCCGGACGCTCCTGCACCGTCAACGGCACACGAATCTCACCCGACCCCGACAACACCCGAGCAGCCAGCCCCTCCACCGTGGAGGCCTCGAACAACATCCGCAGCGGCACAACCGAATCCAGGGCCGCACCCAATCTCGACACCACCCGAGCGGCTATCAACGAATTACCACCCAGAGCGAAGAAATCGTCGTCCAACCCGACCCGCTCGACACCGAGGACATCCGCGAACACCGACGCCACCGACTCCTCCACCGTGTTGGTCGGCGGTCGAAACTCACGCGCCTCGAACACCGGATCCGGCAACGCCTTACGGTCCAACTTGCCATTCACGTTGAGCGGCAGTGCATCGAGCACCACGAACGCCGACGGCACCATGTACGAGGGAAGCACACCACCGAGCGCAGACCGCACCACCTCGGTATCGACCGACTCCCCTGGGGCCGGCACCACATACGCAGCCAACGACTCACCCACCGGTGACGCCGACACCACGACGACCGCTCGAGAAACAGAACTCAATGCCGTCAACGCAGTCTCGATCTCCCCCAACTCGATTCGCTGACCACGAAACTTCACCTGCAGGTCGGAACGTCCGACGAACAACAGTTCCCCGTCCCGGGTACGACGGACCAGGTCACCGGTGCGATACAGACGCGACCCGTCACCAGCGAACGGATCGGCCACGAACCGCTCCGACGACAGATCCGGACGCCCCACATAGCCACGGGCCAACTGGACACCCGCCAGGTACAACTCGCCCATCACACCTACAGATACCGGGTGCAGACGAGAATCCAACACATGAAATCTCGTGTTCCACACAGGATCGCCGAGTGGCACCGTCCCACGATCACCCGCCGAAACTTGACGCGAGAGCACCTGCACCGCCGTCTCGGTCGGACCGTAGACATTGCGAACCGATGAACCACTGGCGTGCGCAAACCGCGTCGCCACCGACGCCGGCAACGCCTCACCGCCCACGACGGTCAAGCGCAACGAATCGGTCGTACCCGGCCCGATCCAGTCCAGCATCGCCTCGAGGACCGACGGCACGAACTGAACGACCGTGATCGATTCCGACTGCATCACCGACGCCAGGTAGGCAGGATCCCGATGACCATCAGGCTCGGCGACGACCAGCAACCCACCGACACGCACTATCGACAACAACTCCCACACCGAAGCATCGAACGTCGACGGCGTCTTCGCCAAGACCCTGTCCGCGCTCGTCAACTCGAACTCCGACTCCAGCCAGGCAAGCTGGTTCGCGATCGAGCGATACGACACGACAACACCTTTCGGGCGGCCGGTCGAGCCAGAAGTGAACAACACGTACGCCGCATTGTCCGGATCGAGCGCACCGCACCGTTGCTCCGGTCGAATCGGCTCCGGAGAAAAACCGCCCAGGTCGAGCTCATCGACACAGACGATGGGGATACCGAAACGCGCATCGGTACAACCGTCACCCCGGTTGGCGAGGACCATCACAGCCCCGGATCTGCCGAGGGTGTACCCCACTCTGTCAGCGGGCTGTTCCGGATCGACCGGAACGTACGCCCCACCCGACATCAAGACCGCCAACACCGCCACAACGGAATCGGCCGAGCGCTTCATAGCGATCCCCACCCGCACCTCGGGACCGACACCCTCCGAGATCAGGAACCGAGCCAACCGATTCACCCGAGCAGCAAGCTCACCGTACGACACCACGGTGTCACCGAACTTGACAGCCGCTGCGCCGGGAGTCGCGACCGCCAGAGCCGAGAACGGATCGAGAATCGGATCGTCCTCCACCCGAACTCGGTCACCGGCACCGGCACCGGCACCGGCACCGGCAGATACGGAAACATCCTCGGCACCTACGAGTTCGACGTCCCCGACGACCACGCGCCCATCCGAGGTCACCGCCTCGAGCATTCTGACCAATTGTTCACCCACCGACACCATGGTGATCTCGTCGAACAGATCCGTCGCGTAGACCAAGGAGACACTCAACCCAGTCGAATCCCCATCCTCGGAAACCAACTCGGAGAACGTGATCTGAATGTCCATCTTGGCCATCACCGCATCGAGATCCACTCCCGACACCGTCAGCCCCGGCACATCGATACTCACCTGTTCCTGATTTTGGAACGCGAACATCACCTGAACCAACGGCGGCACCCCCGGACGTCGGGGCGGGTTCAGGACTTCGACGATCCGCTCGAACGGAATTTCCGCATTCTCGAAGGCATCGATATCGGACTGCCGGACAGCAGCCAACAACTCGTCGAACCGCACCGCCGAATCGACACGGGTCCGCAGCACCAACGTGTTGACGAACATTCCGACCAGATCATCGAGCGCTGCATCGCCTCGCCCTGCAATCGGTGTTCCGACAGCGACATCCGACGATCCGGTCAGTCGGGCAAGCACAGCCGACACAGCAGCATGCAGAACCATGAAGACCGTGGCCCTGTGTTCACCGGCGACCGCAACGATTCGCTCGTACAACACTCCGCCGATCACGAAACGGTGGGAGGCACCACGACCCGACATGGCAGCAGGTCGCTGCCGATCGATCGGCAACTCCAACACACCCGCAAAGCCGTCGAGTGTTTCCTTCCAATACTGCTCCTGCCGCGACAGCAGCGAATCCGGATCATCGGCCGAACCCAACACCTTCGACTGCCACAGCGTGTAATCCGCATACTGCACCTCGAGCGGCACCCACTGCGGCACCTCACCCGCAGCACGCGCAAGGTACGCAGTCATCACATCACGCGACATCGGCCCCATCGACACACCATCGGCCGAAATGTGATGCGCCACCAACGTCAACACGTATTCGGACACCGAACCCGCCGCACCGACAACCTCGAGCAACCGAACTCGGAACGGTACCTCCACCGTCACATCGAAACCGGCAGAACAGAACTCGACCACGACATCGACCACGTCCGCAGGAGCAACCCGCTCCACCGAGAACAAAGAACCCAACTCCCCCACCCCCAACACCTGCTGATAACCAACGCCATCAGCCTGCGGATACACCGTCCGCAACACCTCGTGTCGACCCACCACATCGAGAACCGCGGCACGCACTGCCTCGACGTCCAGCACACCAGCCACCCGAAGCGCCGCCGGCACGTTGTCGACACCGGACGACGGATCCAACTGATTCAAGAACCACATCCGCTGCTGAGCCAACGACAACGGAACCCGCTCCGGACGCTCCTGCACCGTCAACGGCACACGATTCCCACCTGCCCCCGACAACACCCGAGCAGCCAACCCTTCCACCGTAGAGGCCTCGAACAACATCCGCAGCGGCACAACCGAATCCAGGGCCGCACCCAACCTCGACACCACACGCGTTGCAATCAGTGAATTACCACCCAGAGCAAAGAAATCGTCGTCCAACCCGACCCGCTCCACACCGAGGACATCCGCGAACACCGACGCCACCGACTCCTCCACCGTGTTGGTCGGCGGTCGAAAATCGCGCGCCTCGAACACCGGATCCGGCAACGCCCTACGATCGAGCTTGCCCGCGGGATTGAGTGGGAGGGCATGGAGCAACACGAACGCCGACGGCACCATGTACGAGGGAAGCACACCACCGAGCGCTGACCGCACCTCCTCGGTATCGATCGACTCCCCGGGGGTCGGCACCAGGTAGGCCGCAAGCAATTCGCCGGCGGCCGCCGGCGCAACCACGACCACGGCCTGACTGATGGGGGTGATACCGATCAGCGCGGTCTCGATCTCTCCCAATTCGATACGCTGGCCACGGAACTTGACCTGAAAGTCGGTACGCCCGATGTACTCGATTCGGCCGTCCTCCAGCATCGACCATCGCACCAGGTCGCCCGTTCGGTACATGCGAGCTCCGCCCTGCCCGAGCGGATCGGCCACGAACCGCTCGGACGTGAGGTCCGGGCGCGAAACGTACCCGCGAGCCAACTGCACGCCGGCCAGATACAGCTCACCGGGAACACCGGCAGGAACCGGGCGCAACCGCGAATCCAGCACGCGCACAACTGTGTTCCACTCCGGGACACCGATCGAGACCGAGCCGTCGCCAGTCGCTTCGACGTCGTCCGAGACATCCCGAAAGGTCACCGATACCGCCGCTTCGGTCGGGCCGTAGAGGTTGTGAACTCGCGCCCCGGTGACCGCTCGACAGGCCGCCACCGTTCGAGCAGGCAGCGCCTCACCGATGACGAATACGTGCCGCAGCGTGGATATCGACTTCGCAGAAACGGATTCTGCGAACACGGTCAACATCGACGGTACGAAATCGGTCACGGTCACTCGATGCCGAGAGATCGAGTCGGCGATGACGTCGACCTCGCGCTGCGCGCCCGGTGGGGCGATGATCAGCTGCCCACCGGTCCGCAGCGGAAGAAAGAACCCCCACAGGGACACGTCGAAGGTCGTGGCTGTCTTCTGTAGATACACGTCCGATTCATCGAGTCCGTATTCATCTGCCATCCAACGCATCTGGTTGACGATGGCCCGGTGCTCGACGGCGACACCCTTGGGTCGGCCCGTCGAGCCCGAGGTGAACAGCACGTAGGCGAGATCGTCCGGGCGGGGGCGGGTGAAATCGGCACCGACTCGCTCCGCGGGTTCCATCCGATCGATCGACAGAACCGGCACGTCGCGGCCGGACATGAAATCGTCTCGGCTGGTGGACAGTACGGCCATCGGGTCCGCAGTGGCGAGGATGTGGTCGTTTCTCTCGGACGGTTGATCCGGATCGAGAGGGACATAGGCGGCACCCGTACGCAGTACCGCATACATACCGACGAGGAGTTCGATCGACCGTCGCATTGCGAGTCCGACCAGCGCGCCCGGGCCTGCACCGTCCTCGTTCAGCCGCTCCGCGAGAACATCGATGCGAAAGGCGAACTGTGCATACGTGAGCCGCTCGTCTCCGAACACCAGGGCCACAGCGTCCGGCGTGGCGGCGACCTGACGGTCGAAACCGTCGAGCAGCAGTTCGTCACCTGGTACATGCGCGTGATGGGTGTCGTTCCACTGCTGCAGGATTCGGTATCGTTCGTTCTCCGGCAGTATCTCGTGGTCGCCGATCGGAACCTCGGGATTCTCGGTGACCGCGTCGAGCAACGCGACGAGCCGCTCCCCGAAGGAGACGACGGTGCCCGCATCGAACAGGTCGGTCGCGTAGAGCAGTTCGCCGTCGAGTCCACCCGACGACTCCGTGACCGTGACCTGTAGATCGAACTTGGCCGAGAACGCAGCGGACCCGAAGCGCGAGACCGTCAACCCGGGAAGCTCGAACGTCCCCTCGGAGAAGTTCTGGAAGAACAGAGCGACCTGCACCAGGGGGTGTCGGTTCTGCGATCGCACCGGATCGAGCACCTCGACCAGACGCTCGAAGGGCACGTCTGCGTTCTCGAACGCCTCCACGTCCGACGAGCGCACGTCCTCGAGTACCTGCGCGAAGGATCGACCGCCTTCGACTTCGGTTCGCAACACCACCGTGTTGACGAACATGCCGACGAGATCGTCCAGTTGGGCCTCACCGCGACCACCGACAGGGGCCCCGACCGCGATATCGGGAGAACCGGACAGCCGCGCCAGCAATACCGCAAGAGCGGCGTGCACCACCATGAACGGCGTCGCGTCATGGCCACGTGCGAGTTCGAGTACACGCGCATAGGTCTGGGCATCGACGGTGAACTGCGCCAGTTCGCCCCGCCCGGACGCCACGCGTGGACGTGCTCGATTCCATGGCAACTGCAGTTGCTCCGGAGCACCGGCCAACTTTTCTCTCCAGAAGCCGATCTGCCGGGAGATCAGGGAGTCGGGGTCGTCCGCGGAACCGAGCATGTCGTACTGCCACAGCGTGTAGTCGGTGTACTGCACCGCCAACGGAGTCCAGTCAGGTGCGGCCCCGGCTGTTCGAGCCGCATAGGCGATCATGACGTCCCGCGAGAGCGGAGCCATGGACAACCCGTCTGCGGAGATGTGGTGGGCGACGAAGGCCAGAACGAACTCCGGCTCCGTGCCGACCGGATCGGTGATCTCGAAAAGAGTCACGCGGAACGGGATCTCGGTCGTGACGTCGAAACCCCGCGTCAGGAATTCCCCAACTGAGTCGATCGTAGAGTCCCGTGCCGTCTCGGCCGACTCCACGGTGACCTGGACCTCGGACGGGTCGAGGACCTGTTGGAATCCTGTCCCGTCGAGTTCCGGATAGACTGTACGGAGCGACTCGTGCCGAACGATCACGTCGGCGATCGCGGCGCGTAACGCGTCGACGTCGAGGGCACCCGTCAGCGCGAGGGCAACGGGCACATTGTTCATCGCCGACGCAGTGTCGAACTGGTTGAGGAACCACATGCGCTGCTGCGCGGGAGAGAGCGGAATGTGCTGCGGGCGTGGCCTCGAAGAATCCAGAACCGTCAGGGCGTCGGCCTCGGTGGTGTCGATCGCCGCGGCCAAGGACTCGACGGTTGCGTTGTCGAACAGCGCCCGCGGTCGTACTCGACGCCCGAGGGCTGTGCCGATGCGCGCGGCGGCCTGCGTCGCAAGAAGCGAGTTGCCACCCAGCGAGAAGAACTCGTCGTTCGACCCCACCTCGTCCACACCGAGCAAGTCGGCGAAGATCTCGGCCACGGTGATCTCGGTCGGAGTTGTCGGAGCGCTGAACTCGCGCATCGCAAACACCGGTTCCGGTAGCGCACTTCGATCGAGTTTGCCCGCCGGTGTCAGTGGAATCGACTCGAGTATCGTCAGCGTCGTCGGCACCATGTGCGCAGGCAAGTACCTTTTGGCTGCCTCCAGAACCTCATCGACGTCGAGATCCACTCCCGTGTTCGGCAGGACGTAGCCGACCAGTTCGGTTGCACCGGAATCGCGTCGGTACCCGACGGTCACGGCGAAATCGACGCCATCCACGGCCGCGAGGACTGCGTCGATCTCCCCGAGTTCGATTCGAAAGCCGCGAAGCTGAATCTGGGCGTCGTTGCGTCCGACGTACTCCACTGCGAGTCCGCTCTCGCCCTGTCGCCACCGAACCAGGTCACCGGTTCGGTACATCCGCGAGTGCGCCGCATCTCCCTCTGCTGCAAAGGGATTGGCCACGAACCGTTGCGCGGTGAGCCCCGTGCGCTCGAGATAGCCCCGGGCCAGTCCCGCCCCACTCATGTACAACTCCCCCACCACACCCACTGGAACCGGCCGGAGTCGATCGTCGAGCACGTGGCTGGCCATGCTCTGTGTGGGCGAGCCGATGTCGACCGCTCCGCCGGAGACGAGCGGGGCAGACAGGCTGCAGATCACGGTCGTTTCGGTGGGACCGTAGGCGTTGTGGAACTGACGACCGCGGGCCCACCGTCCCATCAGCTCCGCGGTGAAGGTCTCCCCTCCGACGGCGAGCGCGCGAAGTTCGGGAAGGTCTCCGGAATCCATGGTCGTCAGCGCGGCAGGCGTGATGATCGCATGCGTGACCCGATGCTTCGCCATGATCTCGGCCAATTCCGTGCCGCCGTAGACGCTGGACGGAACGATCACCATCATCGACCCGTTCACGATGGTGATCAGCAGTTCCAACACGGAGGCGTCGAAACTGGGTGAGGCGAAATGCATTGTGCGAAAGTCACCGGACGTCTCGAACGTGTCGGCGACGGTGGCGGCAAGTGGGGCGAGTCCGGCGTGCGTGACCGCGACCCCTTTCGGCCTTCCGGTCGACCCGGACGTGTAGATCACATACGCCAGATTCGCGGGCACCGGCTGTGCCAGACGATCCTGCGGGGCAATTGGCTCTGCGGACAACTGCTCGAGTTGCCTCTGCTCGTCGGTCCCGTCCACCGCAATCCACAACACTCCGTCGGGCAACTCGGCCACTCGGTCGGACGTCGTCAGTCCCCATCGAACACCGGAGTCTGTCACCATGTGCTCGATCCGCCCGGGCGGATAACGTAGATCGATCGGCAAGAAGGCCCCGCCGGACTTCGCTATCGCCCATACCGAGGCCACCGACTCGATGGATCGGTCGAGCGCGATCGCCACCAGGTGGTCCGGTCCGACGCCGTGAGAGATCAACAGCCGAGCCAACTTCGACGACTGCGCGTCCAGTTCTTCGTAAGTAACCGACGTTTCGCCGAAAACGAGCGCGGTACCCGTCGGATTCTTCTCGACCGCTGCCGAGAGCAACGCCGACAGGGTAGGAACCCGCGCGCGTCGGCTACGGCCCGGTTTCGGACGCTTGATACGTCCATTCGGTCGCTTTGCCTTACCGGACGCACTACTCCCCGACCACTCCGAACTCACTGAACACTCCTCATCGGCGGCGCCCCAACACAACCGCCTCTGCCGCGTGTCGAGAACGCTCACCGTCTCTCCGGACGGTTGTTGTTCAGGGCCGAAGTCTATCGACCCGAACAAATCAGCCGAACTGTGGCGCGCCGTGGATGGACACACCGACCGGTCGTTCTGGCTCCTTCGCATCATCGTCCACGATCACCAGAGCCACCAGGTCCTCGAGATCGTCCGACTCCAATTCCGCGACCGCCGCAGCTTCCGCCGCAGTCACGAACACGTGCGTCATCCACTCGGCGACGACCAGATCGGCCGAATCTTCGGGTGACTCGGCCCGATCGACCACCAACACAGCACCGACCGAGGCAGCCAACACAGCGGCGAACCAGGCCGACGGAGAGGTGATCGCGGTGGGCACGCCGAGCCGCGACTCGTAGTCGATCACGTACTCCCCGACCGCCCGAACGGCCGCAGCAGCAAGGGCACCGTGGCTCACCGTAGCGCCGGTCGACATGTCCACCACAAGAGCCGGGCTGTCCGCCGTGAGCACGGCGATGCGGTCTGTGTACGTGATCGGACGAGGCGATCGGTCGGTTACCGACCTCGACATCGCCGCGTCCCCGAGATCGACGACCGCGGAGACTCGATCCCAGTGCTGCGCCTCACCGGTGTCGATGACGACGACGGTCGCGCCCACTCCAACGGCACCGTCGACGTCGTTCACCAGGGCCAGAGCACCGCCCGCTTTGATCACCGCCCACCGGGCCACGACGGATTCGACTGCGTCGTCGACGGCGACGGCAACCGTCACGTCGGGCCCGACATTGCGGTCGATCAATTCACGGGCCAGGCGTGACGAACGTCGGTCGAGCTCGAGGTAGGTGGTCTCCTCGCCTGCAGAGGACAACGCCGGGGCCTCCGGATCCGCCTCCACGGTCGCAGCGAGCAACTGCGGCAACGTTCGACCGGCCACCGCGCCCACAGCGTTCCGAGTCGGGGATGCGGTCAGCGCTGCCCGCTCGTCGTCAGCGAGATCGTCGATCGCACCGACCTTGATTCCCGGAGCCGCCGCGACGGCGTCGGCGATCCTGACGAACCGGTCGACCATCGACGATACGGTCGTCTCGTCGAACAGGTCTGTGGCGTAGGCGAACTCGACCGCAAGGTCCAGTTCGTCGTCGGCACCGACCACGGGCCGAGTCTGCACTGTCACCTGGAGATCGAACTTGGCGGTCGGCTCGAATCCTTCGACGGGCTCGACGATCAGGTCAGGCAGTTCGAAGCGAGCCTCCCCCAACGGCTCGACGGACAGCACGGTCTGGAATAGCGGGCTGATCCCGGGGGTTCGGTCCTGCCCGATGACATCGACGACGTGCTCGAACGGTACGTCCGCGTTGCCGAATGCCCGCAGGTCACTTTCTCGAATGCTGCGCACGAGATCCTCGAACGTCGCGTCCGGATCGACGCTGGTACGAAGCGCCAGCGTGTTGACGAACATTCCGACGATGTCGTCGAGTTGTTCGTCTCCCCTACCGGCGATCGGAGTTCCGACGGCGAAATCCCGCGCACCACTTGTCCTCGCCAGCACCACCGCGAGGACGCTGTGCAGCACCATGAACAGAGTCGCGTTGTTCGATCGTGCGATGTCGACGAACGCCTCGTGGGTCTGCGCGTCGAGATGTGCGCGAACACTTCCACCGTGCAGCGAGGGCTCTGCCGGTCTCGGCCGGTCCCACGGCAGCGCGATGACCGGCGTGATACCGCCTAGCTCGGTACGCCAGAACTCGACCTGCCGATTCGCTGAGGAACCCGGATCGTTCGTCGAACCCAGCACCTCACGCTGCCACAGCGTGTAGTCGGCGTACTGAATCGACAACGGTGCCACCGACGGAACCGTGCCGGCTGTCGCGGCAAGGTACGCGGTCATCACGTCGCGAGCCAGCGGTGCCATCGACGCTCCGTCGCCGCTGATGTGGTGCATTACGATGACGAACACGTACTGCATGTCGCCGTCGTCCGTTCCGGACAGTCGGAAGAGTGCCCCACGCACCGGAGGCGCGGCCGTGACATCGAAGCCGTCGTACACCAGTCGACGCACCCGGTCGGCGATGTCGGCTTCGCCCGTGGCGTCGATCGGATCGAGGTCGAGAACGGTGGCCCGGGCACCCAGGACCTCCTGGAATGCAGTGCCGTCGGCATCCTCGGGATAGCGGGTTCGCAAGGTCTCGTGTCGCTCGATCGCCCACGTCGCCGCCGCTTGCAATGCAGCCACGTCCAGGTCACCGGTGAGCCGCAGGGCGAGCGGCATGTTGTACGCGCCCGACCCGGGGTCGAGTCGATTCAGTACCCACATACGCTGCTGCGCGAGCGAGAGCGGTACCCGCTCGTCGCCCGTCCTGGGTCGAAGCGGCACGCGATGCACCGTTCCCTGGAGTTCCGTGCGCGCTGCGAGCGCTGCGACTGTCGAGTTCTCGAACAGCTCGCGCACACCCACCTGCTTGCCCAGAGCAGCGGTGATGCGCGCTGCTGCACGGGTGGCCGCGAGCGAATTTCCGCCGAGCGCGAAGAAGTCGTCGTCCGATCCCACCCGATCGATACCGAGCACGTCGGCGAACACGTCGGCGATGGCGATCTCGGTCACGGTCACCGGTGCACGGAACTCACGCGCCTCGAACACCGGCTCCGGCAACGCTTTTCGATCGAGCTTGCCGCTGGCGTTCAGTGGGAACTCGGCGAGCACCATGATCTGGGTCGGCACCATGTAGCCGGGAAGTCGGCTGCCTGCGAACGAGGTCAGCTCGCTCACGTCCACCGACGCACCGGTACGAGGAACTACGTAGCCGACCAGGATTTCGCCTGACGCCGTCGACGTCACCAGTACGGTGGATCGGTCGACGTCGGGGTGTGCGGTCAACGCCGCCTCGATCTCACCGAGCTCGATCCGCAGGCCGCGCAGTTTCACCTGGAAGTCGGTGCGGCCGATGTAGTCGAGCTCGCCGTCGACGTTCCACCGGACCAGGTCGCCGGTCCGGTACATCCGAGTACCCGGTGCACCGTACGGATCGGCAACGAACCGGTCTGCGGTCAGATCCACTCGCCCGAGGTAGCCGCGGGCCAGCTGGACTCCCGCGAGGTAGAGCTCACCCGCGACGCCGACCGGCACGGGCCGCAGCCGCGCGTCGAGCACGGTCACTCGGGTGTTGGCCACCGGCACACCGATCGGTACGCCGGCGACGTCGGCAGCGGTGACGCGGTGGTAGGTCACGTCCACCGCGGCCTCGGTGGGGCCGTACAGGTTGTGCAGGTTGGTGTTCGGCAGTGCTGTACCGATTGCCGAGGCGACCGATACCGGCAGCGCCTCACCCGACGCGAACAGCATGCGCAGGCTCGAACACCGCGAGACTCCGTCCGCTGCCGCGAACACGGCCAGCATCGACGGCACGAAGTGTGCGACGGTGACCGACCGCTCGGTGACGATCTCGACCAGATAGGCCGGGTCGCGATGCCCGTCCGGCTTCGCGATCGCCAATTCGGCACCGATCTGCAACGGCCAGAACAACTCCCACACCGACACGTCGAACGTCACCGGCGTCTTCTGGAGCACCACATCGTCGACGGTCAGACCGTACTCGTCCTGCATCCACACGAGCCGGTTGACGATGGCGGCGTGCGACACGGCAACACCCTTGGGCTTGCCCGTCGAGCCCGAGGTGAAGATGACGTACGCGACGTCGTCGGAGTGAAGCGTGGTGCGACGCTCGTCGGCGCGAACCGCATCGGCGGCGAGTCCCGCGAGATCGACGGAATCGACCTCGATTCGCGGTGCGGCGGACGATACCGATTCCACGGCAGACGAATCCGCCTCAGTGGTCAGAATCGCGACGGGATCGGCCATCGCGAGGATGTACTCGACGCGCTCGGCCGGCTGATCGGGATCGATCGGAACGTACGCCCCGCCCGCGGTCAGCACCGCGTAGACGCCGACGAGCATGTCCACCGATCTCCGAATGGCGATGGCGACCATCGTTTCCGGGCCGACGCCCTCGCGAATCAGCAGTCGCGCAAGCGCGTTCACTCGACCCGCAAATTCCGCGTACGTCACTCGGTCATCCCCGAAGGAGACCGCAAGCAGGTCCGGCGACTGCGCCACCCGATCCTCGAACATCGACACGAGCGTTGCCGCGGAATCGATCTCGCGGGCAGTGTCGTTCCACTCGTCGAGTATCCGTGTGCGCTCCGCGGTATCGAGCAGGTCGATGTCGAGTACCCGACGTGTGGGGTCCGCCGCGAACGTAGAGAGAAGCGAGACGATGCGCGCCAGGATCGACTCGACCGAACGGGTGTCGAAGAGGTCGCTGATGTACTTCGCCGTCAGCGTCACTTCCTCGTTCGCCACCACGAGCAGGGTCAGTGGATAGTGGGTGTTGTCGTTGGAGCCGACACCCTCGACGGTCATGCCGTCGATCGACGCGGCTTGCTCTGCCAACTCTGCCTCGTTCACCGGGTACGACTCGAACACCGTCAGGGTGTCGAACAGGTTGCCCAGCCCCACATCCCGCTGGATGTCCGCCAATCCCACATGGTGGTGATCGAGCAGATCGGCCTGCTCACCTTGAAGCCGCGTGAGGTACTGCTCCACGGTGTCGTGCGCATCCAGGCGAACTCGCACCGGAATGGTGTTGATGAACAAGCCGATCATCGACTCGACTCCAAGCAGGTCCGCGGGCCGACCCGACACCGTGGCCCCGAAGACCACGTCGTCGCGGCCCGTCATCTGAGCCAGCAGCATTCCGTAAGCGGCCTGTACCAACGTGTTCACGGTGACGCCGAGGCGTCCACCGAGCGCGATCAACGCTGAGGTGGCCTCCGCGTCGATCCGTACCTCGGTCTCCGCCGATCGGCTGGAGATCTCGCGGCCCAGCGTCGGTGGAGTCAGCAGCGTCGGCTCGTCGACGCCATCGAGTGAACGGGCCCACGCCTGCCGGGAGGTCTCCGGGTCGCGCTGACCGAGCCACTGCAGGAACGAGCGATACGAGCGCGGCCGCGGCATCGACGACGTGTCGCTGCGGACGGCGTAGAGGTAGAGCAGCTCCTTCATCACCAGCGGCAGCGACCAGCCGTCCAGCAGCACGTGATGGTTGGTCATCGCCAGTCGGTACGTCGTGGGCCCGAGGCGAATCAGCAAGAACCGCAACAACGGAGCGGTGGTTATGTTGAAATGCTCCCGCTGATCCTCGTCCAGTGCAGCCGCGACCGCGGCGGCGCGCGCGTTCTCCTCCACACCGCTGAGATCGACAGTGCGCCAAGGCAACCGCACACCCTGCTGAACTATCTGCACGCTGTCGCCGTCCGCGGTCACCGCGAACACGGCGCGGAGGTTCTCGTACCGATCCAGCAGGGCCTGCGCAGCATCACGCAGACGCTCTTGATCGACCTCGCCTGCCAGGTCGAGCACGACCTGCATCGTGTAGACGTCGAGCGAGGTGTCCGCGAACAGGGCATGGAACAGCAAGCCCTGCTGCAACGGTGCCAGCGACCACACATCGGTCAGTGCCGGATAGCGCTGCTCGAAGCCGAGAATGTCGGCCTGACTCACGCGCGCCAACGGAAGGTCCGACGGAGTGAGGCCACCGGCATGAGGGGTACGTGCGTGGGCCGCGAGCGAGTCGAGCAGCCCCGACCACAGTTGTGCCAGCCGCGCCACGGTCGCCTCGGAGATCGCGCCGCGCGGGAATGCCAGCGAAGCACTCAGGGCGCTTCCGTCGTCGGTGTCGACCACGATCGCGTTGATGTCGATCGTCTTGTTCGCGGCCATGTCCGGGTCACCGGCTGCAGACAGACCGGTGGCGTCCTCTGCAGGCAACCAGCCGAGAGACTTCATGTCCTCCGGTACATCCCCGGTACCGACCCGACCGAGATAGTTGAAACTGATCTGCCCGGTGGACAGCGGTGCCAGCTCCGTCTCGCTCGTTCGATCGAGGTAGCGCAGTAGCCCCCATCCCATTCCACGGTCGGGCAACGCCAGCATCTGCTCCTTGACGGCCTTCACGGCGTCGCCGAGGGCAGAGCCGCCGCCGAGGGCGTCGTCGACGTCTATTCCGGTCAGGTCGAGCCGAACCGGGAAGAGGCTGGTGAACCAGCCGACGGTCCGG
Source organism: Rhodococcus sp. NPDC078407 (assembly GCF_044542515.1). NCBI lineage: Bacteria > Bacillati > Actinomycetota > Actinomycetes > Mycobacteriales > Nocardiaceae > Rhodococcus > Rhodococcus sp. NPDC078407. Next base: position 71,730 of record NZ_JBITUQ010000020.1, on the reverse strand, counting down.
CCGAGATCCGCTCCGGGGACCACGGCCTCCTCGCGGCCGTGACCTTCGAGCTGAAGCAGTGTTGCCGGGGCATCGATTCCCTGTTCCTTGCGCAGCGCGGTGACTGCCAGCGCCAGTGCGGCGAGCAAACCGTCCGCGACTCCGCCGTGGTAGATCTCGGGAACCGTGGTCATCAAGGTGCGCGTCGCATCCGACGACAGGGACATCTCGACTCGCTCGAGGGTGTCCACCACGTCGACAGCCGGCTCGAAGGCCCGCTCCCCCAGGACCGGGTCCGGGGTCCGGGCGATGCTGCGCCACTCCGGCAACTCGTGCGTCCGGCGCGCCGCTTCCTCCACGAGTGCGTGTGTCCAGCGCCGCATCGACGTCCCGACATCCGGCAACACCGGGGTGGCACCGCCGGCGATCTGCGCCCACGCGGACACGAAGTCCGGCACCAGGATTCGCCACGACACGCCGTCGACGACGAGGTGATGCGCGACGACCGTCAGTGTGTTCGGCGCGCTGTCGACCCACACGAACGCGAGCATGCGCCCGTTCTGCGGATCGAGCGATCCGACCGCCGCATCCACCGCGGCAGTTCCACCGTCCGCCGCCGAGGTCGTCAGCAACTCGTCGACGTCCACCGAACCGGGCTCGCCGACCTCGAGGCCCCAGCCACGATCGTCGTGCACGAGGGTGGACCGAAGAATGTCGTGATGATCGACGACAGCAGTGAGCGTGGCCACGACACCGTCGCGGTCGATCCCTTCCGGAAGCTCGAGTGTGAGCGCCTGATGGAAGCGACGGTACCCACCGCCGCGCTGCAGCAGTGCCGCACCGAACGGTGGCAGCGGCAGCCAGCCGACTCCACCGCCGTCGAGTTCGTCGAGGACGACCGTGTCCGCACACTCGCCGACGATGACGGCCACCTCGGCCAGCCCGGCAACGGTCTTGCGCTCGAACACATCTCGTGGGCCGAACTGGATTCCTCGTGCCTTGGCTCGCGAGACCAACTGAATGGACACGATGCTGTCGCCACCGAGCGCGAAGAAGGAGTCGTCGACGCCCACCGTCTCCAGCCCCAGGACGTCGGCGAACACGTCGGCGATGATGCGCTCGGTATCGGTGCTCGCAGTGCGGAACTCGGCGTCGCTACCGAACTCGGGATCCGGTAGTCCACGGCGATCCAGCTTGCCGTTCGGTCCGAGCGGAAGTGATTCGAGAACCACCACCGACGCCGGAACCATGTATTCCGGCACCGTCCGCGCCGCGACCGCAGTCAGTGCCGCCGGATCGACGACCGCGCCGGAGGCGGCTACCACGTAGCCCACCAGGATTTCGCCCGCCGACGGCGTCTGCCGCACGAGCACGACGGCCTGATCGACGGTCGGGTCGGCGATGAGCGCCGACTCGATCTCGCCGAGCTCGATGCGAAGCCCGCGGAGCTTGACCTGGAAGTCGGTGCGCCCCAGGTACTCCAGCTCTCCCCCGGTATTCCAGCGTACGAGGTCACCGGTGCGGTACATCCGGCTCCCGACTGGTCCGTGCGGATCTGCCACGAATCGGTCTGCTGTCAGGTCGGGTCGTCCCAGATAGCCTCGGGCCAGCTGGTTTCCGGCCAGGTACAGCTCGCCCGGCACGCCGATCGGCACCGGGTGCAGACGAGCATCGAGCACGGTGACCCGGGTGTTCCATACCGGCATGCCGATCGGCACCGACACGGTGTCTGCGTCGATGACCCGATGGAACGTCACGTCCACGGCGGCCTCGGTCGGTCCGTACAGGTTGTGCAGTTCCACAGCGGGCAGTGCCCGGCGGATGCCTGCGGCGACCGAGACCGGTAGCGCCTCACCCGATGCGAACAGCATCCGCAGGGCGCTGCATCGCTCGATCCCGTCGGTGGCAGCGAACACAGCGAGCAACGAGGGAACGAAGTGTGCGGTGGTGACACCGCGGCGTTCGATCGTCTCGACCAGATACGCGGGGTCGCGATGACCGTCCGGCTCGGCGATGTAGAGCTGCGCACCGATCTGCAACGGCCAGAACAACTCCCACACCGAGACATCGAACGTCACAGGGGTCTTCTGCAGCACCACATCGTCGACGGTGAGCTCGTACTCGTGCTGCATCCACAGCAGTCGGTTGACGATGGCGGCGTGCGATACGGCGACCCCCTTGGGTCGGCCGGTCGACCCCGAGGTGAAGATGACGTAGGCGGTGTCCGACGGCCTCAGCGGTGCCGATCGCTCCGAATCCTCGACCGGTCGGGTCGCGGACGCACCGGTGTCCACGGTGTCCAGCAGGATCTGCGGAACGGACGAGCCGGCGACGCCCCCGTCGCGAGTGGTGGTCAGCACCGCGACCGGTGCTGCAGTCTCGAGGATGTACTCGATCCGATCGGCCGGCTGGTCCGGGCCGACCGGCACGTAGGCACCGCCAGCAGCGAGGACCGCGTAGATGCCGACGAGCATGTCCGGCGAACGGCGCATCGCGATCGCGACCACGGTCTCGGGCCCTACCCCCTCCCCGATCAGCACTCGGGCAAGCGAATTCACCCGACCGGAGAACTCCGCGTAGTCCATCTGCTCGTCGCCGAAGCCGAGGGCGACGTTGTTCGGTGCTGCCGCTACCTGCTCGGTGAACAGGGAGACCAGGGTGTGCCGACCGTCGATCTCATGGTGGGTTGCGTTCCATTCCTCGAGGACCGCAGTGCGCTCGGCAGGCTCGAGGAGATCGACGTCCCCGACCGGCCGGTCGATCTCGGCTGTCATCAGCTCCAGAACCCGGACGAGCCTGCGCGCGAATGCAGCCATCGACGACTCGTCGAACAGATCTGTGGCGTAATCGAATTGGACGTCGACGCCACCGGGTGCGCCGGCAGAGTCGAACTTCTCCCAGAGAGTCACCTGCAGATCGAACTTGGCGATCGCGCTCGACAGGTCGACACCGTCGATGTCGAGACCGGGTAGCGCGAACGACTGTTCGCCGAGGTTCTGGAACGTGAGCATCACCTGGAAGATGGGATGCCTGGCCTGCGACCGTTCCGGCGCGATCGCGTCGACGAGTCGCTCGAACGGTATGTCGGAGTGCGAGAACGCCCCGAGATCCACCTCTCGCACCAGCGCGAGCTGGTCGCGCAATGTCGCGCCCGGCTCGACGGACGTGCGCAGAGCAAGGGTGTTGACGAACATACCCACGAGGTCGTCGAGGTTGGAATCTCCGCGTCCGGCCACCGGCGTCCCGATCACCACGTCGTCGGTTCCCGCCAGCGCAGCCAACAGCACCGCGAGAGCGGTGTGCGCGGTCATGAACACCGTCGCGTTGTTCTCCCGAGACGCCCGGGCGATGCTCTCGTGCAGTGCGGCGTCGAGCGAGAAGTTGTACGCGGCGCCTCTGTTCGTCGCCACCGCCGGTCGCGGTCGATCGGTCGCCAGATCGAGTTGTGCGGGCGCGCCGCGCAGTACCGAACGCCAGTAGCCGAGCTGCTGAGCCATCGGCGATTCCGGATCGTCCTCGGTGCCGAGCAACTCGCGTTGCCACAGGGTGAAATCTGCGTACTGGACGGGCAACGGTGCCCACTGCGGATCCTCGCCCGCCGCACGTGCGGTGTAGGCGACCATGATGTCGCGGGTCAACGGTCCCATGGAGAACCCGTCGGCGGCGATGTGGTGGGCCACGAAAGCCAGGACGTGCTCACGCTCGTCGATGCGCAGGATCGCCACCCGCACCGGAACGGAGCTGGTGACGTCGAAGCCCTCGGAGACGAACCGCCGCAACGTCTCGGGCATATCGTCGGCGGCCGTCTCGATCACGTCGATGGACGGAGCACCCTCGGCGAGACCGAGGACGACCTGACTGCCTCGCCCGTCGACCTCGGGGTACACGGTGCGCAGAATCTCGTGCCGCGAGACCACATCCGTCACCGCTCGCACCAGTGCAGGCACGTCCAGATCGCCGGACAGTCGGATCGCCACCGGGATGTTGTTCACCGCCGAGGTGGGATCGAACTGGCTCAGGAACCACATCCGCTGCTGTGCCAGCGACAGCGGAATTTGCTCGGGCCGCCTGCGCTGCACCAGTGCTCGGCGCGCACCGGCACCCACGGTGGATTCGATGGCGCGCGCGAGTCCCAGCACCGTCGGCGACTCGAAGATCGCCCGCACCGGAACAACGGTGTCGAGAGCCGATCCAAGACGCGAGACCACCTGGGTGGCGATCAGAGAATTGCCGCCGAGTGCGAAGAAGTCGTCGTCCAGACCCACCCGCTCGACACCGAGGATATCCGCGAACACACCGGCGACCGTCACCTCGACGAGATCGGTCGGTGCCCGGAACTCTGCGGCCTCGAACACCGGCTCCGGCAGGGCTTTTCGGTCCAGCTTGCCGTTGGCGTTGAGGGGCAGGACGTCGAGGATCACGAAGGCGGACGGCACCATGTAGGACGGCACCGACGATGCCATCGACGCGCGCAGGGTCTCGGGATCGACCGATACGCCGTCGACGGGCACCACGTAGGCGACCAGTCGGTCCCCGAGCCGCTCGTCGCTCGAGGCGACCACGGCCGCATCGCGTACCGACTCGATCGAGCGAAGTGCGGCGTCGATGTCGCCGAGCTCGATGCGGAAGCCGCGGATCTTGACCTGGAAGTCCGAACGACCCACGTACTCCAGTTCACCGTCGCCGCGCCATGCTGCGAGATCGCCTGTGCGATAAAGCCGTCCGCCCGACGAGAACGGATCGGCCATGAACCGCTCCGTGGTGAGATCGGGCCGCCCGACATAGCCGTCGGCCAGCTGACTGCCCGCCAGATAGAGCTCTCCCGTGACACCGACCGGCACCGGAGACAGACGTGAATCCAATACGTAGACACGGGTGTTCCATTCGGGAGCGCCGATGGGAACCGGCCCCGTCCCGGAATCGTGCACCCGGTGCGCGGTGACCGACACCGCTGCCTCGGTGGGACCGTACAGATTGTCCAGGCGTGCTCGCGTCGCGCGGAGCGCACGCTGCGCGGTGGCAGGCGGCAGTGTTTCGCCGATGGCCAGGATCCGACGCAGCCCGGACGGCAGCGTACCGCCGGACGCCGCGATCAACGCGTCGAGCATGGACGGCACCGTGTGCAGCGTCGTCACGTTCGACTCGGTCATCAGGTCCAGTAGGTAACTCGGATCGCGGTGTCCACCGGCCTCGGCGACCACGGTGCAGCCGCCGGAGATCGACGCCGTCCAGAATTCCCACACCGACAGATCGAACGTCGCAGCGGTCTTGAGCAACACCGCGTCGTCGACGCCGATGCCGTATTCGGCACGCGCCCAGAGCAACTGGTTGACAATGGCGCGATGACTGACGGCGACTCCCTTGGGTCGACCGGTCGAGCCGGACGTGAAGATCACGTACGCCGTGTTCGCGGCACGCAGGGGCGCACGTCGTTCGTCGTCGGCGATCGGGGCATCAGAGATGTCCGCGTACTCGTCCGAATCCGCGTCGATCAGGACGACGGGCACGGACCGACCGTTCCCCTCGGGAGCCGAGAACCCGTCCCGGGTCGAGCTCAGGATCAACAGAGGCGATGCGTCGTCGACGATGTCGGCGACACGGGCAGCCGGCTGATCCGGATCGAGTGGCACATAGATTCCGCCGGCCTTGCTCACCGCGTACATCGCGACGAGCAGCTCGACCGAACGCCCGAGCGCGAGTGCCACCGTCACCTGCGGGGCAACTCCCGCGGCGATCAACCGCCGCGCCAGACGGTTGATCCGACTGTCGAACTCACGATAGGTCAGTGTCCGGCCGGCGTACCTGAGCGCCGGAGCGCCGGGACGGGCGTCGACCTGAGCGTCGAACAGCGACACCAGAGTCTGCGAAAGATCGACATCGTGATCGGTGTCGTTCCAGGTGTCCAGGATCGTCGATCGCTCTGTCTCGTCGAGCAGGTCCAGATCTCCGACGACTGCACTCGGGTCCGCAGCCACCGCGGCCAGCACCGCGACGAATCTACGGGCGAAGGCTTCGACCGTCGACCTGTCGAACAGGTCGGTGGCGAAGGTGAATTCGGCGTCCATGTCCGCAGGCGTGCCGTCGGCGGCGTAGCGATCGGACACCGTCAGTTGGAGGTCGGTCTTGGCGAGGGTCGACTCGGCGTCGACACCGCGGACGGTCAGCCCCGGCAACTCGAAGCTGAGATCGGCCAGATTCTGGAACGACAAGCCGATCTGGAACAGCGGGTTCCGCGCGGTGGAGCGCACCGGGTTGAGTACTTCGACCAGACGCTCGAACGGGATGTCCGCGTAAGCGAATGCCGACAGGTCGCGCTCGCGCGCCTGCGCCAGCAACTCCTCGAAGCTCATGGACGGGTGCACCGTGGACCGGAACACCAACGTGTTGACGAACATGCCGATCATGGGATCGAGCGCGCTCTCGCCGCGGCCGGCGATGGGCGTCCCGATGGCGACGTCCTCGGTTCCCGCCACACGTGCCAGGAACGCGGCGAAGGCCGAGTGGACGACCATGAAGACGCTGGCCTGACGTGCGCGGGCGAGGTCTGCGACCGCGGCATGAACTGCGGCATCGACGGTGAAGCGCACCGTCTCGCCCCGGAAGCTCTGGGTCGGGGGGCGGGGTCGGTCGGTCGGCAGTACGAGCTGGTCGGGCAGACCGTCCAGTGCTTCCTTCCAATACCGAACCTGTTGCGAAGCAACAGAATTCTCGTCGTCGTCGGAGCCGAGAACGGCGCGCTGCCACAGCGCGTAATCCGCGTACTGTACCGGCAGCGGCTCCCAGTCCGGAGCCGAGCCTGCCGCCCTCGCGGTGTACGCGGTCATCACATCCGTTGCCAGCGGTCCCATCGATGCACCGTCGGCGGAGACGTGATGGACGACGAATGCAAGGACGTGCTCGGCGTCCTCCCCATCGATTCGCACCAGCATCGCGTCCACCGGAACTTCGCGGGTCACGTCGAAGCCGCGAAGGAAGAAGCGGCTCACCGTCTCCGGGACGTCGGCCGCCGCCACTGTCCGCACCGACAGGTCCAGAGTGGCCTCGTCAGCCGGAAGTACCCGTTGGAACGGTCCGTGTTCGGAGTCCGGGTAGAGCGAGCGCAGCGATTCGTGGCGCTCCACCACATCGCCGACGGCGGCAGCCAGTGCCGCCGTGTCGAGCGCACCGGTCAGGCGGACCGCGAACGGAATGTTGTCCACGGCCGACGAGGTGTCGAACTGGTTGAGGAACCAGTAGCGCTGCTGTGCCAGCGACAGTGGTGGACGCTCGGGCCGAGGTCCGGCCACGAGCGGCGCACGCGAGCCCGAACCGACGCCGGACTCGAGGCGATCCGCCAGCGCTGCGACGGTGGACACCTCGAACAGCATGCGTACGGGCACCGTGGTGTCCAGAATCGCACCGAGACGCGAGACCACCTGCGTCGCGATGAGCGAGTTGCCACCGAGCTCGAAGAAGTCGTCCTGGGCACCCACCCGATCGACTCCCAGCACCTCCGCGAACACGGTCGCGACGCTCTGTTCCACCGCGGTTGCCGGCGCGACGAACTCGCGGGCTTCGAACGCCGGAGCAGGAAGTGCGGCCCGATCGAGCTTACCGACCGATGTCAGCGGCACCGCGTCGAGCACCATGATCGATGCCGGAATCATGTAGATGGGCAACGCTTTTCCAACGAACGCCGTCAGGTCGTCCACATCGACCGATGCGTCTCGGACCGGGAGTACGTACGAGACCAGCGTGGTGACACCCGAGGGCAACTGGTGTCCGAGTGTCACGGCGAACTCGACACTCGGGTACGCGGTCAGGGCCGAGTCGATCTCGCCGAGTTCGATACGGAACCCACGCACCTTCACCTGGAAATCGGTGCGCCCCACGAACTGGAGTTGAAGATCCTCGGTCCAGCGCACCACGTCTCCAGTGCGATACATCCGGCCGCCGCCCACACCGTAGGGGTTGGCTACGAAGCGCTCGGAGGACAGCATGGGCCGACCGAGATAACCGCGCGCGAGAGCGCCGCCGGCCAAATAGAGCTCCCCCGCCACTCCGGACGGCACCGGACGCAATCGATCGTCGAGGATGAGAGCCGACATGCCGTGAATCGGCCGTCCGACGGTGATCGGTTCGCCGGGGGTCAGTCTTGCGAAACTCGAGATGATCGTCGTCTCGGTCGGTCCGTAGCCGTTGAAGTACTTCCGGCCTGGGGCCCATCGCGCCAGCAGTTCCGGTGTGGTGACGTCGCCGCCGACCGAGAGCACTTCGAGCGCGTCGAGACCTGCCGGATCCATCGTGCCGAGCACCGCGGGCGTGATGATCGAATGGCTGACCCGCTCGGCCTTCATCAGCTCCGACAACTCGGTACCGCCCAGGATCTCGGCGGGCACGATCACCAGAGTTGCACCTACCGAGAACGCCGCCATCCATTCGAGGACGGACGGATCGAAGTTCGGCGAGCAGACATGCAGGAATCGCGCAGACGGTGTCAGGTGGTACAGATCGCCGGCGGCGTCGAGCACGCCCCCGAGCCCGGCGTGCGTCACCACGACGCCCTTGGGCTTACCGGTCGAGCCCGAGGTGTAGATGACGTACGCCGGATTCTGGAACACCGACGGCCGCAACCGATCCGCATCGGTGATCGGATCGGCGGCGTGAGCGCGCACCGCCGCCACCACGTCGTCGTCGTCGAGACGGATCCATTCCGGCCCGCCGCCGGATCCCTGCACCGAAGCCAGGTGTGCCGCGGCGGTCAGGCCGAGTACCGCCCCGGAATCACCGACCATGTGGGCAATGCGGTCGCTCGGGTATGTCGGGTCGACCGGGAGATGGGCACCGCCGGCCTTGGCCACTGCCCAGACCCCGAGCACCATCTCGTAGGAGCGCTGGAACCCGAGCGCGACGACGGTCTCCGGCCCCACGCCCCTGGAGATGAGCAGACGGGCAAGCTGAGACGACGTGCTGTCGAGTTCGGCGTACGTGATGGAGCGATCGCGGTAGCGGATGGCGATCGCCTGCGGATCGAGAGCGGCTCCGGCAGCGAAGATCTCGGCGAGAGTGCCACCCGCCAACACCTCGTCGCCATGCACGTGGGTCAAGCGGTCGTACTCGTCGTCGTAGAGAATCCCCAGGTCGCCGACCGGAGTACTTGGATTCGTCACCACACCGTCGAGAAGACGACGGAACCGGTCGGCGAAGCCCGCGATGGTCGCCTCGTCGAACAGATCGCGCGAGTAGAGCCAGGCCGCGGACATACCGCCTCCGTCGGACTCACGCAACGTCAACGACAGATCGAACTTGGCCGTCTCGACGTCGAGATCGACGGCCGAGACCTCCAACCCGGGCAGAGCGAAGGTACTCGGCGGAAGGTTCTCGAAGGCGATGGCCACTTGGAACAGAGGGTGTCGCGAAGCGGAACGTTCGGGGTCGAGAAGATCGACCAGACGCTCGAACGGGATATCGGCGTGTGCAAAGGCCGACAGATCGACCTCGCGGACGTCGGCGAGCATGCCGTCGAATCCCTTGTTCGGGTGCACCGCGGTCCGCAGGACCAGAGTGTTGACGAACATGCCGATCACGTCGTCGAGTGCGGCATCTCCGCGTCCGGCGATGGCCGTGCCGACGGCGATGTCCGTCGAATTCGACATGCGCGCAAGGAATACCGCGAGGGCGGTATGCAGCACCATGAACGTCGTGGTGCCGCTCTCCCTGGCCAACGCAGTGAGACCGGCATGGACATCGGGGGCGATCTCGAATTCGACCCGGCCACCGGCCCCCGAGGACTCGGCCGGACGCGGCCGATCGTGCGGAAGAGCGAGCTCCGCCGGCATCTCCGCCAGCGTCTCGCGCCAGAAAGTTGCCTGCCGAGAAATCAAGCTCGCCGAATCCGCCTCGCTACCGAGTACCGAGCGCTGCCACAGCGTGAAGTCGATGTACTGCACCGCCAGTGGCTGCCAGGACGGCGACTCGCCCGCCACTCGTGCGAGGTACGCGGTCATCACGTCGCGGGTCAGCGGACCCATGGACCAACCGTCGGCGCTGATGTGATGCACCACGAACACCAGGACATGTTCATGCTCCGAGACCTCGAACAGCCTCACGCGCAACGGAACTGCAGCCGTGACATCGAAGCCTGCGGCCACGAAGGCGGTCACGTCGGCCACGATCGAGTCGGACGTTGCCGCTACCGGCTCGAGATTCGGGACGACGGTCCGAGTGGGAAGCACGAGTTGGTGTCCCGAGCCGTCCACACTCGGGTACACCGTGCGCAGGGATTCGTGGCGCTCGAGGACGTCCGACACGGCTGCACGCAGTGCGGCGACGTCCAACGAACCACGCAGCCGGATGGCTACCGGAATGTTGTTCACGGCCGACTCGGGATCGAATCGGTTCAGGAACCACATCCGTTGCTGCGCCATCGACAGCGGAACGGTCTCCGGTCGAATCTGCGGAACCAACGGTGCCGCGGCCCCACCACCCAGATGACTCTCCACCCGAACTGCCAGTGCCGCAACCGTACTGGCCTCGAACAGCATACGAACCGGGACCGTCGCATCCAGTTCGCTACCCAACCGCGAGACCACCTGGGTAGCGACGAGAGAGTTACCACCCAGTGCGAAGAAGTCGTCGTCGACGCCGATGCGGTCGACTCCGAGAACGTCCGCGAACACCCGAGCGACGATCTCCTCGACGGGATTCGACGGTGCGCGATACTCGACTTCCTCGATCTCGGGATCCGGCAGGGCCTTGCGGTCCAGCTTGCCGCTCGCGCCGAGGGGCAGAGCATCGAGAACGACGATCGCGCCGGGCACCATGTACGAGGCGAGGCGCTCGCTCAACGCATCACGCAGAGACTGCGTGTCCACGCTCCCGGTGCCCACCACGTAGGCCACCAACCGATCGGCCCGGACCACGGTGACTGCCTGGCTCACCGACGGCTGCTCGAGCAGGGCCGCTTCGATTTCGCCCAGTTCGATCCGTAGACCGCGAAGCTTGACCTGGAAGTCCGAACGTCCGACGTAGTCGAGTTCACCGCCCGGCAGCCAACGCACCACGTCGCCCGTGCGATACATCCGGGCTCCGTCTTCGGCGAACGGGTTGGGCAGGAAGCGATCCGCCGTCAGGTCCGGTCGCCCGACGTAGCCCCGCGCAAGCTGTGTTCCGGCGAGGTAGAGCTCTCCGTGCACTCCGACCGGCACCGGTCGCAGAGCGGAGTCCAGTACGTAGACGGCTGTGTTCCAGACCGGCGCACCGATCGGTACGACGGCAGTGTCGTCGTCGGTGACTCGGTGGTATGTCACATCCACCGCGGCTTCTGTCGGGCCGTAGAGGTTGTGGATCTCGATGGCCGTCAGCGCCCGGCGCAGCGCCTGCGCAGTCGTCGGTGCCAACGCCTCACCGGAGGCGAACACCAGCCGCAGGGTTGCTGCGGACTCGGCGCGCGCAGCGACCTCGGGAACGAACACCGACATCATCGAGGGAACGAAGTGAACTACCGAGACTTGTTCCCTTTCAATGATATCGAGAAGATACGCAGGGTCACGATGGCCGTCCGGTACAGCGACTGCCACCGAGGCACCGTTCTGCAGAGCCCAGAAGAACTCCCAGACCGAGACGTCGAACGTCGCGGGCGTCTTCTGCAGCACCACGTCGGAGGCGGTCAACCGATACTCGTGCTGCATCCACGACAATCGGTTGACGATCGATTCGTGCGAGACGCCGACGCCCTTGGGGCGGCCGGTGGATCCGGACGTGAAGATGACGTACGCGAGGTTGTGCGGGCGCAACGGTCCCCGGCGATCGGCGTCGTCGAGGGGTTCGGCCGAATGTGTCGAGACGTCCAGCGCGTCGATGTCGACAGTGTCGAATCCGTCGAGTTCGAGGTGATCACGGGTAGAGGACAACACCAGAACCGGATTCGCCGTTGCGGCGATGTAGTCGTTGCGCTCGCGCGGCTGGCTCGGATCGACGGGCACGTAGGCCCCACCCGCCGTGACGACCGCGTACATGCCCACGAACAGCTCGATGCTGCGGTCCATCGCGAGAGCGACCAACGTGTCCGGACCGACACCACGCGAGACGAGTTCTCGTGCAAAACGATTGACCCGGGCGGCGAACTCGGCATAGGTCAACCGTTCTCCCTCGAACACCAGAGCCTGCGCATCGGGTGTGGCCTCGACCTGGGCTCGGAACATCTCGACCAGTGTTCGGTCCGACGACACCTCGTGACCGGTCGCGTTCCATGCTCGAAGCACCTGGAACCGTTCCTCGGCATCGAGCACATCGATCTCGGCGATGGGTGCGGCAGGCGCACGGGTCACCGATTCGAGGACCCGCAGGAACCGCTCGCCGAAGGCGACCATCGTCGACGCGTCGAACAGATCGGCCGAGTACGTCAACGCTACCGTCAAACCGGCCGGATCCGTGCCCTCGGCCACCGAATTCCACAGGGTCACTTGCAGATCGAACTTTGCGAGATCGGCCTCGTAATCGAGCGCGCTCACCCGAAGACCGGGGATTTCCACGGACGTGGCGTCCAGGTTCTGGAAGGTCAGCATGACCTGGAACAGCGGATGACGAGCCGTCGAGCGAGTGGGTGCGAGAACCTCGACCAGTCGCTCGAACGGAACCTCGGCGTGCGAGAACGCGGCCAGATCGGTCTCGCGTACGCGGCCCAGCAGGTCCTCGAAACCGGCTGCGGGATCGATCGTGGTGCGCAGCACGAGCGTGTTGACGAACATGCCGACGACGTCGTCGAGGACGGCGTCGCCGCGCCCGGCGACCGGTGTTCCGATCGTGACGTCGTCGGTAGCAGACAACGTCGCCAGCAGAACGGCCAGTGCCGAGTGGACCACCATGAAGGTCGTGGCCCCGTGGGTACGCCCGAGTTGTTCGACCGCCGCGACGAGGTCCGCATCGATCTGGAACTGATGTGTACCGCCGTGGGTGGTCGCCACCGCCGGCCTCGGTCGATCCGTCGGCAGGTCGAGCTGTTCGGGCGAGCCGGCCAACTGCGAGCGCCAGTAGGCCTTCTGTGCGGCGATCAGCGAGGTCGGATCGTTCTCGTCTCCGAGTACCGACCGCTGCCAGAGCGTGTAGTCGGCGTACTGGACGGGCAACGGCGTCCAGGCCGGCTCCTGTCCGGAACTGCGGGCCACGTACGCGGACACCACATCTCGCGTCAACGGTGCCATCGAGAAACCGTCGGCCGCGATGTGGTGGACCACGAGTGCCAGAATGTGTTCGGTCGGAGACAGCGCCAGTACGGCGGCGCGCACGGGCAAGCCGGTCGAGACGTCGAACGGCCGGAGAGCGAACTCAAGCAACGTCTCGGGCAGCTGGGCTTCCTCGACGCTCGAGAATTCCACGTCCACTGCGGCGGAACCGGGTTCGAGCACCTGCTGGTACCCCACACCGGCGTGATCCGGATAGATCGTCCGCAGTGACTCGTGCCTGCCCAGTACGTCCGCGACTGCCGCACGCAGCGCATCGAGATCGAGATCGCCGGACAACGAGATGGCGACCGGGATGTTGTTGACGGCCGATTCGGGCTCGAAACGGTTGAGGAACCACATCCGTTGCTGAGCCAACGACAACGGAACACGCTCCGGCCGCGGCTGCGCGGTCAGTGCCGCACGAGGTGCGGCGCCGGAGGTCTCGGCCGAATCGATGACAGCGGCGAGCTCGGCGACGGTGGGAGCATCGAAGAATGCGCGAACGTCCACGGACACACCGCGTTCGGCGTTGACGCGCGCGACGACTCGGGTGGCGTTGAGAGAGTTTCCCCCGACCGCGAAGAAGTCGTCGTCGATACCGATGCGGTCCATACCGAGGACGTTCTGGAAGATCTCGGCGAGCACGGACTCGGTCTCGGTGTCAGGAGCTCGGTATTCACGGACGAGTGATCCGAAGTCAGGGGCCGGCAACGCCTTTCGGTCGAGCTTGCCACTCGAATTTAGCGGGAATTCGTCGAGCACGACGAACAACGACGGCACCATGTAGTCCGGTGTGCGACGCCGTACCGCAGCTGCGAGATCACTGTGGTCGATCTCGGGGTCGGACGAGACGACGTAACCGACCAGATGCTCTCCCAGCTCTGTGTGGGCCTCGTCGGAATGCACCAGCACCGCAGCCTGACTCACGTTCGGCTCGGCGAGCAGAGCAGATTCGATCTCGCCGAGTTCGATGCGCAGTCCACGCAGCTTCACCTGGAAGTCGGTGCGGCCGATGTAGTCGATCAGCCCGTCGGAGCGCCTGCGCACCAGGTCTCCGGTGCGGTACATCCGATCGCCTGGTGCGCCGAAGGGGTCGGCGACGAAACGATCCGCGGTGAGGTCGCCTCGTTGCAGGTAACCGCGCGCGAGCTGCACGCCCGCAAGATACAGCTCACCCTCGACGCCTCTGGGCACCCGGTGCAGTGACTCGTCGAGCACGTAGAGCTCGGTGTCGGCCACCGCGGCACCGATCGGGACAGCACCGTCCTCGACATCCTGCGTGCGGTAGTACGTGACGTCGACCGCGGCCTCGGTGGGGCCGTAGAGGTTGTGCAGCGCCGCGGCAGAGATCCGGTGGAACGCGTTGACGGTGCGCGCCGGTAGTGCTTCGCCCGATGCGAACACGGTCGTCAGCGACGTCACCTGTGCTGCAGCGGGTTCGGCGACGTACACCGAGAGCATCGACGGCACGAAGTGGGTAATCGTGACGCTCTGCTCGCCGATGATCTGTGCAAGGTACGCGGGATCTCGATGGCCGTCGGGCTCCGCGATCACCAGGCGGGCACCGACCTGCAACGGCCAGAAGAACTCCCACACCGACACGTCGAAGGTGAACGGTGTCTTCTGCAGCACGACGTCCGCAGCAGTCATGACGTATTCACGCTGTCGCCACGCGATGTTGGCCACGATCGCGCTGTGCCCCACCGCGACGCCCTTGGGCCGACCGGTCGAACCGGAGGTGAAGATGACGTACGCGAGATCGCTGGACGACAAGGGGGCGCGGCGGTCTTCGTCGGTCACCGGGCCGGCGGGGTAGCCGGACAGATCGACCGTATCCAGCGACACGGTCGCGGTGGACGCCGGCACGTCGGGGTGATCGGTGGAGGTCGTGACCACCACCACCGGCTCGGCGATATCGAGGACGTACCCCAACCGATCGGACGGATGATCCGGGTCCAGAGGAACGTACGCGCCGCCGGCCGCGGTGATCGCGTACATGCCGATCAACAGGTCCATCGACCGTCGAATCGACAGGCCCACTCGCGCGTCGGGGCCGACACCGCGCTCGATCAGGTGTCGGGCCAACCGGTTCACCGAATCCGCGAACTGCGAGTACGTCAGCGTCTCGCCTGCGAACGTCAGGGCCGGAGCCTCCGGGGTCCGCTCGACCTGCTCGACGAAACGCCGATAGAGAGTGTCGGCCTCGGCCGAAATCTGTGGCCCGGCCGCTGCGGTCGACACGGCCGCCGTGTCGTGCCCCAGCACCGACACCGCATCGATGAGGAGGCCGGCAACGACTGCGTCGAGGCCACCCTCGGTCGCCTCGATCAGACCGGGGACGGCCGTGGACAACACGACGGGGACCAGTGCGTCGGGTCCGAGGGCGCCGCCCATCGCCGTATCGAGGGCGGTGATCTCCGCATCCAGACCGACGTAGGTCAGCTCCACACCGAGGTGCGTCAGCGCCACCCGATCCGGTTCGAGCGCACCGACGCTCCGAACCAGCCGAGGCAGTTCCTCGATAGTCGAAGAGCTACCGCCGAGGCCGCCTGACGCCATCTATCCATTCCTCCTGATCGAAAACCGTGCCGTGTCGTTCTCGTTGGCCCCGCCCGGTCGGCGGGGATACGTGCTGCCGGGATCGGCACCGCTCACGATGACGCGATCACCGACTCCGCACGTTCGATCAACGATGCCAAAGCCATGGTGAGCCCTTGTGCACCGAGGGCCGGAAGTATGCCGGGCACCAGAGCGGACAATGTCACCGTCATGAGTGCCTGCGGCTTCATGGCACCGCCCATCGTCGCCGACGTCTGCGTCACCTTGTCGTTCATGGCGGCGAACGTCACCCGTGTCGACTCGTGCTCGAACGCAATCTCGTCCGGTGCCACGGCCGCGGCCTGCGCCACCAACTCGGGCAGGTCGTCGATCGTCTTCGGAGTGGCCTTGGGTGCGAACTCGGCCTTCTCGTCGTCGGTGAGAACGTCGATGGAGCCCACGGCCACCGTCGGATCGGCCGTGACCGCCTCGAGGATCTTTCCGAAGCGCTCGGCGAAGATCGCAACACTCGTCTCGGTGAACAGCTCCGTCGCATAGGTGAACGTCGCCTCGATCGCAGCGAGTGATCCCGCCTCGTCGAACGACTCGACCGCGGTCAACTGCAGGTCGAACTTCGCCTGGTCGTCGCCGGCGTCGAGCGCCTCGATGCGCAGTCCTGGCAGCTCGAACGTTCCGGTGGTGTGGTTCTGGAACGTCAGCATCACCTGGAACAACGGCGTGTATGCAGTAGACCTGGCCCGACCGAGCGCATCGACGAGACGCTCGAACGGCACGTCCGCGTTGCCGAACGCGGCGAGATCGGTCTCCTTGGCCTGCTGCAACAGATCCAGGAACGAATCGGCGCGCTGCACGCGGGTACGCAGAACCAGAGTGTTGACGAACATGCCGACCAGGTCGTCCAGTTTCTGCTCACCGCGACCGGCGCTCGGCGTGCCGATGCTGATGTCGGCGGAGTTGCTCAGCCGCGAGAGCAGGACGGCGAACGCGCTGTGGACCACCATGAACGTGGTGGCCGCGTGCTCCCGCGCGATCTCCTCGATGCGACCGGCGACATCCCGACCGATGGTGAACCGATAGGCAGCGCCGTGCATCGACGGCCGGGCCGGACGCGGTGAATCGGTCGGTAGTTCCAGCACTTCCGGAGCTCCGGACAGTCGTTCGGTCCAGTAGGACAGCTGTCGGGCGAGCGCACTATCCGGATCGGCCTCGCTGCCGAGTACTTCCCGCTGCCAGATCGCGAAGTCGGCGTACTGGACGTCGAGCGGCTCCCACGTGGGCATGCCTTCGTCGACGCGTGCCGTGTATGCCACCATCACGTCACGGATGAGCGGGCCCATGGAGAATCCGTCGGCGGAGATATGGTGCGCGACCACGGCCAGAATGTGCTCGTCCGCACCGACCTCGAGCAGAGCTGCACGTACCGGCACTGCGGTCGTGACGTCGAAACCGGTCCCGAGTACCTCCATCAGGCGGGCGGGCAATGCGTCTCGGGCGACCTTCTCCGGGGTGAGGTCGACCCCGACGTCGGCGACCGATCCGATGAGTTGCATCGGACCGTCCGCGCCCTCCGGATACCGGGTCCGCAGAACCTCGTGTCGGGCCACCACGTCGTCGAATGCCGCCGCGAGAGCAGCTGCGTCGAGCTCGCCGGTCAGTCGGACCGCCACCGGAATGTTGTACGCGGCGGACGCCGGATCGACTCGGTTGATCGTCCACATCCGGTCCTGGGCCACCGAGAGCGGCAGAATTTCGGGCCGCGCGCCCGAGGTCAGCTCCCGGCGGGCTCCCCCGCCGACGAGGGGCGCGATGTGAGCTGCGAGGCCCTCGACCGTCGAGGCCGTGAACACTGCGCGCACCGGCACCTGCGCATCGAGCGCCTGTCCGAGACGGGACACCAACTGCGTTGCAATCAGCGAGTTGCCGCCGAGCGCGAAGAAATCGTCGTCTCGTCCGACGCGGTCCAGCCCGAGCAGGTCGACGACGGTCTGCGCGACGATCTCCTCGACGGGTCCCACCGGTGCCCGGAACTCGGCTGTCGCGAACTCCGGGTTCGGAAGTGCCGCGCGATCGAGCTTTCCGTTGGCGTTGAGCGGAAGCCGTTCGAGCACAACGAACGCGGCCGGGATCATGTACGACGGCAGGACGCGCGCGAGATCCTTCTCGGCTGCCGCCGTATCGGGAGCCGATCCGTCGATACCCACCAGGTACGCAACCAACTGCTGACCGACCACCGAGTCCCGGTGGACCACGACGGCGGTTTCGGCGATCTGAGGCAGTGCACGCACTGCGGCTTCGATCTCGCCGAGCTCGATCCGGAATCCCCGGATCTTGACCTGGAAGTCGACTCGCTCGACGTACTCGAGTCGTGCACTTTCGACACCCTCGGAATCGCCGCCCGCCAGACGCCACCGCACCAGGTCTCCGGTGCGGTACATCCGCCCGCCGTCCACCGAGAACGGGTTCGCAACGAACCGTTCCGCGGTGAGATCCTCGCGGCCGAAGTATCCGCGTGCGAGCTGATCACCGGCGAGGTACAGCTCGCCCGTGATTCCCGCCGGAACCGGGTGCAGTCGCGAATCGAGCACGTGGACAGCAGTGTTCGCTTCCGGCACACCGATGGGAACGACGACCGTGTCGGCATCGGTCACCGGGTGAGCCGTCACCGACACAGCGGCTTCGGTAGGCCCGTACAGGTTGTACAGCTCGGCGGTGTTCCGACGCCGGAAATCCTGCGCTACCGCAGCCGGAAGTGCTTCGCCGATGGCCAGCACACGACGCAAGGAGGGTGCAAGGGAACCGCCGGCGACAGTTGTGAGCATCGTCAACGTCGACGGCACCAGATGCAACGTCGTCACCTCGTGCTCGCGCATCGCCGCCAGGAGATAATCCGGATCGCGATGACCGTCGGGAGCCGCGATGACTACACGTCCGCCCGACGTCGGCTGAGACCAGAACTCCCACACCGAGAGGTCGAACGTTGCCGCCGTCTTCAGCAGCGACGTGTCCTGACTGTCGAGGCCGTACTCCTCACGCATCCACCCGAGTTGGTTGACGATGGCACCATGGCTCACCGCGACGCCCTTGGGTCGCCCGGTCGAACCCGAGGTGAAGATGACGTACGCGGTGTTCTCGGGGCGCAGCACGGACGACCGCTCGAGCGAAGTCACCGGCTCGGCGGAATAGCCGGACAGGTCGAGCTGTGTGATGTCGACGGCCGTCGCGACCGAGGCAATCCCGTCCTCGTCTGCACCGTTCGCGGCGACGAGCACACACAGGGGTTCGGCCGTCTCGAGGACGAACGCGTTGCGCTCGAAAGGCTGATCCGGGTCGAGCGGAACGTACGCACCGCCCGCGGCCGAGATCGCGTACATGCCGACGAGCAGATCGACGGAACGTCGAATTGCAAGACCCACACGCACTTCGGGTCCGACCCCCACAGAGATCAGATGACGCGCCAGCCGTGCGACGCGATCGGAGAACTCACCGTAGGTGAGTGTTCCCTCGTCGTGGACAAGAGCCACGGCGTTGCGATCTCGCGCCGCCGATGCAGCGAAGAGGTCGGTCAGCGTGCTCTCGGAGATGCTGCGATCCGTGTCGTTCCAGCGCGAGACGATGGTCTCGCGCTCGTCGCCGAGCAAGAGATCCAGATCGCCGATGGCCGTCGCAGGCGATGCGACTATCGCGGCCAGCAGTTGTTGGAACCGATCGACCAGAGTCCGGGCGGTTCGCTCGTCGAACAGATCGGTGGCGTAGGTCAACATGGCCCCGAACCCGCCGTTCTCGCCGCTCTGCGGGTCGTTCGATCCGGACGTATCGGTGACGATCAGGTGCAGATCGAACTGAGACGTCGTCGAGTCGGTGTCGAGTGCCGAGATGTCGAGCCCGTCCAACTCGAAGCTGCGGCGCACGAAGTTCTGGAAGGAGAAGCCCACCTGGAACAGCGGATGCCGGGCCGTCGAACGGGTCGGATTCACCACCTCGACCAGACGCTCGAACGGAATGTCCGCGTGTGCGAACGCCTGCAGGTCCGTCTCGCGAGCCGCTACCAGAAGGTCCTCGAAGCTGGCATCGCCGCGTGCGTCGAGACGCAACACCAGCGTATTGACGAACATGCCGACGAGGTTCTCGATCTCCGCTTCGCCGCGACCGGCGATCGGGGTGCCGACCACGATGTCCTGCGATCCGGAGATGCGGGCCAGCAGTGTCGCGAATGCTGCGTGCACGGCCATGAACACCGTGGCGTTGTGGGTACGCGCAAGTGCGACCAGTGCGTCCCGGATCTCGGCATCGATGTGGAAGTCGATGCGGCTGCCACGGAAGGTCTGCTCGGCAGGCCGTGGGTGATCCAACGGCAGATCCAGTTGCTCGGGAAGGTCGGCCAACGCGTCCGTCCAGTACCGAATCTGCTGCGCTGCGATCGAGTCGGCGTCGCTGTCGTCGCCCAGTACCTCCCGCTGCCACAGTGCGTAGTCGGCGTACTGAACGGCCAACGGAGACCACTGCGGATCGGACCGGCGTGAGCGCGCGGCGTACGCCGTCATCACGTCGGTCGAGAGGGGAACGGTGGACAACCCGTCGGCACTGATGTGGTGGATGACCATTCCGAGCACGAACTCGGTGTCCGACACCCGAAAGAGCACCGCCTTCAACGGGATCGACGCGGTGACGTCGAACGTCGTCGCCAACAGTTCACCGACGCGGTCAGCGACGGATTCGGCATCGGTGTCCACGACGGTCAGTGTTGTGCGCACCTCGGACATCGGCACGATCACCTGATATGGCCCGTCCGGCGAGTCCGGGTACACCGAACGCAATGTCTCGTGACGTTCGATCACGTCGAGGACGGACTGCTCCAGCGCGTCGACGTCGAGGCTGCCGCTCAACCGCATCGCGAACGGGATGTTGTACGCCGTCGACGAGTTGTCGAACCGGTTGAGGAACCACATGCGCTGCTGCGCCAGCGACAACGGGACGAAGTCCGGTCGCGGCCGCGCCACCAGCGCTGGGCGCTCGGGCCCGGAGCTGCGTTCGACACGGTGCGCCAGCGACTCGACCGTCGATGCCTCGAACAGCATCCGCACCGGCACGTTTCGGCCGAGGGCGGCACCGATCCGAGAAACCACCTGGGTTGCGACGAGCGAGTTTCCACCGCGCTCGAAGAAGTCGTCGTCGAGTCCGACGCGATCCACTCCCAGCACACCGGCGTAGACACCGGCAACGATCTCCTCGATCGGAGTGGACGGCGAACGGAACTGTCTGAGCTGAGCTGCGGGCGCGGGAAGCGCGCGCCGGTCGAGCTTTCCGTTGACCGTCAACGGAATGCTGTCGAGTACGACGAACGCGGACGGGACCATGTAGTCGGGGAGGTTCTCGGCGACCGACGAGCGCAGGGTGTCGACGTCCACGACCGCACCCGCCGCGGGCACCACATAGGCAACCAGTCGAGCCGCGCCCGGAGTGTCCTCGCGCGCGATCACGGCTGCCTGACCCACGGCTGCCGCCACGGCAACAGCGGATTCGACCTCGCCCAGCTCGATCCGGAATCCTCGAATCTTGACCTGATCGTCGGCACGACCGACGAACTCGAGTTCACCCGAAGCGGACCAGCGCGCGACATCGCCGGTGCGGTACAGCACCGATCCGTCCGCAGCGAACGGATCGGCCACGAACCGGGTGGCGCTCAATCCTGCTCGTCCGAGATATCCGCGTGCGACCTGCCCACCCGAGACGTACATCTCGCCGGGAACTCCGACCGGAAGAAGACCGAGCCGGGAGTCGAGCACGTACACCGCGAGTCCTGAAATTGCCCGTCCCACGAGAGAACCCGAGGCGGACGCGGCCGATGTCACATCGAGCTCGCGGTGCGACACGTGCACCGTGGTCTCGGTGATTCCGTACATGTTCACCAGTCGAGGACGGTTGTCTCCGTGCCTGGCGAACCAGCCAGACAGCCTGCGCAGCTCGAGTGCCTCGCCGCCGAAGATCACGAACCGCAGCGCGAAATCGGCTGTGGTGGCTGATGTTCGATCGGCCTCGTCCAACTGGTAGAACGCCGACGGTGTCTGGTTGAGCACGGTGACCCGTTCCGAGACCAGCAACTCCCGCAGAGCCTCCGGCGACCGTGACGTGTAGTAGTCCACGACGACCACGGCCCCGCCGGTGGTCAGCGGGCCCCACAGCTCCCAGACGGAGAAGTCGAACGCGTACGAGTGAAACAGGGTCCACACGTCGCCGGGACCGAAGTCGAACTGGCTCTGTGTGTTCGCGAGCAGGCGTACGACATTGCGATGCGGAATCACCACACCCTTGGGCTTGCCGGTGGATCCCGACGTGTAGATCACGTAGGCGACGTGGGCATCGGAGTGCGGTGAACGCAGTTCGGTCGGCTCCAGCGGCGCAGTGTCGACCGCGTCGTTCGACGAATCGATCTCGACGCGCGGCAACGTCGTCGGAAGATCGACCTCGACTCCGGACCAGGTCAACAGCGCGGCAGGACGCGAGTCGGTCAGCACGAACTCGATGCGATCGGTCGGGTAGGACGGATCGATCGGCACGTAGCCGCCACCTGCTTTGAGCACCGCGAGCAAACCGACGACGAGGTCGGTGGACCGCCGAAGAACCACGGCAACAAGGCTTTCCGGCCCCACTCCGACCGCCGACAGGCGACGGGCCAGCGCATTGGATGCCTCGTCGAGCTGCCGGTAGGTCGAGCTGTGATCGCCGAACACCACGGCGATCGATTCGGGTGCCTCGGCGACGCGAGCAGCGAACAGGTCCACCAGCGTATCCGGCGTATCCGCGACGGCGGGTGCCGTCCGGGCAAGCGCCAGAACGCGATCCCGCTCGGCAGTGTCCATCAACTCGATGGTTCCCACCGGAACGCCGTAGTTCTCGGCAACCGTGTCGAGGATGCGCAGCAACCGAGTACCGAAACTGCGAGCGGTGTCCTCGTCGTAGAGGTCGCGGGCATAGGTGACATCGAGTCGCGTGCTGCCGTCAGCGTTGTCGGTGAACGTGAACTGCAGGTCGAACTTGGCCGTCACGATGTCGAGATCGAGTCCGCGCACATGCAGTCCGGGCAGCTCGAGTTCGGTCTGCTCCATGTTCTGCACGGTCAGCATCACCTGGATCAACGGATGTCGCGCGGCCGAACGAGACGGGTCGAGAGCCTCGACGAGCCGCTCGAACGGAACGTCTGCGTGGCCGAACGCCGACAGATCCGTTTCCCGGACATGCTCGAGCGCACCGACGAACGACGAATCCAACGCAACGTCCGTGCGCAACACCAGGGTGTTGACGAACATGCCGATCACATCGTCCAGTGCCGCGTCGCCTCGACCTGCGACCGGTGTACCGATCGCAATGTCCCGTTCACCCGACAGTCGCGCGAGCAGTACGGCGAGTGCGGTGTGCAGCACCATGAACAGGGACGACTGATGATCGCGGGCCAGATCCACCAGGCTCGAACGGGTTGCAGCACCGACAGTGAGGACGACGTTTCCACCGCGATACGACGCGGTGTCCGGGCGAGGCCGATCGCCAGGGAACGTGATTTCGTCGGGTAGTCCGGACAGCGTGTGCGACCAGTGCCGAATCTGCGTCGAGATCGGCGACTGCGAATCGTCCTCGGAACCGAGTTCGGCGAGCTGCCACAGGGTGTAGTCCACGTAGCGGACGGGCAGTGGCTCCCAGGTCGGTGCCACGCCGGAAGACCTGGCCCCGTAGGCGATCATCAGATCACGAGTCAACGGTCCCATCGAGTAGCCGTCGGCAGCGATGTGGTGGGTCACGAACGCGAGGACATGACGGTCCTGTTCGATCCGCAGCAGCGCTGCACGCAGCGGCGGTGCCGTGGCGACGTCGAATCCGCCCATGAACAGATCGGTGAGCGCACCGACGACCTCGTCCTCGGTGACCGAACGGGCGCGAAGTTCCGGCACCACCTGCGCGGCGTCGACGATGACCTGCGACGCAACGCCGTCGACCTCGGGATAGACCGTGCGCAAGGACTCGTGCCGCTCGACGACGTCGGCGACGGCTGCGGCCAGGGCATCGACGTCGAGCGTGCCGGTCAGCTCGATGGCCACCGGGAGGTTGTTCGTTGCGGCGTCGACGTCGAACTGGTTCAGGAACCACATTCGGCGCTGAGCGAGCGACAGCGGGACCGTCTCGGGCAACTCGCTGCGCACCAGAGACTTTCGTCCACCCGAACCGGACTGCTCGTCCAGTCGGGCCGCGAGCGCAGACACCGTGGCGGCCTCGAAGATCGCGCGAACCGACACGCTGGTGTCGAGTGCGACGCCGATACGCGACGCAACCCTCGTCGCCACGAGCGAGTTTCCGCCGAGTGCGAAGAACTCGTCGTCCGCACCCACGCGGTCGACGCCGAGAATCTCGCGGAAGACGTCGGACACGATCATTTCTGTGGCGGTGCTCGGTGCTCGGAACTCGCGCTGAACGATCTCGGGATCCGGTAGCGATCGACGGTCGAGCTTGCCGCTCGGTGTGAGAGGCAGGGAATCGAGTACGACGAACGCCGCCGGGACCATGTACGAGATGAGCGAACGTGCGGCCGTCTCGGTCAGCTCGGCCGGGTCCAGGGTCGACCCCGGAGTGGGTACGACGTAAGCGACGAGCTGGTCGCCGGTCACCTCGCTCGAATGAACGAGCACCACGGCCGATCCGACACCGGGATGGCGCCGCAACACAGTTTCGATCTCGCCGAGTTCGATACGAAGTCCACGGAGCTTGACCTGGAAGTCGGTGCGGCCGAGGTATTCGATCACCCCACCCGATCCGGCGGCACCCGAACGGTGCTCGTCACGCCAACGCACCAGGTCGCCGGTGCGATACATTCTCTCGCCGCGTTCACCGTACGGGTCGGCGACGAATCGGTCGGCGGTCAGGTCGGCACGGTCCAGATATCCGCGCGCCAACTGCACGCCCGCGAGATAGAGCTCGCCTGCGACTCCGGGAGCCACCGGCCGCAAGCGCGAATCCAACACGTACGTCCGGGTGTTCCACACCGGAGCACCGATCGGAACCACGTCGACGTCGGCCTCGGTCACGTCGTACGAGGTCACCTCGACCGCAGCCTCGGTCGGACCGTACAGATTGTGCAGGGTCGTGTTCGGCAAGACGTCCCGGAGCCGAGCGCCCACACCTGCGGAGAGGGCCTCACCGGACGCGAACACCATCCGCAGCGACTCGGCGCGCGAAACACCCTCCTCGCCGACGAACACTTCGAGCAGTGCAGGCACGAAATGAGCAGCGGTGACGGATCGTTCGACGATGAGGTCGACGAGATACGTCGGGTCGCGGTGACCGTCCGGTTTCGCGATCACCAACGTTGCCCCGATCTGCAACGGGAAGAACAGCTCCGGTACCGAGACGTCGAACGTCACCGGCGTCTTCTGCAGCATGACGTCGTCGGCAGTCAGAGGGAAGTGCTCTCGCATCCACGACAGACGGTTGACGATGGACATGTGTGTCACCGCAACACCCTTGGGGACTCCGGTGGAGCCCGAGGTGAAGATGACGTAAGCCGCATTCGACGGCAGCAGTGGGGCGCTCCGATCCGCGTCGCCGATCGGAGCGTCCGACACGTCGAGGTTCTCGGCGGAGTTCTCGGCGATGTCCAGGGTGGGAACACTCGCGTCGAAGGAGAACCCGTCGCGGCCGGTCGTCAGAATGCACACGGGTGCCGCAGTGTCGAGAATGTGGCCGGTACGTTCGGCAGGCTGATCCGGATCGATGGGGACGTAGGCACCGCCGGCGGTCACGATGGCATGGATGGCGACCAACAGCTCGAACGACCGGCGAGCGGCGACGGCAACCGATGTCTCCGGCCCGACTCCGCGAGCGATCAGCACGCGAGCGAGTCGGTTGACGCGACTCGAGAACTCCGCGTACGTCAGCGACTCACCCTCGAACACCAGAGCCGTTGCAGCCGGGGTCTTCTCGACCTGGGCTGCGAGCAACGAGGCCAACGTCTGCGAGCGATCGACCTCGTGGTCGGTGTCGTTCCAGTCTCGGAGCACTCGCCTCGACTCGGTGTCGTCGAGTAGTTCGATGTCACCGACGACCGTCGAGAGGTTCTCGGCAATCGCTTCGAGGACCTTGATCAGCCGCTCGCCCAGGGTGATCACAGTCGACTCGTCGAAGAGATCGGTGGCGTAGGTGACGTCGAACGTCATTCCCTGCGCCGCGCCGCTGGGCCCGATCGATTCGACGAACGTGAACTGCAGGTCGAACAGTGCAACCAGGGTCTCGAAGTCCACGCCCGAGACCGACAGTCCCGGTAGCTCGAGATCCTTCTGCCCCAGGTTCTGGAACGCGAGTACCACCTGTACGAGGGGATGACGCGCCGTGGAACGTGCGGGATTGAGGATCTCCACCAATCGCTCGAACGGAACGTCGACGTTCGTCAGTGCAGAAAGATCCGTCTCGCGAGCATCGGCGAGGACCTGATCGAACCGGCGGGAGGAGTCGATCTCCGTACGCAGCACGAGGGTGTTGACGAACATGCCGATCAAATCGTCGAGTGCGGCCTCACCACGGCCGGCGACAGGTGTGCCGATGGCGATGTCGGTCTCGCCGGACAGCCGCGACAGCAGTACCGCAAGGCCGGTGTGCACCAGCATGAACAGCGACGCGTTCTCACGTCGGGACGCCTTGATCAGGGCGCGATGCAGATCCTCGTCGATCGAGAAACGGACCAGCGCACCACTGTTCGACGCCACCGCCGGCCGGGGACGGTCGGACGGCACGTCGAGCTGATCGGGCAGACCGGCCAATGTCGTCGTCCAGTAACCGATCTGCTGCGAGACCACGGACGTGGGGTCGTCCTCGGAGCCCAGCACCTCGCGCTGCCACAGGCTGTAATCCGCGTAGTCGACCGGAAGCGGAGTCCAGAACGGCTCCTGGTTCATCGACCGCGCGGCGTACGCATTCATGACGTCGCGAGTGAGCGGGCCCAGCGAGAAACCATCGGCGGCGATGTGGTGGACCACGAACACCAACAGGTGCTCGGTGGGGCTCACCTCGAACAACCTGGTGCGGAACGGAAGGTCTTTCGACAGGTCGAATCCTGTGGTCGCCAGCTCGCGCATCGCATCGGCCACCTGGTGCGAAGAGATTTCGATCGGCGTCAATTCCGGTGTGGCCGTGTGCGCGTCCACGATCACCTGGTGAGCCGTACCGTCGGTCTCCGGGAACACCGTCCGTAGAGACTCGTGCCTGGCCACGACGTCTGCGACCGCGATCTGCATGGCCCGGCGATCGAGCAGACCGGACAACCGCACCGCGATCGGAATGTTGTTGGCCGCCGACTCGACGTCGAACTTGTTGAGAAACCACATCCGCTGCTGCGCCAGCGACAACGGTATGTGCCGCGGGCGCTGTTGCGGTACCAGCGGCGGCCTGCTTCCGGTGGCGACGAGGGTCCCCAGCCTGGCTGCGAGGTCGGCCACCGAGGACGCGTCGAACAGCTCGCGAACGGCGATCCTGGTATTCAGCGCGACACCGAGCCGGGACACCAGTTGCGTGGCGATGAGCGAGTTTCCGCCCAGCTCGAAGAAGTCGTCGTCGAGACCCACCCGTTCGACGCCCAGCACCTGGGCATACACCTCGGCCACCGTGCGTTCGATGTCGTTTGTCGGTTCGCGGTACTCGGTGACCTCGAAAGCGGGTTCGGGCAGCGCCTTTCGATCGAGCTTTCCGCTGGCGCCGAGTGGGAACTCGGACAGCACGATCAGCGTCGACGGCACCATGTACTCCGCCAGGCGTCCCCGCAGCGCCGACAGCACGGCTCCGGTGTCGACCGACGCTCCGGACGGGACGACGTATCCGACGAGTTGGTCGCGACGGACCACGACGACGGCTTGAGAGATCGACCGTTGTGCGAGCAGCGCGGTTTCGATCTCACCGAGTTCGATCCGTAGGCCGCGCAACTTGACCTGGAAGTCGGAGCGTCCGACGTACTCGAGCTCGCCGTCGCGATTCCAGCGCACGACGTCGCCGGTGCGGTACAGCCGCGCACCGCCCGCGGCGAACGGGTGAGCGACGAAGCGGTCCGCAGTCAGATCGGGGCGTCCCACGTAGCCCCGCGCGAGTTGGGCACCGGCAAGATACAGCTCACCTGCAACACCGACCGGGGTGGGGTGCAGTCGCGAATCCAGCACGTGGACAGCGGTGTTCCATACCGGA
This sequence comes from Rhodococcus sp. NPDC078407, assembly GCF_044542515.1. Taxonomy (NCBI): domain Bacteria; kingdom Bacillati; phylum Actinomycetota; class Actinomycetes; order Mycobacteriales; family Nocardiaceae; genus Rhodococcus; species Rhodococcus sp. NPDC078407. The sequence continues at coordinate 43,783 of NZ_JBITUQ010000020.1, read as the reverse complement.
GCACCGATGGGCATCACGTCCGAATCCGAGTCCGTGACGGCGTGGTACGTCACGTCCACGGCCGCCTCGGTGGGACCGTACAGGTTGTGTAGTTCCACCGAATTGACCGCTCGCCGCAGTGCGCGAGCGGTGGTGGGCGGCAATGCCTCGCCGGAAGCGAACATCAACCGAAGCGATGCTCCCGCGCTGCGACGCCGCTCGACCTCCGGCACGAACACCGACATCATGGACGGCACGAAGTGCACCACCGAAACACGCTTGCGCGCAATGACATCGAGCAAGTAGGTAGGATCTCGGTGACCATCGGGAACGGCGATCACCACCGAGGCACCCACCTCGAGCGCCCAGAAGAATTCCCACACCGACACATCGAACGTCGACGGCGTCTTCTGCAGCACCACGTCTCGCGAAGTCAGGGCGTACTCGCCCTGCATCCACAGCAGTCGGTTGACGATCGAGCCGTGAGACACTCCTACGCCCTTGGGGCGACCGGTCGAACCCGACGTGAAGATGACGTACGCGAGGTTCTGCGCACGCAGCGGGGCGCGTCGCTCGTTGTCGCGCAACGGTTCCGAAGACAGACTCGAGGTATCGAGCGTGTCGATGTCGATCGTGTCGACGCCGGCGAACTGCACGTGATCGCGCACGGTGGACAGCACCCGGATCGGAGCCGCGGTGGCGACGATGTAGTCGTTGCGATCCGCCGGTTGCGCAGGGTCGATCGGAACGTATCCGGCCCCGGCCTTGACGATCGCGTACATGCCGACGAACAAGTCGAGGCTACGGGCGATCGCGAGGCCGACCAACGTGTCGGGCCCGACTCCCAACGACACCAGGTGGCGTGCAAGACGGTTCACTCGTGCGTCGAACTCGGCGTATGTCAGTCGCTCACCCTCGAATACCAACGCAGGCGCGTCCGGGGTCGAAGCAACCTGTCGATCGAACAGATCCACCAGCGTGACGCCGGCGGGCACCTCGTGGTGGGTGTCGTTCCACTCGGCCACCACGCGATCGTGCTCGCCGTCGTCGAGCAGATCGATGTCGCCGACGGCCACCGACGAATCGGCTACCACGGCCGTGAGCATCCGCACGAATCGATCAGCGAAGCCGCGGACGGTCTCGGCATCGAACAGGTCTGTCGCATAGGTCAGTTCGGCGGCCATGCCCTGTCCGCGGCCGTCGACTCCGATGGACTCGGTGACGGTGAGCTGCAGGTCGAACTTGGCGACCTCGGCGTCGAGGGCGACGCTGTCCACCGACAGGCCCGGCAGATCGACATGCGTACGGGTGAGGTTCTCGAACGAGAGCATCACCTGGAACAGCGGGTGTCGGGCCTGAGACCGAGACGGGTTGAGGACCTCGACCAGACGCTCGAACGGTAGATCGGCGTGCCCGAAAGCTCCGAGCGCTACTTCGCGCGCGCGGCCGATCTGCTCGGAGAACGTACGGCCGGAGTCGATGTCGGTACGCAGGACGAGTGTGTTGACGAACATGCCGACCACGTCGTCGAGCGCCGCTTCACCGCGGCCGGCGACCGGAGTGCCGATGGCGATGTCCTCGGTACCGGACAGCCGGGCCAGCAGCACGGCCAAGGCGGCGTGGACGACCATGAACAGCGACGCGTTGTGGGTGTGCGCCAGAGCGGACAGCCCTTGGTGCACATCGGCAGGCACGTCGAAGCCGATGGAGGAGCCCTGGTAGGACTGGCGGCTCGGGCGTGGCCGATCGGTCGGCAGATCGAGCTGATCCGGTAGGCCCGCGAGGATGTCGGCCCAGTAGTTCACCTGACCGGAGATCAGTGACTGCGGATCGTCCTCGGAGCCCAGAACCGACCGCTGCCACAGGCTGTAGTCGGCGTACTGCACCTCCAGCGGCATCCAGGCCGGGTTCTCCCAGGCGGTGCGCGAAGCGTAGGCGATCATGATGTCGCGGGCCAGCGGTCCCATGGACCAACCGTCGGCCGAGATGTGGTGGACCACCATGGCGATCACGTGTTCGCGTGGACCGATCTCGAACAGCCGCGCCTGAATCGGAACATTGACGGTCACATCGAACGCCGTCGACGCGAGCGCGAACACCTGCCGCTGAATGTCGGCGGCCGAGGTCGGAATCGGCATCAGGTTCGGCACCGTCTGAGCGGCGTCGAGGATGGACTGCTGCGGTCCGTTCGCGGTGTCCGGATAGACGGTGCGCAAGGACTCGTGCCGGTCGATCACATCCATGATGGCGACCTGCAGTGCCGCGACATCCAAGTCGCCGGTCAGCTTCAGCGCGAACGGAATGTTGTATGCGGCGGAGTCGACGTCGAACCGGTTGAGGAACCACATGCGTTGCTGCGCAAGCGACAACGGGATGCGCTCCGGCCGGACGGTCGCGACCAGTGCAACCCGGCCACCCTCCCCCGCGGCTTGTTCGACGCGCACGGCAAGCAGTGCGACCGTCGAGGCCTCGAACAGCATGCGTACCGGCACGGTGGCGTCGAGGGCAACTCCCAGCCGTGACACCACCTGAGTGGCGATCAGCGAGTTGCCGCCGAGCTCGAAGAAGTCGTCGTCCAGTCCCACCCGCTCCACGCCGAGGACCTCGGCGAAGACGTCGGCGACGATCTCCTCGATCGGTGTGGTCGGAGCACGGAAATCACGGACCTCGAACACCGGCGCAGGCAGTGCACGCCGGTCGAGCTTGCCGTTGACCGTCAACGGAATCGTCTCCAACGCCACGAACGCCGACGGGACCATGTACTCCGGCAACAGTTCGGCGATGCCGGTACGCAGGTCCTCGAGGTCGAGGGTCGGTCGCCCGTTCGCCATCGCGGAGACCACGTAGGCAACCAGTCGAGCCGCGCCCGGCGAATCCTCGCGGACGACGACGGCAGCCTGGGTGACGGCGGGGTGAGCAGTGACCGCGGCCTCGACCTCGCCCAGCTCGATTCGGAACCCGCGCACCTTGACCTGGTCGTCCGAACGGCCGAGGTACTCGAGTTCGCCGTCGGCGTTCCACTGCGCCAGGTCGCCGGTGCGGTACAGCAGCGTCCCGGTATCGGAACCCGACGCGAAGGGATCGGCCACGAACCGCACTGCGGTGAGCGGCGCTCGTCCCAGGTACCCGCGCGCCAATTGTCCACCCGCGACGTACATCTCGCCGGGAACACCGACCGGCACCGGATGCAGACGGGTGTCGAGAACGTAGACGCGCAGTCCGGCGATCGGCTTGCCGACCACCGACGCGCTCGTTGCCACGGACGCGGACCCCAGCGCCTGGTACGACACGTGCACGGTGGTCTCGGTGATGCCGTACATGTTGATCAATTGCGGCGCACGATCGCCGTGCCGGTCGAACCACCCGCTCAACCGACGCTGTTCGAGTGCCTCGCCGCCGAAGATCACGTAGCGCAGCGACAGCGCACCGCTGGTCGCGGACGCGGTGCGATCTGCCTCGGACAGTTGATAGAACGCCGACGGAGTCTGGTTGAGCACCGTCACTCGTTCGTTCACGAGCAGTTGGTGGAACGCCTCGGGCGAGCGCGAGGTGAAGTAGTCGACGACCACCAGGGTTCCGCCGTACAGCAACGGTCCCCACAGTTCCCACACCGAGAAGTCGAACGCGTAGGAGTGGAACATCGTCCACACGTCGTCGGCTCCGAAGCCGTAGACCGCATCGGTGTTCGCGAGCAGCCGAACCACGTTGCGGTGCGGAACCAGAACGCCCTTGGGACGACCGGTCGAACCAGAGGTGTAGATGACGTACGCGACATTGCTGGGTCGAAGCGGACGGATGCGATCGACGTCGGTCACCGGCGCGTCCGAGATTTCCGACAGATCGAGCGTGTCGATATCGACGAACGTTGCGCCGATGCGAGATTCGACGTCTGCGGGCAGCTCGACCGGGTCTGCTCCCGAGAACAGGATCGATGTGGGGCGCGCGTCGTCGAGCATGTACTCGACGCGGTCCAGCGGGTAGCTCGGATCGACGGGGAGGTAACCGCCACCGGCCTTGACCACCGCGACCAACGCGACGACGAGTTCCGCCGACCTCGGAAGGGCGACCGCGACGAGACTTTCGGGGCCGACTCCGTTGGAGATGAGTACGCGGGCAAGGCTGTTGGTGCGGGCATCGAACTCCGCGTACGTCATCGACGTGTCGCCGAAGCGCACGGCCACTCCGTCCGGCCGCGCCGAGGCCGCGGCGTCGAGCAGGTCGATCAGCGTCACGTCGCGAGAGACGTCCGGTCCCGAGACGTTCCACGTGGACACGACGGACTCGTATTCCGCGGCGTCGACGATGACGACATCGCCGACCGGAACCGACGCGTCGGTGGTGACTGCGTCCAGAATTCCCAGGAAACGCCGCGCGAAGCTGTCGACCAGATCGGCGTCGAACAGATCGGTGGCGTACTCGAACACTGCATCGATACCCGCGGCAGTTCCGTCCACCTGGTGCTCGGTGAGCCAGAGCTGGAGGTCGAATTTCGCTATCGGGACGTCGAATTCGGCAGCCACGGCGCGGAGCCCGCCGACGGTGAGTTCACGCGACATGGCCGATTCCAGCGAGAGCGCCACCTGGAACAACGGATGACGCGACGTCGAGCGGACCGGATTGAGAACCTCGACCAAGCGCTCGAAGGGAACGTCGGCATGCGCGAACGCCGACAGGTCCGTGTCACGGACGCGAGCGAGAAGCTGCTCGAACGACAGCGCCGGATCGACATCGGTGCGCAGCACCAACGTGTTGACGAACATTCCGACGAGGTCGTCGAGTGCAGGCTCACCGCGACCGGCCACCGGTGCACCGATGGCGATGTCGGTGGTGCCGCTCAGTCGAGCCAGCAACAGCGCATAAGCCGACTGCATCACCATGAACAGCGACGAGTTGTTCGCGCGGGCGAGATCCGACAGGGCGGCGTGTAGCCGGGCCGGAATCTCGATGCGCAGCTTGCTGCCTGCGTTCGAGGATACGGCCGGCCGCGGCCTGCTCGACGGGAGCGCGAGCTGATCGGGCAGATCCTCGAGAGTGGCGTTCCAGTAGGCGATTTCGCGTGCAGCGAGGGAGTGTGGATCGGTTTCGGGGCCGAGTACCGCACGCTGCCAGAGGGCGTAGTCGGCGTACTGGACCTCGAGCGGCGTCCACTCGGGAGCACGGCCCTGTATCCGGCTCGAATAGGCCAGCAGGACGTCGCGCGCCAACGGTCCGAAGGATGCTCCGTCGGCAGCGATGTGGTGCAAGACCATCGCCAATTCGTGCTCGACGGGCGACATCTCGAACAGCGCGATTCGGAAAGGCGTGTCGATCGTGACGTCGAAACCCTTGGCCACCAACTCGTGCAATCGGCCACCGAGCTCGTGCCGCTCGATGCGAATCGGGATGATCGTCGCCGGTGTCCTGGCTGCGTCGAGCACGACCTGCTCGGGTGATCCGTCCACCTCGGGATACACGGTGCGCAGAGTCTCGTGTCGCTCTACGACGTCCGCGAACGCTGCGGAGAGTGCACTCACGTCGAGGGGGCCGCTCAGATGGACCGAGAACGGCAGGTTGTACACCGCAGTGGCCGGATCGAACCGGTTGAGGAACCACATACGTTGCTGAGCGGGCGACAGCGGGATGCGGTCGGGGCGTTCCCTGGATTCGAGGATCGGGGTGTCGGCTCCGCGGCCGGCCGCCGACTGGGCCCGAGCGGCAAGCGCACCGACCGTGGGTGCCTCGAACAGCTCGCGCACTCCGAGGCGCACTCCGAGAGCGCCGCCGACGCGCGTCACCAATTGGGTCGCAATCAGCGAGTTGCCACCGAGCTCGAAGAAGTCCTCGTCCAGACCGACCTTGGATGCGCCGAGCAGGTCCTCGTAGATTCCGGCGACGACGTATTCCGCGCGAGACTGGGGTGCTCGGTATTTCTTGGCGCTGCTGAACACCGGCTCCGGCAACGCTTTTCGATCGAGCTTTCCGCTGGTGTTGAGCGGCAGCGCATCGAGAACGACCACTGCTGCGGGGACCATGTACGACGGCAGTGCATGACCGGCGAATTCGATGGCCGCGGCGGAGTCGATGGACCGCCCTGGTCCGGCGACGACGTAGGCGACTAGTTGATCGCCGGTCACGGTCTGCACGACCAATGTCACTGCCTGCGAGATGGATTCGTGCGCGAGCAGCACGGTCTCGATCTCGCCCAGTTCGATGCGCTGGCCACGGAACTTCACCTGGAAGTCGGTGCGTCCGATGTAGTCGAGCACTCCGTCGCTGCGCCACCGAACGAGGTCGCCGGTGCGGTACATCCGCTCTCCGGCGTCGCCGAAGGGGTTGGCCACGAACCGATCCGAGCTCAGGTCAGGTCGGCCCACGTAGCCACGAGCCAATTGGACGCCCGCGAGGTAGAGCTCGCCCGCTTCTCCCACCGGAGTAGGTCGCAGCCGGCTGTCCAGTACGAAGGCGCGGGTGTTCCATTCGGGCACACCGATCGGCACGGTTCGCGTGTCCTGTGGGCTGCTCTCGTGGTACGTCACCGAGACCGCCGCCTCGGTGGGACCGTAGAGGTTTTGCAGTCCCGCGGCGCAGACCGATCGGAATGCTGCCGCCGTCTCGACGGGAAGCGCCTCGCCGATCACGAAGACATGACGCAGCGACGCACAGGTGTTGGCCGGCGCGTTGGCGACGAACACCGTCAGCATCGAGGGCACGAAATCGGTGACCGTGACGCGATGTTCGGCGATCCTGTTCGCCACGTAGACCGAGTCGCGATGCCCGTCGGGGGTGGCGAGCACCATCGTCGCGCCCACTCGAAGCGGCAGGAAGAAACCCCACAGCGAGACGTCGAACGTCGTCGCCGTCTTCTGCAGATAGACATCGGAGGTATCCATCGGATACTCCGCCAGCATCCACTCCATCTGATTGTGGATTGCGGCGTGCTCCACCGCGACACCCTTCGGGCGGCCGGTGGAGCCGGAGGTGTAGATCACGTACGCGGTGTTCGAGACCCGAAGCGGCGCAGTGCGTTCGGCATCGCTGACCGGATCGGCCGACCGAGCGGACAAGTCGACCAGATCGACGGCGACCGTGTCGGTGCCCTCGGGCAGCGACACGTCGTCACGCGACGAGATGAGCACGCAGCGTGGCTGCGCGGAATCGAGAATGTACGCCGTGCGTTCGGCGGGGTGATCCGGATCGATCGGTACCCACGCACCGCCGGCGGCCACGATGGCGTACATGCCGACGACGAGATCGAACGAACGTCGAATGGACAGTCCGACGAGAATCTCCGGCCCGACGCCCATGTCGATCAGATGACGAGCGAGTCCGTTCACCCGAGCAGACAGTTCCCCGTAGCTGATGACATCGCCCTCGTAGACCAGAGCGGTGGCGTCGGGACGAGCTGCCGCAGCGGCCTCGAACGCGGTGAGCAGAGTGCTCGGCGTGGTCTCGTGTTCGGTGTCGTTCCACTCGGAGACGACGAGCGCGCGCTCGGATCCGTCGGTCAGCGCCAGGTTCCAGACGAGGTCCGTCGGGGCTGCTGCCACGAAGCGGCCGAGGAAGTCGACGAACCGCTCGTGATTGCGGCCGGACTGGTCGGGTCCGTAGAGATTGGGGTTGGACTCGAAGTCGATATGGGTCGTGGCCCCGGCCACGCTCGTGTAGAGGTTGAGACCGAAATCCTCGATGAGACCCGTCGAGAGAATGTTGATTCCGCCGACCATCGACCCCAGACGCACCTCGCCGAAGAACAGCATGATGTTGACCCAGGGACCGAAGAACGCGGCCTGACCGCTCGCGCCGCCGGCGTCGCGGCGAATGTCCTCGTGCCGGTAGCGCTGGTGGCGCAGTGCCCCGGAGACCTCCGCGTTGACGCGCGCCAGCATCGTTTCGACGGTGGTGTCGCCCGAGACGTCGAGCCGGAGCGGCACCACGTTGGACACCATCCCGCCGGAACGGCGGAGCACGGCGGTGGTTCGTGCGGTCACCGGCAGCGACAACACGACATCCTCGCGGCCGGTCATCTGGGCCAGGTACGCCGCGAAGGCGGCGATGACGATGGTCGCCATCGTCGTGTCGGTCTCGGCGCGCAGGGCATCGAGACTGCTCATCGTGGCGGCCGAGAGAGCGGTGCTGTCGATCTGACTCTTCGGGGCCGGCGGCGCGGTGTGCCCGGCGAGGGTCGTCACCCCGTCGATTCCGTCGATCCGGGAAGCCCAGTACTCGCGATCGGCCTGGAAACGGCTCGAATCGCGGTAGGACATCTCGATGTCGTAGACCTTGCTCAGATCCGAGGCCAGGTTCTTCGTCGGCTCGGTACCGTCGACCTCGGCTGTGTACAGCTCCGCGGCGCGGTTCATGAACGTGACGGCACCGAAGCCGTCGAGTACGACGTGGTGCACGCGCTCGTACCAGAACCAGACATCGTCCTCGATGCGTAGGACGGTGGCCGCGATCAGTCGGTCGCGAAGAATGTCGATGGGTGCGCTGTAATCGGCATGCATCCACGCCAGGGCGGCCGCGCGCGGATCGTTCTCGCCGCGCAGATCCACCAGTCCGAGCGAGTCGTCCAGCGAGGGGTCGACGATCTGTCGCGGCTCGGCATCGATCTCGGTGATACGCACGAAACCGGACTGCAGTTCGAGGGCTGCTCGCGACGATGCGCGACGCAGAAGTTCGACGTCGAGATCACCGCGCAGTTCGACGTACTGCGCGATGTTGGCGGGTACCGAGGGGTCCACGTGCTGCGCGAACCACATCCCCAATTGGGCCGGTGACAGTGGGAACGAGGGATGCTGCCGACTGTCGACTCCCGAGTCGCCGTCTCCAGCACCTTCCACACCTAGCGGGTCCAATCGATTCCTCTCTTTCCCACAATCACACGCGCCCCCACCGGCCGCCGAAGCGGCGGACAACGATGGGCACCGAACACATCGAGCAAACTGACTACGTCGTTCTCTATTTTCTCACCACGAACAACTCGGAAGTTACCTTTCAGTACATATCCGTCGAGACGGGCCGGACCGTTACACGCCGGAGTGCCCCGTTTCGGGCGCGCACAATCTCTCGACTCGATTCGGCACCCGGTCAATCTACAGGCCCGGGCACGCAAAGCTCTGCGGTCGTCATGCCGTCATGTCGAAAGCGGCAATTACCTTGGTAGGCATGAGCCGAACGATCAATTCGCCCGGAACTCCGTTCCGCCTGCCGAACTCGTCGGCTCGGTCGCGGCCCATGTATCGCGCTCCGATCTCGGTGGCCGTTCGCACCAGCTCCTGTGGATTCTCGTCGACCGACGCGACGCCCTGGACCTGGACGAATCCGTACGGCGGCGCTTCCAGATCGACCGTCAACACGATGCGAGGGTCCCTGCGTATCGCGCGTCCCTTGGCGGTATCCGCTCCGGTGTTGAACACGATCGAATCGTCTTCGACGACGAACCAGATCGGGGCGACCAGGGGCCGACCATCGGACGCGAGGTAGCCGAGCTTGCCCGTGCGGGTACCTGCGGACAGAAACTCTCGCACGCGGGGATCGGTGAAAGACGTCATCGAAGTCACGCTACGCGGGCTTCGCCCTCGTGCGCGTTGTGCGTACCTCTGCGTACGCAAAACGCGCACGACCCGCTCGGGGCTACACCGCTGCGTGGGTGAGCGCGCCTGCGCAGATCGTGGCCCTGATCTCCGTCTCCGCGAGATCGTGCACCGAGCGATGCTCGGGATGTTCGGCGAGAACGACGATGTCCGCCGCGTCCCCCACTCGCAGGGCCCCACGACCACCGCACGCAGCCTGCAGGGCGGCGTCGAGAGGTACTGCTTCCTCGAGGTACCACGGCGGTCGGTCGTCATCGGTTCGGAACACCGCCGCGGCGACGCCGGCCAACGGTTCGGGCGGACTGACCGGAGCATCGGAGCCGAACAGTAAAGCTGCCCCGCTGCGATGGAGCGTTCCGTACCCGTAGGCCACCGAGCGCCGACCGGACCACAGGCTCTCGGCGATATCGCGATCGGACATCGCATGCTGCGGCTGCACCGACGCCACGACACCCAACGCAGCGAAGCGCGCGATGTCCTCGGGCAGTATTTGTTGCGCATGCTCGATCCGACCGCCACAGCCGGCGCGCTCGAACGCATCGAGGGCGATGCTGTTGGCCCGGTCGCCGATCGCGTGGATCGCCGCCACGATGCCATTGCGTGACGCCCGCGAGACGAGCTCGAACAAGCCCTCCTGGGTCTCGAGCAACAGACCGTACGCGTCGTCCCCGTCGATACCCGGATACCGATCGTGACAGCACGCCGTTCTGGTGTTGAGCGAACCGTCGAGCATCACTTTCAGCGGGCCGCGCCTGACCAGTTCCGAGAGCGCCGAGACGTCGCCGGTACGTTCCCCGCGCTCGAGTGCCTCGCCGAGCCACTGCGGCCACACCGTCGTGTCGACGCGCACCGCCGGCGATCCCGCCGACAGGCGTCGATCCCACACCGTCTTGTTGTCTGCGAACTCGAAATCCACGACGCCGGTGACGCCGCGTACCGCCAGCGCGGCGGTGGCATCGAGCACGGCCCGGTCGAGTTCGGCCGGATCCTCCTGATCCTCGAGCGCCATGACGGCCTCGAGGCCGTCGACATCGCGCAGCACCCCGGTGGGGTGATCGATTCCCAAGTCCGCGAGTAGCGCGGGGCTCAGCCACAGCGTGTGCAGATCCATGCTCGTCATCGCCACCCGGACACCGGGCAGCGCGTTCTCCAGCAGATCCTTGTGCGGCTCCTCGGGCCACTGCGCATCACGGAAGCCGTTGGCCCGCACCACGGAATCACCTGCCGTTCGCGCATAGGGAAATACCAGCGCGACGGCATCTGCGGCCGACGACGCCGAGCCGACATCGATACGCCGACGCGCAGCCGCCCATTGAGTCAGGTGCACGTGCGAGTCCACGAACCCGGGCAGCGCGACCCCGCCTCCCCCGTCGAGTATCTCGAGGCCGGCACCGCGAGAATCCCCGGCGGGGGCGATCGACGCGATGAGCGAGCCGACGAGTTCGATGTCGAAGAGAACGCCGGAACCATCCAGTGCGACATTGGCGATAATCACTCCTGGCACTCTAGAGCCTTGGCACTCCAGAGCCTCGGCACTCCGGAGCGTCCGACGCAGGCATGCATGACATCCTGGTGCGATGCAGACAGAGCCCACCGGTCCCGTCGGATACCACGCGACCGTGACGGTGCGCTGGTCCGACATGGACGCCTTCGCACACATCAACCACGCGCGGATGGTGACCCTCCTGGAGGAGGCGCGTATCGAGTGGCTGCTCAGCGAGGGCGAGGCCAACGAGTCTCTGATCAAGAGTGCGTTGATCGCCAATGTTGCCATTGCATACAAAAAACCGCTCCGACACTCGGACGGGCCCCTGGACGTCACTCTGTGGTTCGAGAAGGTGCGAGCCGTCGACTTCACCATCGGCTACGAGGTCCGCGCCGCAGGCGCAGCACCCGAGTCGCCGCCCGCTGTGGTGGCGACGACTCGGATGGCGATGGTCGACGTCGGTGCCGAGACCCTGCGCCGTATCGCGCCGGAGGAGAAGGCCTATCTCGCGCGCTGGACTCGCTGAAACTCGGTCGCCCGGTCGACGAACCACGCCAACGCAGCCGGGTCGTCGACGGCACTGGCGTCGAGAGTGCCTGCAGCAGTAGCACCTTGGAACAGTCGTTTGAGCGGCACCTCGAGCTTCTTGCCGGTTCGAGTGTGGGGTATCGCGGGGGCGGTCATCACGTCGTCGGGAACGTGCCTGGGCGAGGCCTGCGTTCGGACAACGGATTCGATGCGTTGACGCAACTCGTCGGTCATGCCGCCCGGAGCCACCACGAACAGGGGCATCCAATATCCGCCGTCGGGTAGCTCGATGCCCAGAACGAGCGCCTCGGTGACCTCGTCCACCGATTCGACGGCCTGGTAGATGTCGGCGCTCCCCATGCGAATCCCGTTGCGATTGAGCGTGGAATCCGATCGCCCGTGAACGACCACACTGCCGCGATCGGTCCGGGTGATCCAGTCGCCGTGACGCCAGATACCCGGATAGGTGTCGAAGTAGGCGTCGCGGTAACGAGATCCGTCGGCGTCGTTCCAGAAATACAGTGGCATCGACGGCATCGGCTCGGTGACGACCAGTTCACCGACTGTCCCCCGAACGGGGTGGCCATCCTCGTCGTAGGCGTCGAGGGCGACGCCGAGGAACGGCACCGACAGCTCTCCGGCCCAGACGGGCGCGGTCCGCACTCCCCCGGCGAACGCGGATACAACGTCCGTACCGCCGGAGATAGAGAAGACCGGCACATGGGCACCTAGCTTCTCCGACAACCAGATCGACGACGATGCAGGCATCGCGGACCCGGTGATCCCGACGGCCCGCAGCGCCGAAAGATCATGATGATCGGAACCGGGATTCGCATCGGCCTTGATGCACGAGAGTACGTACCCGGGGCTGGTTCCCAGGTACGTCACCCCCAGCCGGCCAGCGATGTCCCACAATGCATCCGGCGCCGGGAACGCTGGATTTCCCTCGGCGCACACGATCGTGGCGCCGACCAGCAAACCGGCGACCTGGAAGTTCCACATCATCCAGCTGGGGCTGGTGTACCAGAAGAAGACATCGTCGGGTCCCAAATCGGATTGCAGCGCAACGGATTTGAGATGCTCGAGCACCACACCGCCGTGACCGTGCACGATCCCCTTGGGTAGACCCGTGGTGCCGGACGAGAACACGACCCACAGCGGGTGATCGAACGGCACGGCTACCGGTACCAGGTCTCGGCTCGCAGCGGTGGCGTCGGACCAGCTCACTGCCTTGCTCGACGCCTCACCGGTCATCACCACGGCTCGCAGCGTCGGCAGCCCCGAAATGAGCGCGTCGACATCGGCGGCCTTGTCTCGGAACTTCCCTCCGTAGACGTAGCCGTCGGCGGTGACCAAGGCCGCGGGCTCGAGCTGACCCAGGCGGTCGAGTGCCGCCGAGGCCGAGTAGTCCTGCCCACACGCGGACCACACCGCCCCCAGGCTCGCGGTCGCCAAGAAGGCGATCACTGCTTCCGGCACGTTCGGGAGATACCCGACGACGCGATCGCCGCGGCGTACTCCTGCGTCGGACAGGGTGCCCGCCAATGCACCTGCCCGGGCGAGCATCTCCTTCCATGTCACCGTCTGCGTCGAACCGTCCTCACGGGCGTGGACGATAGCGGCGCGGCCGGGTACGGCGTGCCGGATCACCTGGTCCACGTAGTTGAGTTGCGTCCCCGGGAACCACTGCGCGCCCGGCATACTGCGCTCTGCGAGCACAGTCGTCGGCACGCTGGAGGAGCGGATCTCGAAGAAGTCCCACACGGCCCGCCAGAACAGTTCCAACTCGATCGTGGACCAGCGCCACAGAGCGGCGTAGTCCGGCAGCGTCACCTGGTGGCGTTGCTCGACGAACCGCGCGAACTCGGTGACCCGAGCGTCGGCGAGATCGGAGTCGGTCGGCGTCCACATCGCACTGTCCATACATCCGAGTATGTCAGCAGGGCGGCCGCCGTCAGATCAATCCGAGCGACCTCTCACGCATCTCGACCTTGCGGACCTTGCCGGTGACCGTCATCGGGAACTCGTCGACGACGTGCACGTACCGCGGGATCTTGTAGTGCGCCAACCGTCCGTCACAGAACTCGCGCACCGCAGCCGAATCGAGCGGCGCAGCACCGTCTTTCATCATGATCCACACCATCAGCTCCTCGCCGTACTTCGGGTCGGGGACACCGATCACCTGCGCGTCGAGGACATCGGGATGGGTGTAGAGAAACTCTTCGACCTCGCGTGGATAGATGTTCTCGCCGCCGCGAATCACCATGTCCTTGATGCGCCCGGTGATCGCGACGTAGCCGTTTTCGTCCATGACCCCGATATCGCCGGTGTGCATCCACCCCTCTTCGTCGATGGCCTCGGCCGTCTTCTCCGGTTGCTCCCAGTAGCCGAGCATCACCGAATAGCCGCGGGTGCACAGCTCACCCGCCTCGCCACGCGGCAGCAGGTCGCCGAGGACGGGGTCGACGATCTTGACCTCGAGGTGCGGGCCGACGCGTCCGACGGTCGACACTCGCTGCTCGATCGAATCGTCACTGCGAGTTTGCAAAGACACCGGCGACGTCTCTGTCATGCCGTAACAGATCGATACCTCTGACATTCCCATTCGATCGATCACCTGCTTCATCACCTCGGTGGGACACGGCGATCCGGCCATGATGCCGGTGCGCAGACTGCCGAGGTCGAAGTCCTCGAAGTTCTTCAGTGCCAGTTCGGCGATGAACATCGTCGGGACTCCGTAGAGCGACGTGCACTTCTCCGTAGCGACGGCCGTCAACGTCGCAACCGGATCGAACGAGGGTCCGGGAATGACCATTGCTGCGCCGTGCGACGTACACGCGAGGTTGCCCATCACCATGCCGAAGCAGTGGTAGAACGGCACCGGTATGCACACGCGGTCCTCCGCCGTGTAATGGCAGAGCTCACCGACGAAGAAACCGTTGTTGAGAATGTTGCGATGACTGAGCGTGGCGCCCTTGGGGAAACCGGTTGTCCCCGAGGTGTATTGAATATTGATGGCATCGTCGGCACCGAGCCGCTCGGACACCTCGGCGATCACGCTCGGAGTCTTCGCCAACGCTCGATGCCCACGATCGGTCATTGCCTCCCACTGGATGCTGCCGATGAACAGCACCTCCCGCAGGGACGGCACCTCGGGGCGCACGTCGTCGATCATCGCCGCATAGTTCGAGCCCTTGAACTCCTTGGCCGACAACAATACCGAGACCCCCGCCTGCTTCAGCACGAACTGCAGCTCGTGTGAGCGGTACGCAGGATTGATGTTGACCAACACAGCACCGATCTTGGCCGTCGCATATTGCGCCAGAACCCATTCCGGGCAGTTCGGAGCCCACATTCCGACGCGGTCCCCCACCTCGACCCCGGCCACGAGCAGGCCGGCCGCCAACAGATCGACGTCTGCGACGAACTCCGAGTAGGTCCATCGCCGCCCGGACGCAACATCGATCAACGCATCACGATCCGAGTAGAGCGCCGCATTGCGAGCCAAATTCGCGCCGATGGTGTCGTCCAGCACCGCTGTGTCCGACGCACCCGAAGAGTAACTGTCCATGAACCCCACGGTAGTGAGCCAGATCACGCACAGCCACCCCCGAATTGGGGGGACGTCACTCGAGAGTGAGGGCCTCGCTTGCCTCGAGCACATCGGCTCGCGAGGTGTCCTTCAACGCCACACCCGACCGCCCGAGCTTTCTGGCCCCGGCCAGCAGACCGGCCACGATCCGCGCCGACTGCGCATACCCCTGCCCTTCCGGCGGATGGATGTTGGAAATGCAATTCCGATCCGCGTCGGTGCACCCGGGCATCGGCAGATGCGTCAGGTAGATGCCGAGACTGTCCGCCACCGACAAGCCCGGGCGCTCACCGATCAGGACCAGCACCGTCCGCACACCCATTGCCGCCGCGATGTGATCACCGAGCGCGACACGAGCCTCGGTCGCGATCACCGGAGCCGCGATCGAATATCGATCGGCAAGCTCTGCTTTGAGCGCCTCGAGCATCGCCACACCGTGATCGGCGAGCGCACGCGGAGACAACCCGTCGCCCAACACGATGCCGATCTCGTCCTCGGAATGCGACACCGCCGACAGATCTTTCGGCTGCCGGCCCAAATCGGGCCGCCGGAGATACTCCGCACGACTCGTCGCCAACGACGTCACCACCGAGGGTGCACCGAGACCCACCTTCTCGACCCGGCCCGCGAACTCGTCCACCTCGAGCGGCATGTGCACCGCGTCCCGCGCCGCAGCATGCGCCGAGCGAAACTCGAGCACCCGCGTGGTGGGCAACGAATCACCGATGCGCCCCAGGCCTATCCGCGCCTGCGTCATCGCCCGCAACTCGCCCCAGAAGTCTGTTTCTGAATCTTCTCGTTCCGCAGGCACTGCTCCCGATGTCTCTGTCATCGAGCACTCATCAAGGCCCGCAACGGCGATCCCGCTGCATCCACGTCGAGGACTCGACCGTCGGCGTCCACCATGCCCAACCGCGAGAGCCACGACTCGAATTCCGGTGCGGGCCGTAGACCGAGGACCTGACGAACGTAGAGCACATCGTGGAAGCTCAGCGACTGGTAGCCGAGCATGACGTCGTCTGCGCCGGGCACCGCGATGACGAACGCCACCCCGGCCGCACCCAGCAACGTCAGCAACGTGTCCATGTCGTCCTGATCGGCCTCGGCGTGGTTGGTGTAGCAGACGTCGACCCCCATCGGCAGTCCCAGCAGCTTGCCGCAGAAGTGATCCTCCAGGCCGGCCCTGATGATCTGCTTGCCGTCGTACAGGTACTCGGGCCCGATGAATCCGACGACGGTGTTGATCAGCAGCGGCTCGAGATCGCGAGCCACGGCGTACGCGCGGGTCTCGAGGGTCTGCTGATCGACGGGGCGGTCGCCGGTACCGATGTGCGCGCCCGCCGACAACGCCGAGCCCTGACCGGTCTCGAGATACATGACGTTGTTCCCGACGGTTCCGCGGTGCAACGAACGCCCGGCCTCGTTGGCCTCCCGAAGCAGCGGAATGTTCACTCCGAAGCTCGAATTGGCCCCTTCGGTACCCGCGATCGATTGGAACACCAGGTCGACGGGAACGCCCTTGTCGATCAACTCCATCGTCGTCGTCACATGCGAGAGCACGCAGGATTGCGTCGGGATCTCGAAGCGTTGCCGGATTTCGTCGAGTAGATGCAGCAGGTCGGCCGTCGCCTGAGGTGAGTCGGTCGCCGGGTTGATTCCGATGACCGCGTCGCCCGCCCCGAGCAGCAATCCGTCGAGCGTGGCTGCGGCAATTCCGCGGGGGTCGTCCGTCGGGTGATTGGGCTGGAGTCGTGTGGTGAGCGTTCCGGGAAGTCCGACCGTGGTTCGGAACGCCGACGTCACCTGCACGGCTCGCGACACCGCGATCAAGTCCTGGTTGCGCATTATCTTGCTGACCGCCGCCACCATCTCCGGAGTCAGTCCAGCGGCCACCGACTTCAACGTCGCCGCCGCGTCCGGGCTTGCGGTGACCTGGAGCAGCCAGTCCCGCAGACCTCCGACGGTCAGGTGCGATATCGCCCCGAACGCGATGCGATCGTGAGAATCGATGATGAGGCGGGTGACTTCGTCACTCTCGTACGGGACGAGCAAATCGTGCAGGAAGACGTCGAGCGACACCTCCGACAACGCCCACTGCGCCGCGGCCCGCTCGGCATCGGATTCGGCTGCACAACCGGCCAGCTCGTCACCCGACCGCAGCGGCGTGGCCTTGGCCATCAAGTCCACCAGCCCCTCGAAAGTGTAGGTGGTGCCCGAGACCTGCTGGGTGTAGATCGTCATTCCAGCTCGGCCTCGGCCTCGGCCAGTGCGGCAAACTCTTCGTCCGGCGAATTCGCGACGAGGTGGTGCCTGCTGTAGATGCCGAAGTAGGCCATGAACGCCACGAACACTGCCAAACACCACAGTGCCGCAGTGGAATCGACGACGAAGGTAGCGACAACGGCAAGTGCCGCGATGACCAGAGCGAACCCGGTGGTCACGACGCCACCGGGAGTGCGGTACGGGCGTTCCATGTTCGGCTCGTTGCGACGAAGCACGATATGGCTGACCATCATCAGAACGTAACTCAGCGCCGCACCGAACACGGCCATGTTGAGCAACATTGCGCCCTGACCGGTCAGGGAGAGCAGGAACCCGATGACGCCGGGCACGATCAGTGCCAGCGTCGGTGCCTTGCGAGAGTTGGTGATGGACAGTGTCTTCGGCAGGTAGCCCGCGCGAGAGAGCGCAAAGAGCTGGCGGGAGTACGCGTACATGATCGAGAAGAACGACGCGACCAATCCGGCCAGGCCGATGTAGTTGACGATCTTGCTGGCCGTTCCGTCACCGAGGGCTTCCACCAACGGGTTTCCCGATTCCTTGACGGCGTCGGCCCCGCCCGCTCCGGTCACCAGGAACAGCACGACGGCACCGGTGACCAGCAGAACACCCATCGCGGCGATGATGCCTCGCGGGACGTTCTTCGTCGGATCCTTGGCTTCCTCCGCGGCCAGCGGCACGCCCTCGATCGCGAGGAAGAACCAGATCGCGAACGGGACGGCAGCCCAGATGCCGAGGTAGCCGAACGGCAGGAATCCGGAGGCTCCGGCGGCATCGGTGGGCGCGATGTCGGTCAGGTTGCTCGCGTCGAACTGGCCGATGGCGGCGACGGCGAACACGATGAGCCCGACCAGGGCGATGGCGGTGATGACGAACATGATCTTGAGGGCCTCGCCCGCGCCGGAAAGGTGGATTCCGATGAACACCGCGTAGACCACCAGATAGACCCACCACCCGTCGGTGATCCCGAACAGTCCCAGCGATTCCACGTACGCACCGATGAATGTCGCAATCGCGGCCGGCGCGATCGCGTACTCGATCAGAATGGCTGTCCCGGTGGCGAACCCGCCCCATGGGCCCATGGCCCGGCGGGCGAAGGTGTAGCCGCCGCCTGCCGCGGGCAGTGCCGAGGACATCTCGGCCATTCCGAGCACCATCGCGAGGTACATGCCCGCGATGATGATCGCCGCGATCAGCAGACCACCGAAGCCACCCTCGGCGAGACCGAAATTCCAGCCCGAGTAATCGCCGGAGATGACGTAGCTGACTCCGAGGCCCGCCAGCAGGACCCAGCCGGCAGTCCCCTTCTTCAGAGTGCGTTTCGCCAGATAGTCATCGCCCTCGACGTGCGATTGCGTACTGTCGTGCGTGCCGGTTCTCGGACCGGACGACTGGGGATCTACTACGGACATTGCAGGCCTCTCGTAGCCGTTGCGCTCGGCGCGGATTCACGCCCGAGGGGGACGATTCACAACACGTGTGGCGCGCGAATCGGTTCACGATAGGCCCGAGATGTAAGCGCTGCGTCATCGATGAATGACGAGCGAATTACGACTGGTGCCCTACCGCGTTGATGTCACCGACGTCTCCCTCGTCCGGTTCGGCGACTGTCAGTACCGCGTCCACCACAGCTTTGTTGGTTTCCAACTCACGCTCCAGCCGCCGGAGCGTGTGTGCGATGCGTGATTGAAGCGAAATCACCGACGAGATCGACACGCGCCACCACATAGATCTGTTTGGGACCGACGAACTCGATGCGAACGAATCTGACCCACGCCACCTCGGGCAGTTGCTCGATCCGCTGCACCACCGCGCTCCATAATGCTCTCGAACCCGGCTCGCCGGTGAGGAATCGGCGGTTTCGGTCTATCAGCTCGCTGCTCGATTCACCGGCGAGCAACGAAGCGATGCCGTGCCACACCGACACGGCCGCACCGGCAACGAAAAGCCCAATGGCCGCGACGGTCGACCAGAAGTACGTCTCGCGGCCGGCGCCGAGCGGCCGACGATCGTCGGGTCCGCGCGACCCCCGACGATTGGCGACGAGCAGGAAGATCTCGTTGCCGGTTCGGCCCACGAGTGCGCGGCCTCGGCGACCATCGACGCCGATCCGGTGAACACCGCCGCGAATGTCTTGGCTATCGCGACACCGAGATTGGCGACGAACGCAATCACTACTGTACGGAGGCTGTCGCCGCCCGCTGCCGAGTCGGACTTCGTTGAGCTTTCACCGTTCGCACTGTATGCGCTGCGCGCAGTGGTGCGGTTATGTGCCGCCTGGGGCATTCAACCGCGCCACTGCCGCAGGCACTCAGCCCTGAAGCATCCCGGGTACGGGGCAGGCATCGACGGCCTCGGCCACCACCAAGGGGTCTGCGGGAACCTCCGGTCGTCGACCTTCTTCCCAGTCGACACCGACCAGTGGTGGATGCGCCTCGAGAATGTCGTTCTCCTCCGCGGTGTAGGCGCGCCCACGGCTCAGGAATCGAACGCCCTCGGGCGATTCGAGCGAGAATCCACCGCCGCGGCCTGGAACCACGTCGAGTACGAGCTGCGTGTGCTTCCAAGCCTGGAACTGTGATCCCGAGATCCACACCGGCACGCCGTCGACACCCTCGGGAAGGTCCTGGGCAATCTCGCCCACTCCCAGCCGAAGGTCGATGTACCCCAGCAGAACGTCGCGGTCACCGACGATGAATTCGCCTGCGGGATAACACATCGGCGACGAGCCGTCACAACATCCGCCGGACTGATGCATCATCAACGCGCCGTGGATACCGCCGAGGCGACGGAGCAGGTCCATCGCCTCGGCGGTTGTCTTCAGCCGCGCGGGCGGCCGAGGGGCGTTCATCAGAAGAAGCCCTGTGCCTTCTGCGCGTAGCTCACCAGCAGGTTCTTGGTCTGCTGGTAGTGATCGAGCATCATCTTGTGGTTCTCCCGGCCGATTCCCGACTGCTTGTAGCCGCCGAATGCCGCGTGCGCCGGGTACTGGTGGTACGTGTTGGTCCACACACGCCCGGCCTTGATGTCACGGCCCGCGCGGTAGGCGACGCCGCCGTCACGCGACCAGACTCCTGCGCCCAGCCCGTAAAGGGTGTCGTTGGCGATGTCGATGGCATCGTCGTAGTCCTTGAACGACGTCACCGAAACGACCGGTCCGAAGATCTCCTCCTGGAAGATACGCATGTTGTTCTTGCCGGTGAAGATCGTGGGCTGCACGTAGTAGCCGCCGTTGAGGTCGCCGCCCAGCTGTGCCCGCTCGCCGCCGGTGACCACCTGTGCGCCCTCGCCCTTGCCGATCTCGATGTACGAGAGGATCTTCTCGAGCTGATCGTTCGATGCCTGGGCACCGATCATGGTCTCGGTGTCGAGCGGATCACCCTGTCGCACAGCCTTGGTGCGGATTGCCGCCAGAGCGAGGAACTCGTCGAAGATGTCCGCCTGGATCAACGAACGGGACGGGCAGGTGCACACCTCACCCTGATTGAGGGCGAACATCGTGAAGCCCTCGAGCGCCTTGTCCTGGTAGTCGTCGTTGGCCTGCAGCACGTCGGAAAAGAAGACGTTGGGGCTCTTGCCACCGAGTTCCAGTGTCACCGGAATGAGGTTCTGCGACGCGTACTGCATGATGAGGCGGCCGGTGGTGGTCTCGCCGGTGAACGCGATCTTGGCGATACGCGGGCTCGAGGCCAACGGCTTGCCCGCCTCGACGCCGAAACCGTTGACGATGTTCAGGACGCCGGGGGGAAGTAAGTCGCCGATGATCGAGATCAAATACAGGATCGACGCGGGAGTCTGCTCGGCAGGCTTGAGCACCACGGCATTTCCGGCAGCGAGCGCGGGAGCGAGCTTCCACACGGCCATGAGGATCGGGAAGTTCCACGGAATGATCTGCCCGACGACGCCGAGCGGCTCGTGGAAATGGTAAGCGACTGTGTCACTGTCGATCTCGGACAGTGAGCCTTCCTGTGCCCGGATGCAGCCGGCGAAGTAACGGAAGTGATCGACGGCGAGCGGGATGTCAGCGTTGAGGGTCTCGCGAATCGGCTTGCCGTTGTCCCAGGACTCCGCCAGGGCGATGGACTCGAGGTTCTCGGCGATGCGGTCGGCGATCTTGTTGAGAATCACGGCGCGCTCGGCGGCCGAGGTCTTGCCCCACGCCGGTGCTGCGGCGTGAGCGGCGTCGAGTGCCAGCTCGATGTCCTCGGACGTGGAGCGGGCAACCTCACAGAAGTTCTCACCGGTGACGGGAGTCGGGTTCTCGAAGTACTGACCCTTGACCGGCGGTACCCACTCGCCGCCGATCCAGTTGTCGTAGCGCGACTGGAACGACATGACGGAATCTGCGGTACCTGGGCGGGCGTAGACGGACATTGAAAATCCTCCTGATCGACACGTGCTTCACAGTTGATGCGGTGTGTGACTCAGGACACTAGAGAGTGCAACGTTGCAAGTAGGTTGCCGATATTCCGTACAGGCGGGGCGCGGTGGATGTGTCAGATTCCGAGTTCGCGATCGAGTAGATCGATGCGGGCGCTGACCTGACCGTAGAGCGCGGACTCCCTGCTCAGAGTGGCCCGGTAGGCCTCCCAGGCGATGACGTCCGCTCGGCCGTGGATGGACGAGGTCCACTGCGCAAGCAGCACCGGATCTCCGAGCCGGAGCAGCGCTGCCTGCATACGAGACCGCAGTTCCTCCCGGATGCTCTCGATGCCGGGCGCGGCCGACCCGGGGAGCACCGGGCCGGAGTAGATCCGTAGAGCAGCGTCTACGTCGCCGCGGTCCAAGGCGCGTCGGATATCGCCGACGTCGGAGGTCAACTCGCCGACCAGACGGTACGGCCGCGATGCCAGACCTGCAGTGCCGAAGGTCTTGCGCAGTCTCGACATCTCGGCGCGAATGGTGACGGAGTCGAGTTCCTGCTCGTCGAGGAGCACCGCAAGATGGTCCGAGCTGAGCCCTTCCGGATGTTCCCCCAACAGCAACAAGATTTCGGCGTGCCGCTGCGAGAGCGGAATCCGGCCGGATCCGCGAACTACTCCCGGCCGCCCGGATCCGAGAACTTCCAGACGAGGTGCAGTGTCGCCCAACGATTTCGGCGAATTCATCAGGTGCAGGCGCAACTCGGATTCGGCCGCGGCAACGGTGGCACGCACCAGCGAGAGCACCTCGGGCACCGCCACCCGCGGGCCACCGGTGATGTCGATGGCTCCCAGAATGTGGCCACTGGTGGGGTGGTGCACCGGTGCCGCCGAGCAGCTCCATTCGTGCACCGACCGAGAGAAGTGCTCGGATGCGAAGATCTGCACGCTGTGGTCGACCGCGAGCGCAGTACCGGGAGCATTGGTGCCCTTGCTCTCCTCGCTCCAGTCCACGCCTTCGGCGAAATCCATCGTGAGCGCCCGGTCCTTCGCCGCGGAATCACCCTCGACCCACAGCAGCCGGCCCTCGGCATCGGAGATGGCCACGAGCAAACCGGTGTCCGACGCGTCCTCGACCAGCAGCTTGCGAATGACCGGCCGGATGATGGCCATGGGATGCCCGTTGCGGTAGCGCTCGAGATCGGGGCCGGTCAGAGTGGGAGTGTCGTTACCACCATCGGGATCGACGCCCTTCGTTCGACTGCGCATCCACGAATCGAGTACCACGGACCGGACCGTCGATCCGTGCGTACGGATATCGTCGACGAAAGACTGATGGGCGCTGGACATCTGGCGCGCAAGCACAGCGACGTCCTCGCCGGGGCGTACTGCGACCCAGGGGTTCCCGCCACTGTCCGATCGGCTTGCCATTCGACACTTCCTCCGAGGCCTGTCCACATTGCTGTAACCCAGCTCACAGGCAAGGATACAGCCGTGGTCGACGCAAGCGGGGGTCCCGGTCGCGTCGACCACGTTTGTCTACTTCTTCTTGACGGCCGAGGTGATGATGTCGTTGCTGGTGTCACCACTGGACTTCGCCCGCTTGTCTGCGCGCTTGTCCTTCAGAGATTTGCCGGTCTTCTTGGTCATCGTATTGCGGGGCGATTTGTCCGACATGGCAGTAACCCATCTATTGGGGAACCTGAACGGTCCCCAGACCACGAACGCTACGCTCCCCTGCACCCGTTCTGGCCGGCGAGCAACGAAGCAGCGCGTTCGGCGAACATGATGGCCGTCGCATGCGGACCGCGGCTGGGCACTACCGGGAACGCCGAGGTGTCGACGACGAAGAGTCCGTCGACTCCGCGCACCCGGCAGTGATCGTCGAGAACCGAACCCGGGTCGGATTCGGGTCCCATCCTGGCACTACCCGACAAGTGCAGCGATGTACCGAGTGCAGCGAGAGGATCGCCGATCGCGGGAACATCGACACCGCGGGCCAGGGACATCGATGCCAACAGATCACGTGCGAGTTGGACGCCCTCTCGCATCGACCGCCGGTCGCCCTCGGATTCGAGATAGTGGTATTTCACGTCCAAGGGTGCGAACGGATCCGTGCTGTGCAACGCGATACGCCCCCGCGCCGCCGAACGCATGAGTCCGACACCGATCGTGTGCGGCCCGAGTGCAAGACCGGAGATCAGTTGGTCGAACCTTCTCGTGTACGGCCTGATCTCCACGTCGCCCGCATGCAGCACCGCTTCCAGAACGGGAGAAGCGGTCGAGATTTCTTTCGTCGTGACGACGGGAACGCCGACCTCGGGATGGTCAGTGAAACCGTTGCCAACCCCCGGGCTGTCGACGATCACCGAAATACCAAGTGCAGCAGAACCTTCGGATGGTCCTATGCCGGACCTGAGCAACAGCGCCGGAGTGTGTACCGCGCCCGCCGACAGGATCACGTTGTCGGACATCACTGTTCTGCTCTTTCCGCCGACGATGATCTTCACCCCAATCACTCTGTCTCTGTGAAACATCAGCGACGCCGCCGTCGAATTGCCCTGCACCGTCAAGTTGTTTCGGTGTAGAACCGGCAAAAGATATGCCAGAGCGGCACTTACGCGTATTCCATCGCGGATGTTCGACGGCACCGCCCCCACTACCCCCGATGCCGCGTCGGGTGCGTTCAGGTCCTCGTGATACCGAAAGCCCGCGTTCGTTGCGGCCCGCACGAAGTCCGCCGTCACGGGATGGCGGTCCTGCGCGGGGATGCGCG
Organism: Rhodococcus sp. NPDC078407; assembly: GCF_044542515.1. Classification (NCBI taxonomy): domain Bacteria; kingdom Bacillati; phylum Actinomycetota; class Actinomycetes; order Mycobacteriales; family Nocardiaceae; genus Rhodococcus; species Rhodococcus sp. NPDC078407. The sequence continues at coordinate 19,209 of NZ_JBITUQ010000020.1, read as the reverse complement.
AGACCGGCATGGGTCCGCGAGATCCGTGCCATCGGCGCGACGACCCGGCGTCGAGATCGGTTTCGGATCCGATGTAGAACGGCAGCACTTGGTCGAAGGACCACAACGATTGCGGCCAGGTGTCGAAGTCACCGGGAACGGCCCGGACGAAGTAGCCGCCGTTCACTGCGCCGGAGCCCCCGAGGACTCTGCCCCGAGCAACCGTCCGCTCGATCCCGGAGGTGAGGTTGGCCGGGTAGGTTCCCACCCATTCGCTGGCCGGTCCGATGGGGAGCATCGATGCATCGGTCAGCGCGGTCGGAATGTCGGAGACGGCAGAGAATGCGGGTCCGGCCTCGAGCAACAGCACCGATCTATCGGGATTCTCGCTCAACCGGGAAGCAAGCACGCTGCCGCACGAGCCACCGCCTACGACGATGACGTCCGCGTGTTCGGGTCGGTTCACATCGACGGCGGTGCGGGTCGACCGCACACCGCGTCAGCCGTCCAAGCGGGGCTTGAGCGCATCGATGCTCTGTGCGGACAGAGCGCCTTTCCACAACCCCGCACCGTAGGCGATATCGTCGGCCCGTTTGAAGAAGGCGTAGCGCACCGGATCCAGACCGCCGAGTTCGCGATGCTTGTACCAATCCGAGAAAGCCTCTGCCACAGCCAATCCGAAAGCAATTTTGCGGATTCGACTGGACAACAGAACGGCGAGAAGAGTGATCGGCCAATAGTGCCGGCACAACGCCGATGCCAATTGCCACAGCCCCGCGACGAATCCCTCGGCGGCGAGAATGGCCGCGATCCGAGTGGGCTGATCCAGACCGGCGAACATCTTGCGGAGTCGAACGATCGTCACGCCGAGTGTGGCGGCGGCACCGACAAGTCCGATCCGAGTCAGGCTCGCCGCGAGCAGGCAGGCGATGAGCGTCCATGGAGACATCGCGATCGGCGGCACCATTCCCGGATGACGGGCCGACAACGGTGTGGCACCGGTGCCGTAGAACAGCTTGCGGGCAAACCATTCGGCGAAGGTGACGCGATGCTCGTGTGCCACGTGGGCGACGGGTTCGTAGCGCAACCGCCACCCCGCTTCCTGCAGCCGCCAGCACAGGTCCACGTCCTCGGCGACGTGCATCGACTCGTCGAATCCGTCGCAGTCCATCGCTACCGACCGGCGCATCAATATCGCAGCACTGGGGACGTACGACACCGAGCTACCTGCCCGTACCGCCGCCTCCTTGCGGCCCAGGTCGAGCGACGAGCGAGCGTGTTCGTATCTGGCCAGCGCACTGCCCTCGGGCTCGAGCGCGACGATTCGGGGGGCCACCAGCGCGACGGCCGGATCCGAGAAATGACCGAGCATGACCTCGAGCCAGCCCTTGCGCGGTACTACATCCGAATCCAGAAAAGCAACGAAATCGGTTGTAGAGCAACGCAAACCAGTATTTCGTGCCGCAGCCGGTCCGCGCGAGACCTCGTGGCGGAGCACCGTCACACTGCCCACACTGGACGCCACCCGCGGCACGGCCACTGGGGTATCTGACCCATCGTCGACGATGATGACGTGCAGACCGTGCAGGGCCGTGATCAGACGCTCGAGCCCGGCCTCGTTGTTCTTGAGCGGCACGACCACAGTGACATCGGACGGCGACGGGATCGACATCGGGCGCGGGTTGCCGACACCCGAGTCGAGCAGCTTGCGTGCGACGAGAGCGGACTGCGAGTCGGTCACTTCGATGAATCCGTCGCCGATCATCGCCGCGGCCGTCGGCGCAAGCGTCAGCATCCGGGTCGGCGAACCGCCGATCAGGACGCGACCCTCGGAGAATGTGCGTACGCGTGGATCGACTCGCACCCCGAAGCCGTCAGGCAACCGACCTTCACCCATCAGGTGATCGTAAGCGGACAAGCCGCCGGCGTGTCGGCCACCCGCGAAATCCAAAGGAACATACCTGCCGCCCGTTTCTCCGCAGTCGAGGGGCGCGCCCTGAGCAGGCATTTCTCCCAACCTTGTCATGCAATCACACCGTGCTCCGAGGGACTCCACTTGCGCACCGCATCGACTGCCCGGGCGCTGAGGGCCTCGAACAGGAGCCTGCCCTCCTCGGAATCGGCCCCGGTGGGATCGCCGAGCACCCCGTTGGCAGTGATCGGCGCCAACCCACCGATGCGAAGCGTCGGCAGCAGCGCGGCGATGTCGGTCACGTTTCCCACCTCCGCCTTGCTCATGTCCACCACCTCGGGCGAAAGGTGCAGCAGTAACGACGTTTCGGTCCGTCCGGCGTGAGCATCCGCTCCGGGTACCGCACACGGGAACCAGACGACGTCGCGGCCCTCGTAGCGCAGCAGCAGCACCGCAGAACGCACCGTGGGTCCGTTGCCTCCGTGCCCGTTGACGAACAGCACCCGCTCCGCCCACCGGCAGGCCGAGCGCCCGTATTCCACCAGGAGTGTTTCGAGCGCCGCGGCACCGATCGAGATGGTGCCGGCAAAACCCTCGTGCTCGCCACTGGCCCCATACGCGATCGACGGGGCGACGACCGCGTCCGGAATGGTGCGCGCCACGGCGGCGGCGATACGCGTGTCGGTGTCGAGCGGGAGGTGCGGTCCGTGCTGCTCGATCGAACCGACCGGCACCACGAGGGTCCTCGACCCGTCGACGTCCGGCCAGTACTGCGTACCGAGGGGGTCCGTGGCCATGCGTGCAGATGCTATCGGATGGAACGAGGACGTCACGTTGTCGAAACACAGCGCCGTTAATCTTCGATTCGTGCCACCTCGCCGCCGGTCGATATTGCTCTCGCAATTGTCGATATCGGCACCCGGCGGGCCGCAGCCGTCGATTCTGCGCGAATTGCGTCGAGTAATTCTCGCCGGCGACGCTCCGCCGAATACACCGATTCCACTGAACGAAGTGGCGGAACTTTTCGGTGTCAGCCGAATTCCGGTGCGCGAGTCGCTCAAGACGCTGATCGGCGAAGGATTGGTCGATCATCGGCCGAATCTGGGTTACACGGTCGCTCAATTGACAGCGGCCGAACTACGCGAAATGTACATCGTCCGAGAGGTTCTGGAGACGGCAGCACTTCCGATCGCCGTCGAACTCGCCACCGATGCCGACCGCGAACACATCATCGAGATCAATCGGCAACTCGAAGCGTCACTGACCCGGGACGACTCGCGTGAATACCACCGTCTCTCGAGAGAATTCCACCTGTCCCTGACGCGCCCGTCTCGGATGCACCGACTGCTTCACATGCTCGAATCCGCCTGGAACATCACCGAACCCGTACAACCCATGGTGCATGTCGACGGCACCGACAGGGCGTCACTGCACAGCGATCACGCCGATATGCTCAGCGCATTCCTGGCCGGCGATTCCGCGCGACTACTCAGCGCCGCACAGCATCATCACACCCGTCTCAATTCGGTCATTTCGACGCTGTCGAACGACCGCGGATTGTTTGCCGATCCGCCGCCGGATCACCCGCTGTAAGGCAGTGCGAAAAGATATATCGCTCGCGTCACGAGTGCGCAACACTTCGCCACTAGCTTTTCCTCATTCACTCGTTCGACTTCTTCGTTCACCTCAATGCCATGCCGTCAGGAGCATCGATGACAGATACAGCGCACGGTCCCGCTCGAGCGGGAGATCTCGTCGAAGCCGCGGGCCACCCCGTCGGCGGTGGGCTGATCAAGGACACCTACGACCCCCGGCTGACCAACGAAGACCTCGCCCCGCTGAAGAAGCAGACCTGGACCTCGTACAACCTCTTCGCGTTCTGGATGTCCGACGTGCACTCGGTCGGCGGCTACGTGACCGCGGGCAGCCTGTTCGCGCTCGGGTTGGCCAGCTGGCAGGTGCTGATCGCGTTGCTCGTCGGCATCACGATCGTGTACTTCTTCTGCAACCTCGTGGCCAAGCCGAGCCAGGTATCGGGGGTTCCGTACCCGGTCATCTGCCGCAGTGTGTTCGGCGTGCTCGGTGCCAACATTCCGGCCATCATTCGCGGTCTGATCGCGGTGGCTTGGTACGGCATTCAGACGTTCCTGGCGTCGGCTGCCCTCGACATCGTACTGATCAAGCTGTTCCCGTCTCTTGCCCCGTACGCCGTCACTGCCGACTACGGTTTCGCCGGGCTCTCGTTGCTCGGGTGGGCGAGCTTCCTGTTCCTCTGGGTCGTCCAGGCTGCGGTGTTCTGGCGCGGGATGGAGTCGATCCGCAAGTTCATCGACTTCTGCGGTCCCGCGGTCTACGTCGTCATGTTCATGCTGTGCGGGTACCTGATCTACAAGGCAGGTTGGGGCGCAATCGATCTCACTCTCGGTGACGTCGAGTACACCGGCTTCAGCGCCGTTCCCGTCATGCTGGGAGCCATTGCGCTCGTCGTCTCGTACTTCTCCGGTCCGATGCTCAACTTCGGCGACTTCTCCCGCTACGGCAAGTCCTACGCCGCGGTGAAGAAGGGCAACTTCCTCGGACTGCCCATCAACTTCCTGGTGTTCTCCATCCTCGTCGTCGTCACCGCATCTCTGACTCTGCCCGTGTTCGGCGAACTCATCACCGACCCCGTCGAGACGGTCGCCCGCATCGACAGCACGTTCGCCATCGTTCTCGGTGCCCTCACCTTCGCCATCGCCACGGTCGGCATCAACATCGTCGCCAACTTCATCGCTCCCGCATTCGACTTCTCCAACGTCAGCCCTCAGCGCATCAGCTGGCGCGCCGGTGGGATGATCGCCGCAGTCGGTTCGGTCCTGATCACCCCGTGGAACCTGTACAACAACCCCGAGGTCATCCACCTGACGCTCGAGACACTGGGCGCGTTCATCGGGCCCTTGTTCGGCATCCTGATCGCCGACTACTACCTGATCCGCAAGCAGCAGGTGGTGGTCGACGAACTGTTCTCGATGTCCAAGACGGGCTTGTACTGGTACTCGAAGGGATACAACCCGGCGGCGGTGTACGCGACCGTCGCGGGCGCGGCAGTGGCGATGTTCACCGTGCTGTTCAACGGAGCCGTCGACGGACTCGAGATCGCCGGCATGTCCACCGCATCCAAGTACAGCTGGTTCATCGGCTGCGGCATCGGATTCGCCTCGTACTACGTCCTTGCGACGCGAACCAAGCTGGCCGTCACCAATTTCGACGTTCCCGCGAAGGCCTAGGATTCCTTCCGTGCTCATCAAGGTCATCAATCCGAACACCACCAGTTCGATGACCGCAACGATCGGTGACTGTGCCCGGGCCGTGGTCGGCCCGGGCACACTCGTCGATGCGGTCAGCCCCTCGATGGGGCCTGTCTCGATCGAGAGCCATGTCGACGAAGCCCTCAGCGTCCCGGGCATTCTCGCCGAGATCGCCCGTGGTGAGGCCGCCGGGGTCGACGGTTACGTCATCGCCTGCTTCGGAGATCCCGGCATCGACGCCGCCCGGGAGCTGGCGGCCGGGCCGGTCATCGGCATCGCCGAGGCTGCGATGCACGCCGCGAGCTTCCTGGGCCGTGGGTTCAGCGTCGTCACCACCCTCGGACGAACAGTCGGCCGCGCGCAGGATCTGGCACATCACTACGGCTTCGCACGCCACTGCCTCGGCATCCACGCCTGCGACCTACCGGTCCTCGATCTCGAGACCGACCCCGATGCCCGCAAGATCGTCACCGAGGCGTGCCGCGTCGCCGCCCTGACGGACCGAAGCGATGCCATCGTGCTCGGGTGCGCGGGTATGGCCGATCTGTGCCAACACATTTCGGACGAAATCGGGGTGCCGGTAGTCGACGGCGTGGCCGCGGGGACTTTGTTCGTGCAGTCACTGGTCGCCCTGGGACTCGGTACCGGGAAGCGCGGCGAATTCGCTGCGCCGCCGCCCAAGCTCTATACGGGAATGCTCGACGGATTCAGTCGACCCTGAGCGACAGCCGGACCGACCTGGCTCGTCAGCTGCTACACAACGTTCGGAATGTCACGCCGGGCAGGTATCGAGCCCACTCGGCTTCGGTGAGCCCGGACCTTCCAGATGCGCTGCCCGGCCCGTCGTGGTCCACCGTCCGTTCGGTTAGGTGCCGTCCCGTCCGAACGGTGGGTCCACGACGTCCGAGCGGGCCGACCTGCGGTACGGCCGCCCGAACCCCCGCTGCGTATGCGACCATCGACAGCACCGGAGGGACAGCCTCGAACTGCGGGCCCGCGAGACACAGGATGGCCCCGATGACCGAGTTGGACGCACTTGCACCTGGCCCCGAAGGGGTGTGGGCTCACGACAACGTGGTGGTTCGGCACCTCCACGGACTGGGGCTCGACGCGGTCCGAGAAGGGTCGACCGTGCAGGTGTGCCATGGCCTGACGTCGGCCGAGATCGGTGAGAGTCTCGTCCCTATCGTGACCGCCCAGGCACGTCATGTGGGTCTTTCTCAGCGGGAGTTCGAGTTGGTGTTGGTCGGAATCGTCCGCACCACCATCGCCGATCCGGTGGACGCGTGGGCCACCTACTACCGCAATTCGCTGGACGAACTGCTTCCGGGTACTGCCGATTTCGCGCCCGTCCACGAACGTGCGGAGAACCTCGTCGTCGGATCGGTACTCGACATGGGTTCGTGCTTCGGCTTCTTTCCGCTACGACTGGCGATGCGGGGCCGCTCGGTGACGGCAACCGACCTGTCGGCCGGCACCATGCGGCTGCTCGCCGTCGTTGCCCCGCAGCTCGGGATCACGCTCGACACGGTGGTGTGCGACGCAGCGGATGTTCCCGTTGCAGACGGCAGCGTCGACACCGTGACCGCACTGCATCTGCTCGAACACGTGGACGTCGAGATCGGCTCCCGCATAGTGGAAGAGGCGCTCCGCATCGCCCGCACTCGCGTTGTTGTCGCCGTGCCCTTCGAGACCGAGACCACCGCCTGCCACGGACACGTCCGCACGTTCGACGAGTCGTCGTTGGTCGAGCTGGGTCGGTCGACGGGACAGCCCTTCCGAACCTCGGAGCACCACGGCGGATGGCTCGTCATCGACAAGGCACCCGCACCACAGTTCGCGTGAACCGGTCTCGAACCCAGGGCTGCCTGATCCGCTGCACTATTCGAAGCCGGATGGGTCTGGATCGGCGTCAGATCAACCCCTGCTTGCTCGCGGCATACACGGCCTCGGCGCGTCTGGACACCGCGAGCTTGCGCATGATGTTGCTGACGTGGAACTTGACGGTCGTCGCCGAGATGAACAGCCTCGTCCCGATCATGTTGTTGGACAATCCCGTCGCCAGTAGCCGGAGCACTTCCAGCTCTCGCTCGGTCAACCGCTCGATACTGCTCGGTGTGCCGTTGAGCGATCGGACGACGGCCGAGGCGCTGCGCGAATCGAACGCGCTCTCCCCGCGCGACACGGCGCGAATCGCTCGAACCAACTCGGTGGTGTCGACGTCCTTCACGACATACCCCCTCGCCCCGGCGTGCACGGCCTCCACCACCAACCGGTCGTCGAGAAACGTCGTGAGAATCAGCAGGCCGATTCCGTTGTGCGCCTTGGCCAGCTGCGCACACAGCGCGAGGCCCTCGTAGTCCGAGCTGGCCGAGAGCTTGAGATCCATCAACACGATGTCGGGCTCGACCCGTGCGACGACGGCCAAGCCTTCCTCTCGGGTGGACGCCTCCCCCACGATCGTCAGATCCGACTCGCGCTCGAGCACCGAACGCAGTCCGTCGCGCAGAATTGCGTGATCGTCGACCAACACGATCCGGACCGTCTGTGCCGCCACGTGCCCTGCTCCTGCGCGGACCGTCGGAACGCTCACTGTGTTTCGCCCTTCTCGGGTTGTTCCTGGAGTGGGATGCGCACCGTTATCCGCACTCCCCCGGTTCGGGCACGCCGGATCTCGAACACCCCACCGTGTTCGCGAGTGCGGGCCGCCATGTTCGCCAATCCACGATGCCGACCGTCGACATCGGTGGACTCGGCCAAGTGCAGCACCGTGCGCAGGTGGACGGGGTCACCATCACCGTCGTCGGCAATCGACAGCTGAACCTGATCGGAAGAGTAGGTCAATCGCAGAATTGCCCGCGTTGCGTGTGCATGAACCGCGGTGTTGAACAATGCCTCACCGGCGATGCGCAGCAGGGCATGCTCGCGCTCACTACTGAGCTCGACGGGAGTTCCCTCCACGCGAAGCGAGACCTGCAGCTCGTCGGGCATGTGGACCACGGAGAGCTGCTCGAGCATCTCGGGCAGCGACGTACGATCGGCGTCCTGCGGGTGATTGAGGGCGTAGATCGCGGACCTCAACTGGTCCACTGCTCGGCGCGTCAGGTCTTTGGCCAGATCCAGTCTGTCACTGCGTTCTTCGGCCGAGATTTCACTGCGACACACTTCGATCTGCATCCCCGCCGACAACACGGCTTGGGTCACACTGTCGTGCAGTTCGCGAGCGATGCGATGGCGTTCGTCGTCGAGTACCTGATGGCGATGTGCAGCACCCAGTTGCCGCTGCGTCAGCACCAGTTCGGCGTTGCGGGCTGCAAGATCGGCCGCTGTCTCGTTGGCCCGCGCATAGGCGCTCTCGGTGCGCTCGAGCAACTGCCTCCGACTCTGGAACAAGGCCGAATTCTGCAGTGCCACAGCAGTTTGGCTCGCCAGAATGCTCAACACCGCGGCATCGGTGGCGTCGAGCACGCGTTGTTCCCCGGTCCATGCCGCGAATGCTCCGACAACGTCGCCGTCGAACGCAATCGGCACGAATGCGTGATGGGCCGAGATGACCGGGGTCTGCCCGTCGCCACAGGTGGACGTTCTGATCGACTCGAGGCAGTCGATGACGTCGTCGGGCAACGGCGGGCCCTCCACGTTGTCCACCAGAAACGGTGTGGCGTCGGGCCCGAGGACCATCCGGCGAGGTCCGGCATCGGGGAACGCACCGTCGGCGAGTGCGAACACAACCCACTGCGCACTCAGATGGGCACGAGCGGCTTCCGCGACCGCGCACACCAGTGTCTCCGGACCGTCGACTGTCCGCACCAGCGCACGTGAGATCAACTCCAGCGCATACACGACGCGTTCGAGCCGTTCGGCCGCGCCGCGATACTGAGGGTAGAACGTGTTCTTTCCCGATCGCAGTCCGGTCAACAACGACAGATCGGGTCCGGATGTCACAGCGCACTCCGAAACAAATCGACTATCTCACGGTGGGTGGCCGAGCGCGGGTTGGTGGACATGCAGGCATCGCGTAAAGCATTGGTGGCCAACACATCCAGATCCGACTCACTGACACCGATCTGCGCCAGGCCGGACGGGACGCCGACCTGACGCGCGAGGCGGTCGACGCGGTCTGCGACGGCCATGGCGGCTTCCTGTGCTCCGGCCCTGCCCTCCGGTAGTCCGAGGCTCGTCGCGATGGCCACGTAGGGCAACGGATCCTCTGCGGCATTGAAGCGGATGACGTGCGGTAGCAGCACACCGTTGATCACCCCGTGTGGGAGGTCCAGCAGTCCTCCCACCTGATGGCTCATGGCGTGTGTGGCACCGAGAATCGCGTTCGTGAATGCCAGGCCCGCTTCGAGACTTGCCTGCGCCATCGACCCGCGTGCAGCCATGTCGGTGGGCTCGTCGATGGTGCGGGCCAACTGCGACATCACCATCGTGATGGCTCGAAGTGCATGATGATCGGTGAGCTGATTGTGACCCAGGGAGACGAATGCTTCGATACCGTGTGTCAACGCATCCAAACCCGTTGCAGCATTGAGCCATTCAGGCATCGTGGTGAGCAATCTCGGATCGATCACGGTGATGTCGGGAACGAGCGCCCGGCCGAGAATGGTGATCTTGGTCGACCGTGCCGTATCGGTGACGATGCAGAACTGCGAGACGTCGGCACCGGTCCCCGACGTGGTGGGCACCATCACCAGAGGCGGGATCGGCCGAGTGGCCTGATCGACGCCCTCGTAGTCGAGGATTCTGCCGCCGTTGCCGGCGAGGATCGCAATCCCCTTCGCCGCATCCATCACCGATCCCCCACCGATGGCCACCAGCACATCGCAGCCGAAGTCCGCGTAGTAGCCGTACCCTGCCTCGATCTCGACATCTTTGGGATTGGGTGTCAATGCACTCCAGATCTGTGGGTCCAGTCCCTGCGCGATCAGGAGGTCCACCAGCTGGCCGGCCCAGCCGCTCTCGATCAATCCTGCGTCCGTGACGAGCATCGGCCGGACGCCGCCGAGGCGACGCGTCGCGTGCGCGACCTCGCCCAGCGAATCCGGACCGAACACGATCTCCGGCGCGTGGAACTTGAGAACCCGTGGCGTCTCGGCTCGACTCCGCTGCTCGTCGAGGTCGTGTAGCGCCTTGCCGACGCTCGCAGTAGCTGCCTGGTCCACCGTTCACACCCTTGCTGTCTCCGGCCTGCACCATCCGGACCTGTGATTCAGGTTACAACCATACGAGGGAGACGGGTTCGGCCCCACCAGCAGCGGGCCAGGGTTCTACCTACCCGATCGGGTAGGTAGGGCGGCGTCGTCGATCGGGTCAGGACAACGCGTGGCCCAGTTCGGCCGCCTGCGCCGACAACTGTTCACCATCCCGCGCCACCACCACCCGGTCACAGATCTGCTCGTAGTCCTCCATGGAGCACGCGGCTTGCGCCCAGTAGCGGCGGGCCTCGGGCGTGATCCAGGCGATGCGATGCACTTTCGACCGAATCCTGTCCAACGCGTCGAGTCCGGCAGGGCGGCCGTTGCACCGGCCGTCGCCGACGATGATCACCGCGGTGCGCTTGTTCAGCAGCTCACCGTGGGAGTGCAACAGATCGGTGAACGTGGTGCCGTAATCGCTACTGGCTTCGAGGTCGAGCCGCGCATCCGCGAGCACGGCAGCCAGCGCGCCGTCGCCGGTGCTGCCGAGCAGGGTGCTCGTCACGTCCACGGGTGCATCGACGAACCCCATCACCGTGCAGCGGTGTGCTCTCGCATGCATGGCCTGGGCGAGCCTCAATGTGAACGCGGTGATGGGCCGTACCGACAGCGAGACGTCCGCGAGTACGAGGAGTCGGACTTTGTCCGGAACCGGTGTCTTCGTCACCAGACGAAACGGGATTCCGTCGGTCCGCAGACTCGACCGCACGGTGCGCCTCATGTCCAACGGCCCTCGCGAGTGCTCGCGCGGACGCGGTCGTGGGGTGCCGCGCATGTGCCGCAACACTTCGTGACTCGCGCGCTCGATCTCGGCGTGCCGGTCCATTGCCTGGGCCGCACCGTCGACCGGCACCGGGGAGGACATCGTCCCGGTCAGATCCCCCAGCGCCGCGACGAATGCCTCGACGGCATCGGTGATCCGGTCCAGCATCGCCGAGCTCAGCGGGCCGGAATCTCCGCCGTCGCCGTAGACGCTACGCGGATCGTAGGCGTCGAACCACGCCAGAATACTCGCCGGATCCTCCCAGTTCAGTTGCCCCGCAACGGCTCCACTGGTGCTAGACGCCAACTCCCCTGCCGCCGTCGATCCGGACCGTTCCAGATCGACGGTGTAGGTGACACCCCGTCGGCCCATGTCGCCGTCGGTGTCGATCGACAGATCATGATCCTCGGAGGACAGGCTGATGTCGTCGTCGTCCTTGTGCGGGTTGAAGCCCTTGTCCGCCTCGGGCGCATCGAGCAGATCCCCGATCTCGACTGCGCGCTCGTTGTATTCGGCGTACTTCGCCGCCTCCTGGTCCGCTCCCACATCGAGGTCCGTCGGAAGTCCGCCCGCCACTTGCGCACCCAACGACGATCGATGCTCGTCCACAGCACTGTCGACGTAGGCCTGGAACATCGATTCGAAGGCGAGATCGAAACCATGTTGTTCGTGGTCGTACTTGGCACACGTCGCACGCAGGGCCGCACGCAGAATCGTGAGGTCACGGCCTCCGAGGAGACCGAGGACGCGTCGTACCTCGATGACCTCGGCCGGCGAGGCCGCCACTCCGAAGCGCCGCAGCGTTCGCCCGAAGACAGCCGCCAACACATCGAGCACCACCGATGCCGAGAACGACCGGTGCCCGGTCATCGTCGGATTCCGATGCCGCCCTTGTCGCGTCCACCGTGTCCCCGGAACGCCGTCGCGGTCGTGTTGACGACCGTTCCGAGTGACGTTGGCGCAGAGGACGTTTCTACTACCGGTCCGGCCATGGCGATCTTCATGTCCGACGAATACTTCACCAGCGCGGCGAGCAGATACTGGCGGGTCTCGTCGGTGTACCCGAGCACCGACGCGATACGGGCCGCGTCGATCACCTCCGAGATGGACGGGCTCTTGCGCAGTGGTAGCTGACGTAATTCCGTTGCCATCCCGACGATGTCGGCCGCAATGTGTGCGGGTACCTCGGGTGCACGAGCGGTGACGATCTCGCGTTCGCGCGCCGCAGTGGGATAGTCGAGGTGGAAGTGCAGGCAGCGACGCTTGAGCGCCGAGGACAGCTCGCGAGTGTCGTTGGAGGTCAATATCACCCACGGATCGCTGCGCGCGGTGAACGTGCCCACCTCGGGGATCGTCACCTGCTTCTCTGCGAGTACTTCGAGCAGTAATGCCTCCATCGATTCCTCGGTGCGGTCGACCTCGTCGACCAGGAGTACCACCGGCTCCTCCGAGAGCACCGATTCCAGCAGGGGGCGCACGGCGAGGAAAGGCTCGGAGTAGAGACCGAAGTCCTTTACAGCGAGCATCTTCGAGGCGTCGTCGATATCGGTCACGTGCTGGGTGAGTGCACCGATGTGCTCGCGCAGCATCTGCACGTGCAGCAGTTGCTTGGCGTAGTCCCACTCGTAGAGGGCTCGGTTGTCGTCCAGGCCCTCGTAACACTGCAACCGAACCAGCTTGCGCCCACTGGCCGCAGCAAGGGACTTGGCGAGCTCGGTCTTGCCCACGCCCGCAGGGCCTTCGAGCAGCAGCGGGCGATCGAGCGCTGTCGCCAGGTGCACCACGGTGGCGAGTTCGTCGTCGGCGATGTAGTCCTGCTCGCCGAGCGCGCGCTGCAGATCGGCGGCGTCGGTGAATCGGACGGTATCGGTGTCGTCGCCATGCACTGTCGACAGCGAGGTCATGTGTTTCCCTTCGTGGTGCGGCGGAGCCGCAGTGGTGCGGTTATGCGCCGCCCGGGGCACATAACCGCACCACTGCGCAGCATCAGTACGACTCGTTGATCGCGTGCGAAACGACGGGAATCATCGACTCGACGGTGACCTCACGGGGGTTGCCCGGGGTGCACCAGTCCTCCTGGATGTGCTCGGAGATCTTCAGAACCGACTTCTCGTCGCCTTTGATGACGTCGCCCTTGCCCGCGTACTTGCCGGTGTTCATCCGGTTCTTGTCGTACGTCGCCGAACGGATGGAGCCGAAGTTGTCGGGAATTCCGACGTCCTTGGCGAGCCTGATGGCGGCTTCCACGGCTGCGTCCGCGGCCTGCACGGTGGTCATGTTCTTCGTGTCGACACCCATAGCCACGGCGATCTCCGCGTAGCGCTCGTAGCGGGAGGGCAGGTTGTACTCCCACACGCGCGGCAGAGCGATGGCGTTGTTGAGGCCGTGCGCGCTGTCGTAGAACGCGCTGATCGCGTGCGAGATCGAGTGGATGACACCGAGTCCGCCGGAATTGAACGCCTGAGTGGCGATGTACTGGGCGTTCATCATGCCCTCGCGGGCCTTCAGGTTGCCCGGGTCGTACACGGCTTCACGGAGGTGCTTGGAGACCAACCCGATCGAGTAGATGGCGTTACCCAGCGACGGCGCGAAGTCCAGACGCGAGACGTACGGCTCGGCACCGTGCGCGAGGACGTCGAAACCACAGAACGCGGTCCACTGCTGGGGGCAGGTGTAGTACAGCAGCGGATCATCCAGTGCCAGAGTCGGTGTCGACGCCTCGTCGAAGGCGAGCCACTTGTGCGGCTTCTCCATGTCCGAGGTGTCGGTGATGACGTAGGCCCAGGACGTCTCCGAACCCGTTCCAGCAGTGGTCGATACGGCGATATGAGGTGGGTTCTGCTTGTTCGTGGACTTGGAGAAGCCCTCGAACTCGTTGATGTTGCGTCCGTCGTGGGCGACGACGACACGGATGCCTTTGGCCGCGTCATGGCTCGAGCCACCACCGACGGAGATGACGCTGTCGCACTTCTCCTTCTGGTACAGCGCGGCACCGTCCATGACGTTGTAGTCCTTGGGATTGGACTCGATCTTGTCGTAGAGGACCACCTCGACGCCCTGGTACTCGATCTTGCCGATCACTTCCTCGATGATTCCGGAAGCGCGCAGACCGGTAGTGACCAGCAACGAACGCGTGAACCCGAGTTCCTTGGCCTCGACGCCGATCATGTCGTGGGCGCCGACTCCCAGCTTGGCGCGCGGCAGCGGGTGAAACTCCTTGATGGGGAATTCCCAGATCTGATTGAGCTCGATGACCATCGGTGTCTCCTCGGTGAGTGTGAGTGACAAGACGCTTCTTCTGTGATCGGCGTCTCACTGGGGACCACACTCCACTGCCCGGCGCCGCAATGGGAACACCTCGAGGAGCGAACCCTGCCAACGACCCGACCGAACTGCCCGATCGGGCAGGAGCACTCGCTCACCCTCCGCAGAGGAGGACTCACAGACTCTGCCGCACTACCGATCTCGCCGCTGTGCCAGCGAGAATCCGAGAACCGAGAACAACGCCAGCGCGATGACGAACGCGCCGTACACCTCCACCGTCGCGCTCAGGCCCAACCGATGGACGGCCAGTCCGGCGATCACTGCGGGCACACTGAAGGCGAGATAGCTGATGACGAACACCGTGGCGAACACCCCGCCCCGCTCTGCGGCGGGAACCAGGGCGCCAAGCGTACGCATCGCCCCGAGAAATGTTGCTCCCCAGCCCGATCCGGCGACGACGGCCCCGACGAAGTACATCGCTATCGACTCCAACTGCACCGACAGCAACGTCAGTGCAACGCCCGACGCCAGCACCGTTGCCCCGATCGTCATGACGGTGCGGGGAAAGCCATTGCGTACCAGTGCAGCTGCCGCGGCACCCGAGGCGAACAGTGCGAAGATCTCCAGCCCGCCGACGATGTGGTTGTCGATACCGAACACGCCACCGACGATCGACGGCCCGAGCGAGAGGTGGAAGCCGCCGAGCGACCAGGTGGCGAACAGCGCGGGGGCGATGAGGAGGAAGGGTGCCCGCACCGACGTCGGGATCGACATCCTCGGCAGCAGGGTCGACGCGAGGTGGCGTCGGGAATCGAAGCCGCGCAATGCCGAGGTCTCCGGCACGAACATCAGCGCCACCGCGAGGACCAGCGCCGCTGCGATCAAGAGTGCGAACACCAAGATCTCGGGCGCTGGGGCAAGTTGAACCAGCAATCCGGCTCCGAGCGCGCCGCCTGCCAGGCCGAGTGAGGGGGCGACGCTGTTGAGCAGCGGTCCGGTGGAGGCATCGGGCTGCAGGTCGATGACGGCCGCACTCATGGCACCCGTCGCCGCGCCGGCGGCGATGCCCTGCACGACGCGTGCCGCGATGAGGAGCGGAACGCTGTCGGCGACGATGAACAGGACCAGACTTACGACGAGCAACATCAGCGATGCGAGGAGAATCGGCTTACGGCCGATGTGGTCCGACAGGCTTCCGACGGTGAGCAGCGTCGCCAACAGCGCCACCGCGTAGACCGCGAAGATCACGGTGAGCGTCAGTGCGCTGAATCCCCACGCCTGCTGATACACCGGGTACAGCTAAGACGGCGCGGCCGAGGACGCCATCAGGACGGTGAAGGCGACGCCGACAACCCAGAATGCGTATCGGTGCGGAATGCGCACCGCTGGACTCCGAGTGCCCACGCCGACCATGTGTTTCCCTTCACCGCAGTAACCGTTACTTCAGTGAAAGACAACGCTGCGGAGCGTCCGACATTCCCGGTGGGTCAGTGTTGCTCGGCTCGTACGCCGTCGAACAGCAGCTTCCCCTCGGCATATCGCTGCGCGCTCGTGGGCAACTCGCCCTCGATTCCGCTCAACCACACCGATACACGGCCGCTACCAGAACCGCTCGAGCCGACCTCGTCGACGCGTCGCACCGTCTGATTGGCCACCGCCTCGGCGCTGTCGAACATCGTGACGCCGCCCGGCAACTGCGAGACGATGTCGTCCAACACCAGCGGGTAGTGCGTGCAGCCCAGCACGACCGACTCGACATCGGTTGGGGTGGCCGCGACGGCCGCGGCTATGGCGGCACCGATTTTCTGTTCGTCACCACGATCGATCGAGTCCGCCAGACCGTGGCACGCCACACTCGTCACTGTGCGGTGCGACGCGAACTGTTCGATCAAACGGCCCTGATAGGCGCTCGCCGTAGTGGCCGCCGTCGCCCAGATCGCAATCCGATCACTCACCGCCGCCGCGGGCTTGATCGCCGGAACCGTACCCACCACCGGAATCGTGTCGCCGAGCGCCGCACGCACATGGCTCAATGCCGTCACACTGGCCGTGTTGCAGGGCAGCACCACCACCTCGGCCCCGAGTTCGACGGCGTGCTGCGCTGTGCCGACCACCCGGTCGACGACCCACCCATCCGGCTTGGGTCCCCACGGCGCGTTGTCGGGATCCATCATGAGCACCAGATCGAGCTCGGGGCGCGCTTGTCGCAGCCGCGCAGCTGTCGGGAGCATTCCCAACCCCGAGTCGATCAGTGCGACGATCATGCCAGCGCGTGCTCGACGTCACCGACCAAGTCGGCACCGTCCTCGATACCGACCGACAGACGCACCAGGTCGTCGGGCACCTCGAGCAGCGAGCCGGCCGTCGACGCATGCGTCATCGCACCGGGATGTTCGATCAATGACTCCACTCCGCCCAAGGACTCTGCGAGAGTAAAGATTTCGGTCTTCGCGCAGAAGTCCAGTGCAGCCTGCCTGCCGCCGGCCAGACGCACCGAGACCATCCCGCCGAAGCGTCGCATCTGCTTTGCGGCCACCGCGTGAGACGGGTGCGATTCGAGTCCGGGATAGATGACCTGCGAGATGGCGGGGTGTCCGTTGAGGAATTCGACGATCTTCTCGGCGTTGTCGCTGTGTCGTTCCATCCGCAACGCGAGCGTCTTGATACCGCGCAATGTGAGGAATGCGTCGAACGGTCCGGGTACGCCGCCCGCACCGTTCTGCAGGAACGCGAACGCAGCATCGAGTTCTTCGCTGTCGGTCACCAGCGCACCGCCGACCACATCGGAGTGCCCGCCGATGTACTTGGTGGTCGAGTGCAGCACCACGTCGGCACCGAGGCTCAGCGGCTGCTGGAGGTAGGGCGACGCGAACGTGTTGTCGACGACGATCTTGGCCCCGCCCTCGTGCGCGACAGCCGAGAGCGCCTCGATGTCACCGACATTGAGCAACGGGTTGGTGGGCGTCTCGACCCAGACGAGCTTGGTGTTCGGACGCATCGCTGCGCGGACCTCGTCGACGTCCGACACTGCGGCCACCGAGTACTCGATGCCCCACTGGGTGAAGACCTTGTCGATCAATCGATACGTGCCGCCGTAGGCGTCGTTGGGGATGACGAGGTGGTCACCGGGTCGGAGTGCCGAGCGCAGGAGGCAGTCGGTCGCCGCCATGCCCGAGGAGAACGCGCGCCCGTAGGTGCCGGACTCGATGGCCGCGAGATTCGCCTCGAGCGGCCGACGCGTCGGGTTGCCGGTGCGCGCGTACTCGAACCCACTGCGCATGCCGCCGACGCCGTCCTGGGCGAAGGTGGAACTCGCATAGATCGGCACATTGACCGCGCCGGTCAACGGATCGGGCTCGTACCCGGCATGCACTGCCTTGGTGGAAAAGCCCTGCCAGGACGTGTTGTCTGCCTTGCTGCGCTGCTCACTCATACCCTCCACACTAATCGGCGTGCGTCGCCCGGCGGGGTCGTGGGTAACCTGCGAAGACAACCCCCAGCGGAAAGAGGCACCGTGGCCAACTCCCAGAGCGTCGACGAACTGTTCGCGATCGATTCACTCCTCGACGACGAGGAGCGTCAGATCCGGGACACCGTCCGCAAGTTCGGTAACGAGCGGATCCGCCCGCACATCGCCGACTGGTTCGACGAGGGCACTGTGCCGGTGCGCGAACTGGCCAAGGGACTGGGGTCACTCGGCCTGCTGGGGATGCACCTCGAGGGCTACGGCTGCGCCGGAACCTCGGCGACGGCGTACGGCCTGGCCTGCCTCGAGCTCGAGGCCATCGATTCCGGCATCCGCTCGCTGGTCTCGGTACAGGGCTCGCTGGCGATGTTCGCCATCTGGAAGTACGGCTCAGAGGAGCAGAAGCAGCAGTGGCTCCCGGGTATGGCCGAGGGTGCGCTGATCGGTTGTTTCGGTCTGACCGAGGCCGATTTCGGGTCCAACCCCGGCGGGATGCTCACCCGCGCCAAGCGCGACGGCGACGACTGGATCCTCAACGGCAGCAAGATGTGGATCACCAATGGTCCGGTCGCCGACGTTGCCGTTGTCTGGGCCCAGACCGACGACAAGGTCCGCGGTTTCGTCGTTCCCACCGACACCCCGGGATTCACCGCCAACACGGTGAAGAAGAAGTTGTCGCTGCGCGCCTCGATCACCGGGGAGCTGGTGTTCGACGACGTTCGGCTTCCCGCAGATGCAATGTTGCCCGAGGCCCGCGGCTTGAGCGGACCGTTGAGCTGCCTCAACGAAGCCCGCTTCGGCATCGTGTTCGGCGCAATGGGCGCAGCGCGGGACTGCATCGAATCCGCGATCGAGTACTCCACGACCCGCGCGGTGTTCGACAAGCCACTCGCCGGTTACCAGCTCACCCAGGCCAAGCTCGCGAACATGGCCCTCGAGCTCGGCAAAGGCCAGCTGCTCGCCCTGCACCTGGGGCGACTCAAGGACAAGGGCGAACTGCCCGGCGAGCGGGTGTCACTCGGCAAGCTCAACAACGTGCGCGAGGCCATCAAGATCGCTCGCGAATGTCGAACCATACTCGCGGCCAACGGAATCACGCTCGAGTACCCGGTGCTCCGTCACGCCAACAACCTCGAATCCGTCCTCACCTACGAGGGCACGTCCGAGGTCCATCAGCTGGTGATCGGTCAAGCGCTGACCGGCAGCAGCGCCTTCCGCTAGCGCTCCGGGTCGTGGGGGGGGTTGGGGGGCGCCCGGGGGGGCAACACCCCCCCCCCCAAGGGCCCGCGGGGGGTAACCACACCAAAGGGGCGGGGGGTGGGGGGCCCCGGGGGGGGGGC
>NZ_JBITUQ010000019.1:0-118167 GCF_044542515.1 Rhodococcus sp. NPDC078407 | reverse complement strand
AATTTTTAAGGGTTCCTCCCCGAGCCTTTTGCGGGCTTGTGTTATTGCACTCGGGGTAGGAACGTGCCAACTCGGTAACCACCCTCCGAGAAACTCCAATCCGTTTACCAACCGCCGCATGACTTCGTCATAACTTTCGCCGAAGAACAGGCCGAGCGCAATAACATAATAAACAACTATCCTCGACGGGAGAAGACGCGTTCGATTTTCGCGGGTATCTGACCTGTCGATTGCTTCTTCTACATCATCGCGAGGTATGCATTCCGCAAGGATGCCAACTGGGAAATGATCGGTAAAGCGGCGCGAGATGATTTCGTCCACCAATAAATTCTACGAAACACGCAACTTAAAATGCGCATCTACACCGCGTGTCGCTTTATCGTTTCGGCTAACTTAATGGCATTGGGATGTGGTGGCCTTCGGTCCAGGCGGCGGGTTTGCCGCAGCCGGGGAAGGCGCAGCCGTGGTCGCGGGCGGTCAACGCTCGTTTCTGTTTCGCGGTGACGGTGCGTGCGGTGCGAGCGAGGTTGAGCGGGTTGCCGTTCTCGTCCATGACGATGGCGGTGAGGAGGCAATCGCAGGTCAGTTGGCGTGATGTGTTGCGTGAGAGGGGTCCCATCCAGGGCAGCCAGCCGACGCTGGAGCCGTCGCCGAACAAGTCCCGGTAGGCACCGCGGTCACCGCCTGTGTCACCGCCTGTGTCACCGTCGGTGTCACTGTTGGGTTCGGTTGCAGCGCGGGTGGTTTCGTCGTCGGTGATGTCGTCGCTGTTCTGACCGCTCAGGCTTTGGAGGTCCTGCAACCGGATGTGGAGGTTGATGTGGGGTTTTTCTCCGCCTTCGGTGGGGCGATCGCTGGAGGCGAGGTAGTGGTCGAGGATGTGTCCGAATGCGTCGGCGCGCCGTCTGGCGGGGCTGCGTTCGTCGGGGGTGCCGTCGGCTGCGGGCCGGGGTGCGGTCAGCGGTGAGAGTGCGGTGAAGAGCTTTTCTGCGGTGATTGCATCGAAGTCGGCTTTGAGACAGAGGCGTTGGTTGAGCATCTTCGATGCGAACAGTTCGTTGCGGTCGGTGTCCTCGGCGGGCGGCTTGTCGCTGCCGTAGGTGTCTTTGAGTTTGGTGATCGCTTCACGGATCTTGTCGGTGCGTGCCCCGGGCCCGGTGGCGGCGGTGATCATCGCGGTGCGGGCGATGTCGCGACCTTCTTGCGGGAGTTTTTTCGGTGGTGTTTCGGCGAAGGTGAGGATCAGGGCGGCGTGATCGACGGTCATGACGCCGGTGTTCACGGCGTCGGCGATGTCGGGGAAGTTCTTCAGGCCGCGGGCGAGGGCGACGATCTTGTTCGCTTTGCTCGGGCTGAGCAGGGTGGTGGAGGTGAGCCAGCCGGCGGGCCCGGGGAAGCCGAGCTTCTCCCGGGAGACGCGGGTGTCGATCTCGGCGACCAGAGCGATCCGCCGGGCTTCGAGCAACTGGATGTCAAGGGAGACCGCGGCGGCGTCGGCGAGCAGTTCTGCCTCGCTCAGTTGCCAGATCGCCGTGGTCATGGATGCAAGTGTATCGAACGTGCGTTCGATTGGCAACCATCGTTGAATCGAAAACTATTGCTCTGCACAAAGATTCGCGACGACAAACCTGTCGGTAGTACGTGGTAGCGCCTAAGGTTCTCGGCACTATGTCCTGCATCGATGGGAAAGGTTGACAGGCCGACCAACGTGCGTGGTCGGTCCATCGACAACTGAGCACTTGGTAGGCGTCGTGAAGCTCAGTCCACCGGAGAAACCCGAACGAGGTTGCCGTCGGGGTCCGCGACTACGAAGGTGCGGCCGAACACAGCGTCGTGAGGCTCCTGCATTACGTGCACTCCCTTCAAGACCCACTTCGTGAATATCTCGTCGATCGCCCCCGGTGGCCCCGGCACCATGATGCCGATCTCGGTCGTGCGAGGGGTGCTCTGGACAGCGTGTTCGCTATAGCCCGTCCACAACGCGAACAAGACACCGGGGGCAGCCTCGAAAGCCACGTAGTGGGGACTGGTGAAAGTCGGTTCGATCTCGAAGAGATCGCTGTAGAAGGCGGTAGCGGCCTGGGCGTCGCGGACGCCGATCAGGAACAGGTTGGGGCAGGCATCGAGTTGTGCACCGTCGTCATCCGCTACCCAGACGTCGAGTCGGTTCGTCAGCTCCTACAGTTCGGCGACCACATCGAGGTCCTCGCTCCAGAGACCGCCCGCACACGCATCGGCCAACTGGCCCAGGCCCTGGTTGAGAAACACTCTGTCCCAGTCTCGTGACTGGGACAGAGCACATAGAATTCACCCGTGCCGCAGAGCAACCACTATCACCATCTGATGTTCGGTCCTGCTGCGATTGCGCGGCAGCAGGTCGACGGCAGCTACACCGCCTACGGCTCACAGACCGAACGACCCGACGACGGCCCGACGCCTCTCGACACTCGCGAGAAGGCGATGATTCGTGCGATCGATCAGTTCCAGATCGCCACCGTCGCCGAGACCGGCTGGCCCTACATCCAGTACCGCAGCGGGCCGAAGGGCTTTCTCCAGGTCCTCGACGACCGAACGCTCGGCTTCGCCGATTTTGCCGGCAACCATCAGTACGTGACGGCGGCCAATCTCGATCACGACGACCGCATCGCGATCTTCTTGGTCAATTACCCTCTGCGCCAACGGCTCAAGCTCTATGGACGGGCACGGACCGTCGAGGCTGCCGACGACCCCGAACTACTGGACCGACTGAGAAAGATCGGCGACCTGACCGTCGCAGCTGCCTGCGAGCGCAGCGTCGTCATCGATGTCGAGGCCTTCGACTGGAACTGCACCCGCAGCATCATCCCCCGCTACGACGCTGCCTACCTCGAGGACCTGTCGGAGGTGTATCAGCGCAAAGCGGCCGAGCGGGAAGGCGAACTGCTACAACGCATTTCGGAACTCAAAGATCAGCTCACGCAATCTTTGCAGCATAGAACCGACCCAAGAACTCCGTCTTGAAATCTGCGAAGCGCCCCTGATCGATGGAGTCGCGGATGTCGTCGACCAGCTTGACCGTGAAACGCTCGTTGTGGATGGTGCACAGCGTCGACGCCAGCATCTCCTTGGCCTTGAACAGGTGATGGATGTAGGCCTTGGTGTAGTGCGCGCACGTGTAGCAGTCGCAGTTCTCGTCGATCGGGGTGAAATCACGTCGATGCTTGGCGGTGTTGATGTTGAACCGGCCCGTCGGCACGTAGATCGCCGCATTGCGCGCCACCCGTGAGGGGTTGACGCAGTCGAACGTGTCGGCACCGTTCTCGATGGCGGTGAAGAAATCATCGGGCTCGCTGATGCCGAGCATGTGACGCGGCTTGTGCTCGGGCAGTTCCTCGTTCACCCATCGGGTGATGGTGCCGAGGTTCTGCTTCTCGAGTGCGCCGCCGATGCCGTAACCGTCGAAGCCCCTACCGGTCTCACCGGTGATGGTTTCGAGATCGTGTGCGGCCTTGCGTCGTAGATCCTCGTACTGTGCGCCCTGCACCACCCCGAACAGTGCCTGATACGGCTTGTCGGCGCGCTCGATCGTCAGACGTTCGTGCTCGAGGACGCACCGCTTCGCCCATGCCTGCGTCCGATCGACCGACTTCTCCTGGTAGCCGCGGGTATTCATCAACGTGGTAAGCTCGTCGAACGCGAACATGATGTCGGCTCCGAGCCGATGCTGAATCTGCATCGACACCTCGGGAGTGAATCGGTGCTTCGAGCCGTCGAGGTGGGATTTGAACGTCACGCCGTCGTCATCGACGTGTGCGAGGCGTTCCTTGCCCTCGGCGATGACGTCGTCGGACTGCACGCGCGTGGCGTCCATCGAGATGACCTTCTTGAACCCGACGCCGAGCGACATGACCTGGAATCCGCCACTGTCGGTGAACGTCGGACCGTCCCAGTTCATGAACTTGCCCAGCCCACCCGCCTCGTCGACGATGTCCGAGCCCGGCTGCAGATACAGGTGATACGCGTTGGCGAGCACCGCCTGCGCGCCGAGTTCCTTCATCGCCTCCGGCAGCACCGCTTTGACGGTCGCCTTGGTACCCACCGCGATGAACGCGGGGGTGGCGATGTCACCGTGCGGGGTGTGGATGGTGCCGGTGCGCCCGAGCTCACCGTCGAGCCGGGTGCCGATATCGAAGCCGAAACTGGAGGAACTCACCGCGTCAGTATGCCGCTGCGCGGCAGTGGTGCGGTCAAGTGCCCTCTGAGGCACCTATTCCCGCCACTGCGGCGCCAGCCGCATTCAGGCGGAAGTAGGCACCCTTGGCCGCGAGCAGTTGCTCGTGATTACCCTGCTCGACGATGCTGCCGTTTTCCATCACCACGATGGTGTCCGCATCGCGGATGGTCGAAAGCCTGTGTGCAATGACGAAACTGGTGCGATCGCTGCGCAGCTTCGCGGTCGCCTTCTGCACCAGCAGTTCGGTTCGGGTGTCGACGGAGCTGGTGGCCTCGTCGAGGATGAGAATCAGCGGCTTGGCCAGGAAGGCGCGGGCGATGGTGATCAGCTGCTTCTCACCGGCGCTGACGTTGTTGCCCTCCCCGTCGATGATCGTGTCGTAACCGTCGGGCAAGGAGTGCACGAAGCGGTCGACGTAGCTCACCCGTGCTGCTTCGAGGATTTCCTCTTCGCTGGCATTCGGGTCACCGTAGGCGATGTTGTCGCGGATGGTTCCGCCGAACAGCCAGGTGTCCTGCAACACCATTCCTGTCCGCGCACGCAGTTCCTCGCGGGTCATCTTCCTGGTGTCGACGCCGTCGAGAGTGATTCGGCCGGAATCGATCTCGTAGAATCGCATGATGAGGTTCACCAATGTGGTCTTGCCTGCACCGGTGGGACCGACGATCGCGACCAGGTGTCCGGGATCGGCGACGAGCGAGAGGTTCTCGATCAGCGGGCGGTCGGGCGAGTAGCCGAAGGAGACATTCTCGAATTCGACGCGACCCCGTCGCTCGATGGGGCGCACCGCATCGGCTGGATCCGCATCCTCTTCCTCGGCGTCGAGCACCTCGAAGATGCGCTCGGCCGACGCGACACCGGACTGGATGAGGTTCACCATCGCACCGACCTGCGTGAGCGGCTGGGTGAACTGACGCGAGTATTGGATGAAGGCCTGCACCTCACCGAGACTGAGCGTGCCCGACGCCACCCGCAGCCCACCGACGACGGCGATGACCACATAGTTGATGTTCCCGAGGAACATGATGACGGGCATGATCATGCCGGAGATGAACTGTGCTCGGAAGCTGGACTGGAACAGCTTCTCGTTGCGCTCGCCGAACTCTCGCTCCACCTCTTCCTGACGACCGAAAGCCTTGACGATCTCGTGGCCGGTGTAGGTCTCCTCGATCTGGGCGTTCAGCTTTCCGGTGTGCTTCCACTGTGCGACGAAGTGCGGCTGCGAGCGCTTGGCGATGACGGCGGTCACCGCGAACGACGCCGGAATGGTCAGCACCGCAACGAGAGCCAGCAGCGGCGAGATCCAGATCATCACGCCCAGGATGCCGAGCACGGTGAGAATGCCGGTGATCAGCTGACTGAGCGTCTGCTGCAAGCTGGTCGAGACGTTGTCGATGTCGTTGGTGACGCGGCTCAGCGTCTCACCGCGAGCATTGTTGTCGAAGTACTTCAACGGTAGTCGGTGCACCTTGGCCTCGACGCTGCCGCGCAGCAACAGGATTCGGCGCTGCAGCGCGATGTTGAGGATGTAGCCCTGCGCCCAGGCGAACAGGGACGACAGCACATACAGAACCAATACCCACATCAGGACGGTTCTGACCGCCCCGAAATCTATACCCGCGCCGGGAGTGACATCCGTCCCGGACAGCAGGTCGGCGACGGAGTCGTTACCTTCCGCCCGAAGCTGCTCGATGGCCTGCTCTTTGGTCTGGCCCGGGTCCAGTTCGCGGCCGACGACGCCGTTGAAGATGAGGTCTGTTGCATGTCCGAGGACGGTGGGAGCTGCGACGGTCAGGATTGTGCTGGCGATACCGAAGGTCAGCATGATCGTCAGGAACAGCCGCTCCGGAGCGAGCAGGCCGATCAGCCGTTTCAACGAGCCCTTGAAGTTGCGGGCCTTCGTTCCCGGCACCACAGCCTTGGCGACGGGAGCGTCGGCCTTCTCTTCCGTCTTCTCCACCTGCGCGGTCACAGTGCACCGACCACAGCGCGCTGCGAGTCGACGATCTCGGCGTAGGTGGGGCACTCGGCCAACAATTGGTCGTGGGTACCCACACCTACCGGCTTTCCATCGTCGAGTACGAGTATCTGATCGGCGTCGATGATGGTCGAGACGCGTTGAGCGACAACGATCATGCACGCATCACGCGTCACCGGCTTGAGTGCCGCACGCAGATTGGCATCGGTCGTCAGATCCAGTGCGGAGAACGAATCGTCGAACAGGTAGATGCTGGGTTTGCGTACGAGCGCACGGGCGATGGCCAGTCGTTGACGCTGGCCACCGGACACCGTCGTACCACCCTGGGCGACGGGCGTCTCCAGTCCCTCGGGCATGGCGCGAACGAAGTCGGCACCCTGCGCGATCTCGAGTGCCTCCCACAGTTCCGCGTCGGTGGCGTCGGATTTGCCGTACCGCAGATTGCTCGCGATGGTGCCCGAGAACAGATACGGCTTCTGAGGGATCAAACCGATTTCGGAACGCAACAAATCCAGATCGAGTTCACGGATATCGACTCCCCCGACGCGTACCTCGCCGCCGGTGACGTCGATCAATCGAGGAATCAAGTTGACGAGCGTCGACTTTCCGGAACCGGTACCGCCGATGATCGCGGTGACCTTGCCTGCCTCGGCCCTCAGGTTCACCCCGCACAGCACCGGATACTCGGCACCGGGGAAAGAAAATCTGGCATCGACCAGCTCGACCGTGCCTGGTGAGGATGCGAACGTCTTGGGCTTGTCCGGCAACACGACCGACGATTCGGTGGCGAGTACTTCACTGATGCGATCGGCACACACCGACGCGCGGGGCACCATCATCGCGATGAACGATGCCATCATCACCGACATGAGAATGAGCATGATGTAGCTCAGAAGAGCTGTGAGAGAGCCGATCTGCATGGTGCCCTGATCGATGGCATGGCCACCGAACCAGATGACGGCCACACTGGTCAGGTTGCTGATGAGCATGACCGTCGGGAACATCAGAGCCATCAACCGCCCGACGCGCAAGGCGGTGTCGGTGAGCGCGGCGTTGGCCGATCCGAACCGATCGATCTCGAAGTCCTCCCGGACGAACGCCCGCACCACCCGAATGCCGGTGATCTGCTCACGTAGAACACGATTGACGGCGTCGATGCGCTTCTGCATCGAGCGGAAGGCCGGCACCATCTTGATGATGATCAGGCCCATGGAGATCGCCAGACCTGGTACCGCGATCAAGAGAATCCAGGACAGGCCGAGGTCCTCGCGCAACGACATGATGATGCCGCCGATGCACATGATCGGTGCCATCACCACGATGGTGAATCCCATGACGATCACCAACTGAACCTGCTGGACGTCGTTGGTGTTACGGGTGATCAATGACGGCGCACCGAACTGGCCGACCTCACGAGCCGAGAACGTGCCGACGCGGTGCAGGATCGCACCGCGCAGGTCACGTCCGACGCCCATCGCCGCACGAGCACCGATGAACACTGCGGCCACGGAACTGATGATCTGCACCGCCGACACGAGGAGCATCACGCCGCCGGCGGAGAGGATGTAGCCCGTGTCGCCGGTAGTGACGCCCTTGTCGATGATGTCGGCGTTGAGGCTGGGCAGGAACAGCGCCGCCAAGGTCGCGACGAGTTGCAGCAGGATCAGCGCGACGATCGGCAGCTTGTAGGGAGCCAGATACGTCCGCAGCAGCGGAATCAGCATGATGGCCGAAGATTACTCGTACACATGGATGACAGTCTCTCCGTTTTTCGAGTGTTGCGGGTAATCTTCGGCCGACCGGCTCATGCCTGCAGAACCGTTTCCTTCTCCGGAGCCGTCTTCAGCTTGGCACCTTCGATGTCGACGTTGGGCAGGATCTTGTCCAGCCACTTCGGCAGCCACCAGGCCTTGTCTCCCAGCAGCGCCATCACCGACGGAATCAGCACCATGCGCACGACGAACGCGTCGAAGAACACGGCCGCGGCGAGCGCGAAGCCGATGGACTTGATGAACGAGTCCGGCTCGGCGATGAACGCGGCGAACACCGAGATCATGATGACCGCGGCCGAAGTGACCACACGTGCGCCGTACTTGAAGCCGTCGACGACGGCATCCTTCGCGGCGGCTCCGTGGACGAACTCCTCTCGCATGCGCGAGACGAGGAACACCTGGTAATCCATCGCGAGACCGAACACCACACCGATGAGGAAGATCGGCATGAAGCTGACGATCGGCTGCGGGTTGGAGATCAGGCCGAGCCCGCCCTCTTGGAAGATGAACACCGTGGCACCGAAGGTCGCGAGCACGCTGAGCAGGAACCCGAGCGTGGCGGTCAGCGGAACCAGGATGGAGCGGAACACCAGCATCAGCAACACGAAGGCCAGGCCGACGACCACAGCCAGGTACGGAATCAGCGCACTCTGCAGCCGCTCGGAGATGTCGATCCCGATTGCGGTCTCGCCGGTGACGCCGTAGGACACGCCCTCGCTCTGCTGCAATCCACTTTCGGCGTCACGCAGGTTGGTCACCAGAGCCTTCGTCTGATCACTGTTGGGTGTGCTCGACGGGGTCACGAGTATCTGAGCGGTGTCACCCGCCGGGTTGACGGCGATGATCTGAGCATTGGTGACGTCGGATTGCTCGGTGATCGTCTCGACGACCTTGCCGAACGACGCGGTGCGGTCTGCTTCTGCGACGCCCGAGGCGTCGGCGATGACGAGCAGCGGACCGTTACGTCCCGGCCCGAAGGCCTCTTCGGTGATGTCATAGGCCTGGCGGGCAGGCGTGGATGGGTCCGAGGTGGCGATCGAGGGAAGCGCCAGAGACAACCCGGTGGTCGGGCCTGCGATGACACCGAGGAGCACGATGCCGCCGACGAGTCCGAGGATCGGCTTCTTGACCAGGAATCGAGCCCACCGAAGTCCGTTGGTGGGAGAGGCGTTCGGATCCTCCGGGTCGGTGGTGTTGACGAACTTGAGCTTGCCCGCGAAGGCCTTGCCCTTGTAGACGCCGAGCATGGCGGGCAGGAACGTCAATGCGATCAAGACGGCAACGAACACCGCGAAGCCCGCGGCCAGACCCATCTGAGACAGGAACGGAATGCCGACGACGCGCAACGCGACGAGGGCGATGAGCACCGTTGCGCCCGCGAACACGACGGCGGAACCGGCGGTTCCGACCGACCGTCCGACGGCTTCTTCGCGGTCGTCGGTCAACGTGAGCTCGTGCCGGTATCTCGCCAGGATGAACAGCGAATAGTCGATCGCGACTGCGAGTCCGATCATGATCGCGAGGATCGGGGTGAACGAGGACAAGCTTGCGAAACCGGATGCCGTGGTGATCGCCAGGCTCGAGATGCCGATGCCGACGATTGCGGTGATCAGCGGGAGGCTGGCGGCGGCGGCCGATCCGAACATGATGAGCAGCACGACGGCGGCGACGGCAAGACCGACGATCTCCGATGTTCCACCGGGCGATGGGTTCTCCTGCGCGACGGTGCCGCCGAGGATGACGTTCAAGCCTGCATCGCGGGCGGGCTGCGCCGCGGCATCGAGATCGCTACGAATCTGGTCGGTGACGTCGGCAAGGTCGACGTTGATCGGCGCGGTGACGGTACCGACGTTGCCGTCAGGACTCAGCGGTGAGGTTGCGGCCGCATCCGCTGCTACCTGGTCGGCCGGCGTGCCGGCCTCGGCTGCCGCTTCGGTGTACTGCTCGACGATCGACTGGTAGGCCGCGACCGGATTAGCCAGTGGCGGAGCACCTTCCGCAGGTTTCGCCGCATCGATCTTCTCGATCTCGGCGATGGTCGCGTCGATGGCCGAGGTGTACTGCGGGTTGTCGAGCGACTGGCCGTCCGGCGCTTGGAAGACGTACTCGGCGTTGACCGCTTGCAGTGGATCCTCGGCTCCGCCGAACCGTTCCTCCTGCAAGTCGAGCGCGGCCTGGGCGGGTGTTCCCGGAATGCTGAACGAGTTGACCGTCGGCGCGGACAGCGTTGCTGCGCCCACGCCGGCTGCAATCAGAATCGCCAGCCACAGTCCGAGGACTACGCCCTTGCGTCGGTACGCGAATCTTCCGATTCGGTAGAGATAGGTGGCCACTGTCAAGCTCCTCGGTTGGGTTCGGACATGTCGGGATGGGGATGAGGCTCAGGTAGACCCGCGCGCAGTTGGTCGAAGGCGTCTTCGATCAGCGCCCGGGGGGTGGACGCACCCGCAGGGTCGGTGATCCAGATGTTCAGTGCCGATGTCACGGCACCTCCGACTGCCATCTGCAGCAGGTTCGGGTATAGGTCGGTGTCGATATCGGTGCCGGTTCGCTCGGCGATGGCCTCGCCGAGTTTTCGGGTCAGCGAATGGTGCATTTCTAGCTTGCGGGCCATCAGCGCGGGGTTGGCTTCGATGAGGCGGGCCGCAGCGAAGGTGTCCTCCAGGTCCCGGCCGGGATCTGCGACGAGATCAAGGGCTATGTGCCGCAGTGAATCCCAGATGGGTTCCGTCGCCGGCCGGGCGCGCAGCAGCTCGAACCATTCGAGGGCCGAGACCTCGATGTGGTGCAGAACCGCTTCTTCCTTGTTGGAGAAGTAGTTGTGGAACGTACGGGTGGAAACGCCCGCCTCGTGGGCGATGGCGTCGGCGGTGACCGCATCGAAGCCGAGCTGCTTTCCCAGACGCACGGCCGCCTGACCGAGAGCGTCGCGGGTTGCGGCCTTCTTGAGATCGCGAAGGCCCGTCGGAGAAGTCACGATTACCAACGTACGGAACTTGCACGGTTCTGCAAGTTTGCAAAGACGTGCAAAATTGTCGACTGCACCACACCTCGTGACGAGTGTGACTCAGATCATCGACGCGCCCAAGCCGCCGGCTCGCTGACCAGCTGTTTCACGAATTCGGGCAGATCATCGTCGACGATGTCTTTCAGCGAGACCGCCTCGAGTACTGCACGCAGATTGACGCGCACCGCCAGCCACACACGAGTGAGTGGCTCGGCAGGGCCGGCGTACTCCGCATCCTCGGGTCGTTGACCGCGCACCGACGCCAACGGCCCCTCGACAGCCCTGATCACATCGGCGACAGAAATGTCCGACGCCTCCCGCGCCAGCCAGTACCCGCCGTCGGGACCTCGCCGGCTGCACACCAAGTCCGCGCGACGTAGATCCGCGAGCACCGACTCGAGGAACTTGTGCGGAATACCTTGCGCGGTGGCCAGCGCCTCGGCTTTCGCGGGGCCTTGCTCGCCCACCGCCGCCAGTTCGACGAGCGTCCGCACTGCATAGTCAGCCCTCGCCGTGATGTGCACGTTTCAATTCCTATCATTTTGATAGGAAATAAGCGAGCAGTCGACGCCATATGCCGCGGCCCGATTCGGCGTTACACTCAACCTTCAAATGTCACGCGGGAGGTTCGATGAACGAATGGATCGGTTCGGCGTGGAATGCACTGCCCGAACCGCTGCGCGACCCCGTCGCCCTGGCCATCCCCGCGTTCGCGCTGCTGCTGGCAATCGAATGGATCACAGCCGCGAAACTCGAAGACGGCTCGCAGGGCAGTTACTCCGCCCGAGATGCGCGGGCCAGCCTCGGGATGGGCCTGGTCTCGATCGCCACCACCACCGCATGGAAGGCGCTCGCTCTCGTCGGCTACACGGCGATCTACGTCTACATCGCGCCGTGGCATCTGCCCGCCGACGCCTGGTACACCTGGGTGATCCTGATCCTGGGCGTCGACCTGCTGTTCTACGGCTACCACCGCATCGCGCATCGAACCCGACTTATCTGGGCGACGCATCAGGCCCACCATTCGAGCGAGTACTTCAACTTCGCGGCGGCGTTGCGCCAGAAGTGGAACAACAGCGGCGAGGTAATCATGTGGCTACCGCTTCCCTTGCTGGGGATGCCGCCGTGGATGGTGTTCGTCGGCTTCTCGATCAATCTCGTCTACCAGTTCTGGGTACACACCGAGCGCATCGACCGGCTGCCGCGTCCGTTCGAGTTCGTCTTCAACACGCCCTCACATCACCGCGTCCATCACGGCCGCGATCCTCAGTATCTCGACAAGAACTACGGCGGCATTCTCATCATCTGGGACCGACTGTTCGGCACCTACGCCGAGGAGGTCGAGCGCCCGCACTACGGCCTCACCAAGCCCGTCGACACGTTCAACATCTGGACCCTCCAGACACACGAATACCGCAACATCGCGCGGGATGTTGCGGCATCGCAGTCGTGGAAAGAACGCGTCGGATATCTCGTCGGACCGCCGGGATGGACGCCGGCCGGTCCACGAGAACGCGCTACTGCTGACTCAGATTGATCAGGAAATCGATGGTCCCGGTCGGATCGACCGTCACGAAGCCGAGCGAGGGCGGTTCGATCTCGTAGTCGGTCCACGTCGTCGGGATGGCACCCGACGCGATGAGCGTGTCACCGGACAGCAGCACCTCCATCTCGACCGAGACCGGACGGGTCTGATCCTTGAGCGTCAACGTGCCGTCGGCGGTGACCGTCGTGCTGGTTCCGTCTCGAGGGAGGTCGGACAGATCGATGGGCGAGTCGATGCT
The DNA here is from genome assembly GCF_044542515.1 of Rhodococcus sp. NPDC078407. Classification (NCBI taxonomy): domain Bacteria; kingdom Bacillati; phylum Actinomycetota; class Actinomycetes; order Mycobacteriales; family Nocardiaceae; genus Rhodococcus; species Rhodococcus sp. NPDC078407. Next base: position 105,413 of record NZ_JBITUQ010000019.1, on the reverse strand, counting down.
GAACGTCGCCGTCGGATAAGTGGCGGTATCGAAGATGTTGCCGCGGAACTGATTGTCGCGACGGTCACTGTCGGTACTGATCGAATTCGTCAGCACCACGATCTGCCCCTCGGTGAGACTGTCGTCGGCGATGGTCACATTGCCGGCCACCTCGGTCGTCGATCCGACCACCGTCACGTCGGAACCGTTGAGCAACTCGTCGACGGTATAGCCCGCGGCCGTGGTGTTGGTCTCGTCACCTGGGGTGACGACCCACCGTCCGTTGATGTCCACGACCGTGGCCGCTTGGGCACCGGATGTCGATACCGTGGCTGCCGGTGCGTCGTCCTCCTGCAGCGAGGCGTAGATCTTGGGGCCGAAGTACAGCCCGAGCGCGACGAGAACAACGACAACGACGCCTACGATCCACCATTTCTTGGTCATGACTGCCGATGGTAGTTGCAGCTTCAAGGCGATGGGGGACGAGAGACCTGGCAACTGCCTGAGAGTTTTGTCCGTTTACCCTGTGCGCACGTGTCGGTGCCGCGAGGCACAATGGACCGCATGGATCCGGTGGACGCACTTCGAGAGATCGGTTTCTGGCTCGAACGGTCGCGCTCGGACACCCACCGGGTCAAGGCATACCGTCGGGCCGCTGATGTCGTCGAATCTCTTACTCCCGCACAACGATCCGAACACGAGAAGGCAGACAGCTGGTCCTCGCTGGCCGGCATCGGAGCAAAGACCTCGCTGATCATTCGACAGGCTCTCACGCAGGACGTTCCGGATTATCTCGTCGAGCAGCGAAACGCCGCCGAACCCATCGGAGACAACGCCCTCCGCGGTGCACTCAAGGGTGATCTGCACACCCATTCCAATTGGTCCGACGGTGGTAGCCCCATCGAGGAGATGATGCGCACCGCTGCCGGGCTCGGCCACGAGTACTGCGCATTGACCGATCATTCGCCGCGCCTGAAGGTCGCGAACGGTCTCACGGCCGAGCGCCTGCGCAGCCAACTCGACATCGTCGCCGAGCTCAACGAACGCCTCGCACCGTTCCGCATCCTCACTGGAATCGAGGTCGACATTCTCGACGACGGTTCACTCGACCAGGACGAGGGCTTGCTCGCCGAGCTGGACGTGGTGGTGGCGAGCGTGCATTCCAATCTGCGCGCCGACTCCAAGACCATGACCAAACGCATGGTCACCGCGATCGCCAATCCGCACGTCGATGTGCTCGGTCATTGCACCGGACGGCTCGTCGAGGGAGGTCGCGGCACCAGGCCCGAGTCGACGTTCGACGCACCCGTGGTGTTCGAGGGCTGTCGCCAGTTCGGCACCGCGGTGGAGATCAACGCTCGCCCCGAGCGCCAGGATCCACCCGAACGCCTCATCGACATCGCCCTCGAACGCGAATGCCTGTTCTCCATCGACACCGATGCGCACGCACCCGGCCAACTCGACTGGCAGGGCTACGGCTGCATCCGCGCCGAGGCACAGGGTGTGCCGGCCGAGCGCGTGATCAACACCTGGCCGCTGGCAGAACTACTCGATTGGACGGGCCGGCGCGCGTGAACCGTCGCCACTTCCTCTCCGGTCTGCTGACGGTCGCACTGGTCGGCTGCACTTCCACCGACACCGACTCCTCACCGAATACCGCCGAGACGTATTCACCTGCTGTGCAACCAGTTTCGGGACCTGCCGGCGACCCTGTGCGGTTGAAGTACGGATACCAATCGGACAACATCGGCGATCTCTACCTGCCCGACAACGACGCCACCTCGCTTCCGGTAGTGGTGATGATTCACGGCGGCGGATGGCAGCAGGATCTCGACCTGTCGTACTTCCGGCAGATGGCGGCCGCCATAGCCGACGAGGGCATCGCCGTCTGGAACGTCGAATACCGGCGTGGACCCGACAACTGGGCCAACACCCTCACCGACGTCGACGACGCCACCGAGGCACTCGCCACCGTCGTACAGGACGCGGCCGGCGGGCGGCTCGATCTGAATCGCGTCCACGTCACCGGACATTCGGCCGGCGGGCAGCTCGCGGCATGGGTGGCGGCTCGACACCTGATGCCGGTCGATGCGCCCGGCGCAGAACCGAAGATCCGACCACGCAGCGCCACCATCATGGCCGGTGTGTTCGACATGAAGCGGGCGGTCACACTCGGCGGCGACAAGTTCGTCCCGGTTTTCCTCGGCGGCATGCCGAACCAGGTACCCGGCCGCTACAAGATCGCGTCCCCCATCGAGTACCTCCCCCTCGACATTCCGGTCACTGCACTGCACGGTGATGCCGACCGGACGGTGTCGGTGAATCAGAGCCGCGTCTACGTCGACGCGGCAACCAAGGCGGGCAGCACCGACGCCGAGCTCGTCGTCCTCCCCGGAGCCGGACACGGCTCGTTCCTCGACCCGACGGACCGCGCCTGGTCGACGACGCTGAGCACCATCACCGGGCGTGCGCAGACCCTGCTCTGATCTCTGGGGTTCTGCCGGGGTGGTACACATTTGCGATGAATCGAAAAATCGCGACCGGACTGCTCGGGCTGATAGTGGCCATATCGATGGCCGGTTGCGGCGACGACGCGTCGAGTGAGTCGAGTGGTGGGGCGTCGAGTGATGGGGCGTCGACCACCTCCGCTGCGGCGATGTCCACGACCGTCCCCGCCGGCACCACCGTCGACGCGCCTGCGCCGGCCCCCGCCGACACTCCGGTCCCCGAGACTCCGCCTGCCGCTGATCCGGCAGATCCCGCAGATCCGGCAGTTCCTCAGGCTCCGACCTCGGGCGTCACTGGTGAAGCGCTCTACCAGCAGACGTGCACGCAGTTCCTACCGTCCATCGATGCGCTGGAGCAGACCGGAATCTCTGATCGCGCCAAGTCGGTCGAAGGTCTACGCAGCGAAATGACCACCGCGCCGAGTTGGAACACCGTCCCGCCCGGCGATCAGAACGAGATTCTGCGGGGACTCGACGCCGCCGGTGCGGGGCAATGCTGAGCGTCCGAGTCGCGGGGTCGATACGCGGGAGCCGAGTGCGCTCACTGTCCACTGTGTTCCGCCGATGACGGAATTCCGTCTCATGAGGCAAATTGTGGACACTGAGCGCACCCCCGCCGCACCCAGCACGCAAAAAAGCTCCCCACCTGTGTGAACAGATGGGGAGCTTGTGGCGGTGGCGGAGGGATTTGAACCCTCGGAGGGGGTGAACCCTCACACGCTTTCGAGGCGTGCTCCTTAGGCCGCTCGGACACGCCACCGCAGAAGACTGTACCGGAATGCGGGCCTGAGGCTAAATCGCCTGCTCAGCGGACCTACTGGGTCGTTTCGCAGGCTTCACTTCGGGACCAACCGGGTCGTTTCGCAGGCTTCACTCCCGGGCGCAAAAGCTACTTCCCGGTGAGCTTGTCCTTGATGTTCGAGGCTGCGTCCTTGACCTTCTCGGCTCCGTCTTTGAAGGCGGCCGAGGTCTGGTCGCCCTTGCCCTCTGCTTCGAGGTCCTTGTCTCCGGTGGCCGAACCTGCAGCTTCTTTCGCCTTGCCGCCGAGGTCTTCGCTCTTGTTCGAGATCTTGTCGCCGAGTCCCATGAGTGTCTCCTTCGCAAGTTCGGAGCGCAGCTTTACGCTCTGCCGTCCACAGTCCCCGCAAAAGCGGTTCGGGGCCAGTGAGTGATGGGATCGTTACCTTCGGCGCTCGAAGAAGTGGGTCAACACGTCGGCGCATTCCGCTTCCAACACACCCCCACGAACCTGTGGCCGGTGGGTGAGACGGCGGTCTCGTACGACGTCCCACAGCGAGCCGACGGCTCCGGTCTTGGGTTCCCAAGCACCGAACACCACAGCTCCGACGCGGGCCAGCACCAGCGCTCCGGCGCACATCGTGCAGGGTTCCAACGTGACGGCCAGGGTGCAGCCCTCGAGTCGCCAACCGTCGCCGTGGACGGCCGCTGCTCGACGCAGTGCGAGCACTTCTGCGTGTCCGGTGGGGTCTCCCGACGCCTCCCGCGCATTGCAGGCCCGGGCGATCTCACGTCCCGAGGCGTCGAACACGACGGCTCCGACGGGTACATCGGCGTCCGATGCCTCGGCCGCAGCCGCGAGCGCTGCGCGGATCATGTCCGCGTCGGACACGACCATCGGTTACCGCCGCAGCTTGTTCACCGCTGCGGCGAACTCGTCCTCGAAGCCCAGGCGTTCGGCGATGGATTGCAGTTGCTCGTCGGGGTAGTCGTCGGTCTCGGCGACGATGATGCCCAGCACGGCCTCGGGCAGTCCGAGGTCGGCGAGCAGGGCGAGGTCGCCTTCTTCGTAGGGTTCGATGTCGTCGAGTTCGTCGGGGTCGACGTCCGGGATTTCGATGTTCAACGCGTCGAGCACGTCGGCGGCGATTTCGTAGTCCACTGCGGCGACCGCGTCTGACAGCAGCAGGCGCGTGCCGTTCGGCGCCGGACGCAGGATCACGAAGAATTCCTCGTCCACGTCGAGCATGCCGAACACTGCGCCCGAGCTGCGCAGTTCACGCAATTCGGTCTCTGCCGCCGACAGGCTTGTCAGTGCGTCGTCGGACAGCGGCGTCACCGTCCACTTGCCGTCCTCTCGGACAACTGCAACGCCGAATCCCTCGAGGTCGTCGTACTCCGATGCGGTTGCACGATTGTCTTTCGCGCGCTGTGCGGCCATGCGCGCAACGGTAGTCCGGTAGGGGTCGGTATTCGAAGTCCACCTCCCGTCGACGGCATGCACCTGTGCCAATCTGATCGGGTGACTTCTTCCTCGGTGTGCGTTCTCGGTCTCGGACTGATCGGCGGCTCGATCCTGCGGGCCGCTCACGACGCCGGCCGGCCGGTGTGGGGATGGAACCGATCGGCCGACTCGATCTCCGGGGCGGCCGCCGACGGATACGATGTCGGCACCGATCTGACGGCCGCTCTGACCAGGGCATCCGATGAAAATGCGCTGATCGTCATCGCCGTTCCGATGCCGGCCGTCGACTCGGTCTTGAGTGCCATCGCCGAGCATGCACCGACCGCCCCGATCACCGATGTCGTCAGCGTCAAGGCCGAGGTTGCCGCCGCCGTCGCTGCTCGCGGACTGCAGGACCGGTATGTCGGCGGGCATCCGATGGCGGGTACCAATCACTCCGGCTGGTCGGCTACCGACCCCACGTTGTTCGTCGACGCGGTGTGGGTGGTGACAACGGACCCGGGAGTCGACGCCGACGTGTGGGTCCGGGTGGCCCGGCTCGCATTGGATTGCGGGTCGGTGGTGATTCCGGCCGAGAGCGTCGAGCACGATCGCGCCGTCGCCCGAATCTCCCATCTGCCGCATCTGCTGGCCGAGGCACTGGCGATCGTCGGGGCCGCGGGTGGCCCACTGGCGTTGGGCCTGGCTGCGGGCTCGTTCCGGGACGGGACGCGGGTGGCGTCGTCGTCGCCGAATCTGGTTCGGGCGATGACCGAGGGCAACGCTGCCGCTCTGCGAACCGCGCTGGACGAGGCTCTACAAGCGCTCATCGCTGCGCGCGAGGAACTGGACCAGAACTCGACGAGAACACTCGTCGACGACGGCCACGCAGCGCGGATGCAGTACGAACAGCATCAGCGATTCGACATCACCGGCATTACCCCGGGTGAGCCGGGGTGGCGAGAGGCACTGCAGGACGCGGGTCGACGCGGTGGCGTCGTACGTCAGATCCTTTCGGCCAACCCCGGGTAGTCGAGAACGAATCCATCGGGATCGACCGTGACCGACGACGTCGACACCGGCGAGATGACGTGGATACCCTCGGAACCACTGCTGTAGGTCAGCGTGGCTTCCTGAATGCTGAGGTCCAGCAGATTGACGTAGACCGTGGGGACCTCGAGGTCCTGGACCTGCGTGTGCAGTCCGAAGCGGCGGATCGGCAGGGTGTTGAAGAACGGGCTGAGCACCATATCCACATCGAGTGCGCCGCCGTAGGTCGAGCGCTGATGGCTGGCACTGTTCTCCACCATCCAGTAGCCCTCGTCGTCTCGGCTGACGGACGCCTGCCGATCGCCGGAGGCGAGGGAGGTGCGCACCGAGAGGCGCTTGGTGACGCCGTACTCGTCGGTGACCAGGTCGTAGGACGCACTGAAGGCGGGATGATCGCTGCACGCGGCACCGATGATGCGTCCGGCAGCTTTGATTCGGTTGCCGGAGAGCTGCACCCGTACGGATTCCATGCGGGAAACGTCGTGCGCTCGCCACGTCAGGATCGAGGGCCAGGTTTTCGCGTCGGTAGTGCCGGTTGCGGGGACGGAGGCGTGCTCTGCACCCGATGCTTGAGTGATCACCCACCTACGGTAGGCGACGAGCCCCCCTCGAGAACAAGCGGACGCAACTTTTATCGCAGATTACTAAGGTGATCCCCGTGACGACAGAGAACACGGGCGGCGGGCAGTTCGATTTCGCACATTCAGAACAGGCCGCGAAGAGTCGACAGGACAAGGCGACGGCCCTGGCACGCTATGTCTGGGATCGCGGCATCACCGGTGCCGAACTCCTCGACCTCACCGACGCCGTCCGCCGAAAACTCGCCCGCGCCGCCGACCTGCATCCACCGAGCACGATGGAGACGTGGACCATCGTGGCCGAGCTGCTCGACCGTAAATCCGCCTGGGCAGCCGAACACCCCGGTCACGACGGCGCGACGCCCCTACACGCCGACGAGAAGATCATGTGGGTCAAGCCGCCCATCACGCCCTGGACTTAAACGAGAGAGTCCTCCCACGCCTCGTGCAGATGCGCGAATCGCCCCTCCCCCGCGATGAGGTCCGCGGGCGTTCCGTCCTCGACGATGTTCCCGTCGGCCATGACGAGTACCCGATCGGCGATGGCCACCGTCGACAGGCGGTGCGCGATGATCAACGCCGTCCGTCCCTGCAGGATCGTTTCGAGTGCCCGCTGCACCAGCCGCTCGCTCGGAATGTCCAGGCTCGAGGTGGCCTCGTCCAACACGATCACCGACGGCGCCGCGAGGAACACTCGCGCGAAAGCCACCAATTGCCTTTGACCCGAGGACAATCGGCCTCCGCGCTTGCGCACATCGGTGTCGATTCCCTCCGGTAGCGACGCGATGAACTCCGTCAGTCCGACGGCGTCCGCGGCCGCCCGCACCTCGGCGTCCGTCGCGTCGGGACGTCCGAGCCGAATGTTGTCGGCCACCGAACCGGAGAACAGGAACGATTCCTGCGTCACCATGACGACGTTGCGACGTAGGTCCTCGTCGGCAATGTCCCGCATGTCGATGCCGTCGAGTCGCACGGCCCCGGCTGTGGGGTCGTAGAAGCGCGCCAACAGTTTTGCCAGTGTGGACTTTCCGGCCCCGGTCGCCCCGACCATCGCGACCACCTGACCGGCGGGCACATGCAACGAGAACTCCGGCAGCACGACGCGCTCGGACCCGTAGGAGAAATGCACGCCGTCGAACGTGATGTCGCCCTTCACCGTCCCCATCTGCACCGGATTCTTCGGTGCTGTCACCGACGGCTCCTCTTCGAGCACACCGGAGATCTTCTCGAGTGCGGCCGCGGCGGACTGGTAGGCGTTGAACACCATTGCCAGCTCGTCGAGCGGACCGTAGAACCGTCGCAGATACAACACGTACGCCGCGAGTACTCCGATGTCCATGTGGCCGTTGATCACTCGCCAGCTACCGAACACCAGGATAATCGCGAGCGTGACGTTGCCGATCCAGCGCACGATGCCGGTGTAGCTGGCCATGCCGCGTAGTGCTGCCGTGGTGGCGTCCCGGTACTCCGAGTCCTCGGTGCTCAGAATCGCATCGTTGCGACCCTCGCGCCGGAACACCTGTACGGCACGGATTCCGCCCATCGACTCGACGAAGTGGACCACCACGCGCGCGATGGCCACCCGTGTTCGACGGTATCCCTGGCGTTGCCGCCGCTGCGACCACCGGGTGACGAGCACCAGCGGAACGAAGCCGGCCAGCACGATCATCGCCATCGGCACATCGAGATACACCAGAATGATCGCGATCGACACCATCGACAGAATGGCCGTCAGCGCATCGTTGAGGGCACTCTCGAGCAGGGTCTGCAGCGACTCGACGTCGCTGGTCAGTCGAGAGATCAACCGTCCCGAGGTGTATTTCTCGTGGAAGGACAGACTCAGCTTCTGAGCATGGTCGAACACTCGACCGCGCAAGTCGTACAAAATGTTCTGGCTCAATCGTCCCGAGACCGTCAGGAAGGCATAGGTGGTGAACATTCCGAGCAGCCCGAACCCGATGTAACCGCCGACCGCCCACAGGAGCGGGCCCCAATCACCCTGCCCCGCAGCACCGACGCCGCTGTCCAAGGCATAGGCGACGAACAGCGGTCCGGCCACATAGGTGATGTTGTCGACCAGAATGATCAGGAACGAGAGCAGGGCCTGCTTCTTGTACGGACGCACCAGCGAGGCCAGCAACCGTCGAGAACGCCCGGCCAACACCAGGTTTCCGGTGGCATCGACTTCGGAATCCTCGCCGCCGACGCCGCGCCAGTCCGCAGCTGCGGTCTGCTCAGCCATCGATCGACCCCATCACCTCGCGGTACCGCGGCGACGACGCCAACAGTCCCTCGTGCGTTCCCTGCTCCACAATTGTTCCGTTCTCGAGATAGAGCACTCGGTCGGCCAACGCAGCGGTCGACGGCCGATGTGCCACCAGCACTGTCGTCGAATGCGCCAGCACACGCCGCAGCTCCTTCTGCACTTTCGCTTCGGTGTCCACATCCAGTGCGGACAGCGGGTCGTCGAGCACCAACACCCGAGGCCTGCCCAGCACCGCACGCGCCAACGCGAGTCGCTGCCGCTGTCCACCGGACAGGCTCATGCCCTGCTCGCCGATGCGCGTGGCGAGGCCCCACGGCAACTGCTCGACGAAATCGGTTGCGTGCGCGATCTCCAACGCCTCGACGATCTCGGCATCGGAGGCTCCGGGAGAACCGAGCGCGATGTTCTCTCGCGCACTGGCCGAGAACAGCACCGGATCCTCGAAGGCCACCGACACGATGGAGCGCAGATCCGACAATCTCATCGACGCCACGTCGATGCCGTCGATCGTGATGGATCCCTCGGTGACGTCGAACAACCGGGGAATCAGGTTGGTGAGCGCGGTTTTTCCGCTGCCAGTGTTTCCGACGAGCGCGACGGTCTCCCCCGGCTCGACGACGAAATCGACGTTCTCCAGCAGCGGCGAGGACGCGTCGGGAAAGGTGAATCCGACGCGGTCGAACCGAATTCTGCCGTGCACCTTGTCGGGCAATTGGACGGGATTCTTCGGATCGGTGACGGTCTCGGGAGTGTCCATGATCTCCCAGTACCGATCCGCTGCCGTGCGTGCATTGTTCAGTTCGGCCAACAGGTAGCCGAACGATTCGATGGGCCACAACAGGAAGGTGACGATGGCGATCGCGGCGACCAACGTGCCGACCGTCATCGTGCCCTGGACGATCGAGTACGTCCCGACGGCCAGAATCGCGCCGATGGTGATCGGTTGCAGCCCGACGATCACCGCCCAGATGATCGCAAGGTAGCGCACCTTTTTCAGCTCGGTGCCGCGCAGAGTACGAGCCTGGCGCAGAAACTGCTTGCCCAGGTGCGCACTTCGACCGAAAGCCTTCAGAACGCGAATACCCTGGATGGATTCCTCGACCGTCGTCGTGACATCGCCCGCCTGATCCTGAGCGTCACGCGCAACGACGCGATACAGCGTCTCGAACTTGGTACAGGCAATCAGCAACGGCACCGACGTCACCAGCATGATCAACCCCAATTGCCATGACTGGACCAGCAATACACCGATACCCGCGACGAGCGTGACGGCGTTGATGATGATGAACGGGCCGATGAACGCCATGAATCGCCGCAGCGAACCGAGGTCCGCGATGGCACGAGAGAGCAGCTGACCCGATTCCCAACTTTCGTGCGCAGCAACCGAGAGTCGCTGCAGCTTGTCGAATACCGTTGCCCGAGCCGTGATCTCGAACTGACTCGACGGGCGGGACACCAGGTAGCGTCGCACCCAGATGCCGAGTGCGTCGATGGTACCGAGCGAAAGGATCAACGCGGCGGGCCACCACACCGCGGAAAAATCACCGTCGGTGATGGGACCGTCGATGACGCGTTGCATCACCAGCGGGATGATCAGACCGGTCATGGTTGCGATGAGCGAGACCACGATGGAGCCGATGTAGAACCACTTGTACGGGGCCAGGAATGGCGCGAACCTCTGCAGTGAGGTCGGCGTGCGCACGACTTTCGGGTTCGGCTGATCGACTGTTCGGGTTTCGGGATCGAGCACTCCCGTGGACACGTGTTGTTCTCCTTAGTGCTGTGCCCGAATGATTTCATTGCACAGGCTCAGTTTCCAACCGATTTTCGGCCGCGTGCATTCCAGTGTGAAACCTCGAGTTCGGTAGAGGTCAAGGCCGACTGGGTCTCGAGTACCGTAGGACCGTCGGGCGAGAGAAGGGCATACGTGAGCGCACGGTCGATGGTCGGGTTGTTCGCCGGAATCGGTGGGCTCGAGCTGGGGTTGGCCGAGGCGGGATGGTCGACGCAGTTGCTGTGCGAAATCGATCCGGGTGCCGGTGCCGTGCTGTCGACCAGAATGCCGGACGTTCCGCTGCACACCGACGTCACGACACTGCGAAGCCTGCCCACCGGCACCGAACTCGTCGCGGCCGGCTTCCCGTGCCAGGACCTGTCTCAGGCCGGACGCACCGCAGGCATCACCGGCGCGCGATCCGGACTGGTCGACGAGGTGTTCCGACTGGTCTCGCGGCAACGCGGACCACGCTGGCTGCTGATGGAGAACGTGCCGTTCATGCTTCAGCTCGGCCGCGGAGCCGCGATGCGGCACATCACCGACGCGCTCGAGGACCTCGGGTACATGTGGGCCTACCGCGTGGTCGACGCCCGGGCGTTCGGATTGCCCCAGCGTCGGCAGCGAGTGGTGATGCTGGCCTCGCGCACCGACGATCCGCGCGAGGTGCTGTTCGCCCAGGACGCGGGCCCGTTGCCGGACGGCGACCCGAGCACCCAGCCGTGCGGGTTCTACTGGACCGAGGGCATCCGCGGCCTCGGCTGGGCCGTCAACGCAGTGCCGACACTCAAGGGCGGGTCGTCCCTCGGCATCGCCAGTCCCCCGGCGGTCCGATTGCCGTCCGGGGAAATCGTCACGCCCGGCATCATCGGGGCCGAGCGCCTGCAGGGCTTCGATCCGGACTGGACGTCGCCTGCCGTCCAGCGGGCCGGCGTCCGAACTGGGCATCGGTGGAAGCTCGTCGGCAATGCCGTCAGTGTGCGGATGGCGTCGTGGGCAGCCCGAGCGCTCGACGATCCACAGCCGTACGACGCATCGAACGATCTGGCTCTACTACCTGGTCAGGCCTGGCCCACAGCAGCGTGGGGACGTGATCGGACGACGTACAAGGTGGCGATATCGACCATGCCGGTGCACGAACCGTACGAGGATCTGATCGGCTTTCTGGACGATTCGAAGCTGCTGTCGGCGCGGGCGACGGCCGGGTTCCTCAAGCGAGCCCGAGCCGGCAGTCTGCGTTTCGCCCCAGGATTTCTCGACGACCTCGACGCCCACCTCGAGCGCATGGGCGGGTACGCCGAGCGGGTTCCGGTGTGAGCGCCGACCGCCCAGCCGCCGACCGCCCAGGCACCGACGCCAAGACCAGTGCGCGGCTGAGCAAGCAGAAACGCCGCGACACCAAACCCGAGGTGGCGCTGCGACAAGCATTGCACCGCCGAGGTTTGCGTTATTTCGTCGATCGCGCTCCGTTGAAGGGCATGCGGCGTCGAGCAGATGTGGTCTTTCCCAAACGCAAGGTCGCGGTCTACGTCGACGGTTGCTTCTGGCACAGCTGCCCGATCCACGCCACCAAGCCCCGCAACAACGCGCAGTGGTGGGCCGACAAACTGGCCGCCAACGTCGCCCGAGATCGCGATACCGACCGACGACTGATCGACGAGGGTTGGCGCGTCGTACGAATCTGGGAACACGAGGAGCCCGCCCTCGCCGCCGACCGCGTAGTCGAGGAACTTGCCGCAGACTGAAACCTCCGACGCTCCCCGCGCGTCCAACCCCATGATCGGTCGATTCGAGTCGGGGAGAATGACAGTGCGTAGAAATTGGATGTTCGCAGCGATGGCGCTGGCGACGGCGTTCTCGACGACCGGATGTGCGGCAGTAGTGGTCGGCAGTGCGTTCCCGGCAGGCAGTTCGTCGCCGCAGAACAGGTACGGATTCGAGATGTCGGAGGCAGACCATTATCTCGCCGACTCTGCGGCCTTCGTACGCAGTCTCGATCCCTGCGGCTTTCTCACCGAGGACGATCTGACCGCCCTCGGCACAGTGGTGCAGCTCCGCCCCGACGGCGAGTTGAGCACGTGCACAGCCGAGCTGATCACCGGGCAGTCGACGGTCACCGACTCCGTCACGATCAATCTCGACGCATACGCACCAGACCCCGACGATCCGGACATCGAGGAGGTCACGATCGGCGGCCGGCAGGTGTACGTGAACAACCTTTCGACCTCCTCGTGCAACATCACCTTCCCGCTGCGCGAGGTGTTCGACGGTGCCGACTCGGGGATCATGGACGGCTTCCGCACCAAGTCCGGTCGCAGCTACGCCCGCATCGAGGTCTATCGCCCCTACGAGGATGCGTGCCCCGCGGCGACACCATTCGCGCAGTCAGCCCTTGGTCTACTGGACGACCCCCCGCTCCGTGCCGACTCCAAGTACAACCTTCCCCTCGCCACCAAAGATCCGTGCGGAGTCCTCGAGCACCTGCCCGCCACGTGGACAGTCGACCGGTGGAGTCCTGATTCGGATCCATACGGGTGCACCTTCACCGCGTCCTCGGCATCGTTGGACGAAAACCTCGTCATGCTAGACGTATCGCTCGAATATGTCTCCGGCGACACTCGCGCCAAAGACACCGATACCGTCCGGCAGGGCGATTACTCCGTCTACACGCGCGAACTGGCTTCGACCTGCACCGCAGACATCGAGGTGGGCAACCCCGTACTCGGCATGCCCGAGATAGACGACTCCGCCGCGCGCGACGCCCGCACGGTGCCCACTGTGTCCGTCATGGCGGACGGCTGCGAGTCCGCAATTGCACTGGCAGTGGCAGCTGCGGACGAGCTCACTGGCTAGCCTTGATCGGTGCGTTCGAGACCTGAGGGCGTGGATATCCCCCGAGTCGTTGCGGCACTGTGCCTGGTCGTCGCCGGCCTGCTGTACTCGGCGTGGGTTGCCGAGTTCTTCCTCGACACCGGTCTCGATCCCGCGCGATCGTTTCTCAGCGAGCTCGACGCCCGCGATCAGCCGTATCGCGAAATCTTCTCCACCGCAGACGTTGTCACGGGATCGCTGATGGTTGTTGCCGCCGGGTTGGGCTTCCTCGCAACCCCGCGTCGACGGCTCGTCGTCACCGGCTGGGTGGCGTCGGGCATCTTCGGTATCGCCACCATCGCCGACGCGAAACTTCCCCTCGAGTGCGTCGCCGCCGACGATCCGAGTTGCCCGATCGAGCCCAGCGAAATGTTCCCGCAACTCCATCACCTGCACGCACTCACCAGCACCGTCGCGGTGTTCGCGATCTTCACCGTCATGCTCGCGTTCACGGTGGCCGCGTTCCGCTATCGCATTTACCCGCTGCTTCGCACACTCGGCTCGGCTGTCCTGATCGTCACGACCCTGGCCACGGCCTGGCTGTTGATCGCCGACAATCTGCCCGGCGACTACGGTCTCGGAATCGCCCAGCGAATTCAGGTGGGCGGTATGTCCTTGTATCTGGTGGTGCTGGGGTGTGCGCTTAGACTCGGCAGATGTCTTTCACCGCGACCGAACTCGACGGGTCCAAGGTAGAGCAGTACCAGCAGCTCACCGAGCAGGCCCGTGGCCTCGTGTTCGAGGAACCGAACCTGATCGCCAACGCCGCCAATCTGTCTGCGCTGGTGTATAACGCTCTGCCCGAGGTCAATTGGGTCGGGTTCTACCTGTTCGACGGCACCGAACTGGTGGTCGGGCCGTTCCAGGGCCAGCCTGCCTGCGTCCGCATCGCCCTGGACAAAGGCGTGTGCGGCGCAGCGGCCACCACCCGCGAGACGCAGCGAGTGGCCGACGTCCACGCCTTCCCCGGTCACATCGCGTGCGATGCCAACACCCGCTCCGAGGTCGTCGTACCGCTGTACCAGGGCGAGACCCTGATCGGGGTGTTCGATCTGGACAGCCCGGTGCCGGATCGCTTCGACGCCGACGATCAGGCCGGCCTCGAAGCAATCGCGGAGGTGTTTCTCAACTCTCTGGGGTAGAACTCGCAGCCGCCTCGAAGAACCAGGCCATGACCAACGCACCGGGGTCGACGACGCCTCGCGCGGCCTCACCGACATAGCTGGCTCGACCGCGGTTCGCGGTGATGTCCTTCGTCGATTCCGCTCCGGTCTTCGCGGCGTCGGCAGCCTGTTGCAGGGTGCCGCCGTCCTTCTCGAACGCCTCGACGGCCGGGGCGATGGCGTCGACCATCGTCTTGTCGCCCACCCGTGCGCCACCGAGTTCGGTGATGCTGTCCAGTCCGGCTCGCGAGGCCTGTCCGATAGCCCCGACACCGGGCTCCGACTCCAGCATCGTCCGGTAGAACTGGCGGAACCAGATGCCGAACAGTGCGCCGGACGTACCACCGGCGTGACCCAGGTAGGCCTCACTGACCGCCTCGAATACTGTTGCGGCCGAATAGTTTTCCCGAACTGCAGCAAGATCGAGCTGTCCGAGTGCGGCCACCATGTTCGTTCCGAAATCGCCGTCACCCGCCTTGCGATCCAGCTCGGTCAGGGCGGGCTCCTCGTCGAGCACGCGCTGTACCCACGACCCGATCCATTCCGAAACGAAGGCCGATTTCTCGCCTGCATCGGACGGCTCGAACGTGGGGCCGAATCCGCCGCGTTCGCCCACCGCTGTCACGTCACGACTGGACGCGTTGGGCCAACCGGGTGCGTCGGTGGGTGCGTCCCAGAGTTCGAGCATCTCGTCGTCGGCACGCACCAAGGTGATCGAGGCTCCGCCCATGTTCAGGGCCGTGACGACACTGCCGACCAGCGATCGAGCGATCTCGATTCCCTTGTCGGACAAAAACTCCGAGAGCTCGCCGAACAGTAGGTGCAACTCGAGAGGATGCGTGGCACCGAGTCCGTTGACGACGGCGATCACCGATTCACCCGTCTTCAAGCCCAGCGAGTTCACGATTGGTTCGGTCAGCTTGGCAACGGTCTCACTGGCGGGCAGTTCGGAGACACGTTCGGTGCCGCGCTCGCCGTGGATTCCGATGCCGAATTCCATCTCGCCGGCAGGTAGATCGAACGACGGTTCGTTCGCGCCGGGCAGCGTCGGCGGGTGCAGAGCCACGGCCATGCTGCGCGCGTTCTCCACTGTTCGACGCCCCAGCGCGACTACCGCCTGCAGGCTGTCGCCACGTTCTGCCGCTGCGCCACAGAGCTTTTCGACGACAATGGTCGCTGCGGTGCCGCGTCGACCCGGGCCGTCTTCGCTCTCGCTCGCCACGTCGTCGTCCACGAGAACGACGTCGGCAACAATGCCGTCCTCCTGCAACAACTCTCGGGCGATCTTGAAGTTCATCACGTCGCCGGTGTAATTCTTCACGATGTGCAGCACGCCGCCGCCCGAGTCCACGGCCTTGGATGCCTCGTGCACCTGGAGGGCGTTGGGTGAGGTGAACACCAGGCCGGGGCACGCGCCGGTGAGCATGCCGCGGCCGATGAATCCCGCGTGCAGCGGCTCGTGGCCCGATCCTCCACCGGAGAGCAAGGCAACCTGGCCGTCGGAGATGCGATAGCGACGCGTCAGGTATCCGGGGTCGGCATGCCAGGCGATGTCGTCGGTGGCGGCCACGAAGCCGCGGAGAGCGTCGGCAACGAATGTTCGAGGGGAATTGGAGAACATACCTCCACCCTAACCACCAGCACCTGAGTCCCGTCGCCGGTTTTGCCACACCGGTACAGCTTCTGCCGGACGGATACAGTCGAGGCATGAGTACCGAGACCTGGACGCTGGACGCATCGAACGGCGGGCAGTTGGCTGTTCGGACGGATGTCACCGGTAGGGCAGCCAAGATGGGTCATCGCCTCACGATCGACATGACCTCGTGGACTGCGAGCGTCGAGTGGTCCGAGGGCGCACCGACCGCGGTGGCCCTGAGCGCCGAAGTGAGTTCACTCGACGTCGTCCACGGCGAGGGTGGACTGACGCCCTTGATAGGGCCGGAGAAGATCGTGGCGAAAGCCAACGCGCTCAAGACATTCGATGCCGACAAGTATCCAACGATTACATTCCGCTCGTCGGAGATCGCTGCCGTCGACCCCGGATTCCGGGTGACAGGCACGGTCGAGATTCACGGCGTGTCGAAGGAGATCGTTGTGGAGGTGAACGTCACTGACTCCGAAGATCGATGGCGTATCGGCTCCGAAACCATTGTGCGTCAATCCGATTACAAGATCACTCCGTATTCACAGATGTTCGGAGCCATGAAGGTGGTGGACGAGGTGACCGTGACGTTCGACGCCGAGTACGCCAAACCCTGAGTCTTTCGAAATCGCAGCCTTTTCAATTCACCTGCAATGGTGGACACTACGGCGGTGAGTCGAAACAGATGGATGATCGGATCCTGCGCATCGGCCCTGGCGCTGACCGTGGCATTGACCGCGGGCTGCAGCAGCCCGGCGACCACGTCCCCCGATGGACCTCCCGGAGTGAACGTCAACGGCGTGGGGGAAGTACAAGGCGCACCGGATACGTTGACAACGCAGATCGGTGTGCAGGCCATGGCCGAGGACGTCACCGCCGCCATCGAAGAAGCCAATGCTGCGGTCACCGAGGTGACGGACGCGGTGATCGCCGCCGGCGTCGCTCGTGAGGACATCCAGACGCAGCAGGTGTCGATCGATCCGCAGTACTCCGGCGCACTGCCGGGCGGCAACTCGACCATCTCCGGATACCAGGCCACCAACACCTTGCAGGTCACGGTGCGCGACCTGTCGACGGCGTCGGCGGTCCTGGGCGACGCCGCGGCCGCCGGTGGCAACGCGACCCGAATTTCCGGGGTCTCGTTCGAGATCGACGACGATTCGCAGCTGATCACCGATGCTCGGTCCAGGGCGTTCGCCGACGCCCGTGGTAGAGCCGAGCAGTACGCGAACCTGGCAGGCGGCGAACTCGGTGACGTTCTGTCGATCACCGAGTCGATCACCGGCCAGGAGCAGCCGGCGTCCTTCCGCGACTCCGCTTCGTTCGACACGGCAGTGCCCATCGAACCGGGACAGCAGACCGTCAGCGTGTCCGTACAGGTGAAGTGGGCGTTGAACTAGGCGGCGACGGTTGCTCCACTCCACAGCGGCAGTCCGGGGTTTCACTGACAGAGGGCCCGGAGTGGAGCACAAGTTGCAGGTCGACTACCCGACCGTGGGCGGTGGTAGCCGATAGTTCACCGGGGTGGCCGAGAAATCCAGCGGATTCCGGACGCCCTCGGACGCGGCACCCGGCACCTGCACCCGCGGTTCGAGCCCCAACGACTCGGCAAACGCGAATGCCTCCTCGACGGAATTGACCGGTCCCGCGGGAACGTTGCGGGCCATCAGTTCTCGATACCACTCGTCCGCCGTACGCGTGCGCAACGTCGCAGTCAGAATGTCGACCAACTGATCTCGATGCTCGACGCGCGCGGAGTTGGACGAGAAGCGATCATCCGCAGCCAAGTTCGGCATCCCGAGCACGTCGGTCAATTCCGAGAACTGTCGGTCGTTTCCCACGGCCAATGCCAACGGTCGGTCGGCGGTCTCGAACACCTCGTACGGCACCAACGAGGGATGCTTGTTACCCATCGGCACGGGCACGGCGCCGGCCCCGAGATAGGCCGACGACTGATTGCTCAACGCGGACAACACCGACGCCATCAGTGAGGTGTGCACCTGCTGACCCCGGCCGGTCTTCGTTCGATGATGCAGTGCGGCAAGGATTCCGCTGAGTGCATGCAAACCGGTGACGATGTCTACCATCGCCACGCCCACCTTGGTCGGTGTCGACGCGTCGGGACCGGTGACGCTCATCAGCCCACCGACTGCCTGCACCACCAGATCGTATCCCGGGAGAGCAGCACCTCCGCCGGTACCGAAACCGGTGATCGAGCAGTAGATCAGACCGGGATTGGACTGCGCCGCAGCCGAATAGCCCAGGCCGAGGCGATCCATCGTCCCGGCCCGGAAGTTTTCGATCACGATGTCCGCTCCGGAGACGATCTCCTGCGCCTCGACGATGCCGCTTTCGGACTGCAGGTCGATGAACCTGGATATCTTGTTCCGATTGACCGAGTTGAAATAGGTTGCGGTACCGGCGGAGTCGTACGGCGGGCCCCACGATCGGGTGTCGTCACCGACTCCGGGTCGCTCGATCTTGATCACGTCTGCGCCCATGTCGCCCAGCATCATCGTCGCGTACGGGCCGGCAAGGACGCGGGAGAAATCCGCGACCACGAGGCCGGCCAGTGGACCGGTGGCGTCTGTCATCGGTCCACTGTATTGCCCGGCAGGCTGCAGTTCAGTTGAGGTCGGGAACGAACGCCCCCAGGACCGCAACCATCGTCTCCACGATGAGCTCGATGGGCGGGCGAGGCGGAGCAGTGCGCGACCAGTCGGAGACGATCTCGGTAAGCGCACCGAGGAATGCTGTTGCGGCCAAATGGTATCCACCCGGGGGGACGAAATCGGACCCGATTTCGGTACGGAGGGTGGCCTCGAAGAATTCGACCCATTGTGCGCGACGGCGCGTCCGGTGCTGTTCGACGCCGTCGCTGACACCCAGCATCTCCAGGTACGAGATACGCGCTCGGCGCGGGTCACCCCCGATCGACCCCACCAGCGCCGTCATCGCAGCGGCGACCAGCGCGCGGCGATCTCGGTCGGTGTGGCCGTCGAGCGCGGCAACGACTGCGGCCAGCGCGTCGTCTTGGATCAAGTCGTAGATGTCCACCAGCAGCGCCTCACGGTTGGCGAACTCGCTGTAGAACTGACTGCGCGCCAGCCCGGCGGCAGTGCAGATGTCCGCCACCGAGGTGGCGGCGTACCCGCGTACCCCGATGACCTCGATCCCGGCGTGCAAGAACCGTGCACGACGATCGGCTTTTCGCGCGGCGGAGGATCGCCCGGCGTAGACGCGGCCTTGGCCATCGGCGACAGTCACCGAGGAAGTCTACAGTCGGCATGCCCCTCACCGCCCTGGTGCCGATCGGTCCCTCACTCGCCGATCGGCTTACCGAACAGCCCGGCGATGATGTCGCCGACGGCGTCGACGAAGAGCGGATGTGCACGGGTGTCGAGTGCCATCGAGCCGACATCGTTGGTTCGGCAGCCCGATTCCACCGAAACACCGGCAAAACGGTCGCGCATCCACAGCACAGCGCTCGGGAAGGCGATCAGCTCGAGGGTGATGTGTTCGCTGAAGTGGTCACGGGTGTAGGTGACATCGGCACCGGGACGGCTGCAGTACGAGTCGACCATCGCGTTGACCGGCCCGATCGGCACCAACCAGTCCGGGTTGGAGTGGTAGACGTAGAGCGGCATGTTCGGAGTGGTGTCACCCAGCTTCATCGCAGAGAGCGCCTTCTGCACCACTGGATGTTGGATCGGGTCGCCCTCGGTATGCAGGAAGCCCTTCAGGTTGACGAACGGCAGCAGCACCGACGAGTAACCGACACACAGATTGTTCTTGGCTGCGAACAGCGCGCGACCGAACGGGTCGATGTGTTCGTCGATGAAGGCGGCCAACTCGGGGTCTTCACGACTGGCACCGATGACGCCGGCCGCGACGATGCCCGAGCCGAGGGTGTTGTTGGCGTTGTCGACCAGGGCCCCGAGTTCGGCCGGGGTGCCGCCCTCGGTGACTCCGACGATATCGAGCTCAGGGGCGTAGCTTTCGGCCAATTCGGCTGCGTGCCCGGTGGCGATCGCGCCACCGGAGTAGCCGCTCATCCCCACCTTGGTGGCCTCCCCTGCCAATTGCATCGGCGCGAAGCTCTCGGCAGCTCGGATGCCGTCGAGCGTGATGCGACCGGCGACCGGACCGGCAGCGAACGAGTTGTTCGGTCCCTGATGATCGGGCACCGACACCGCCCACCCCTGCGCCAACGCTGCCTGCACTTCGAGGAATTGAGCACCCGACGTCACTGCGCCTGTCACCGGCCAGGGAATGGCACCTGCTCGCATCGCGTACGACGGAGCGCAATACGCAGCGAGGGAATCCTCGGCCAACTGGATGGAGATCAACGGCCGTGGTGCCGTGGCCACACCGCGTGGCTTGATGACCGTGGTGACGGCGGCTATCGGCTCGTCGCGTCCGTTGTTGGATCGGAAGGACAGCTGCCATGCGTCGACCTGGGTGGGGATGAGGTTGAGAGTGGCCAGCTCGACGGGCCGAGCAGCGATGATCTGGCCCGGTGCGGCCGCGGCCACCACCTCGGCGGGTGGGAGGTAGAAGTCGGTGTCGAACTCCGGAATCGTCGGCCAGATGAACGGCGGCAGCGGCGGCTGAATGTCCACCTCGCTCGCATCGGGTGCGGCTGCAGCGGGAGTTGTCATGGCGGCGAAAGCCGCAGCGGCGGTCACCACACTGATCGCTATCCGGAGCGTCCAAGATCGAGCAGAAGACACGGTTGAACTCCTTCGCGCCGGACAACGGAGGTCCGCAGACGCGCGCCCCGGCGACAGTTCGTACAGCGCATCCGACAATCTTGGACACCAATGTCCGAGATGGTGCTCAGAACTGTAGAGCGAAGTGGCGTGGATAACAATCCCCGAATCGAAAAGACTCAGTACTGAACGGATTCCAACTGCGCAGGTGCGCGCCTGTCCGTCATGCGACCGCGAACGACCTCTTCGCCAAGCCGAATTGGAAGCCGGTGATGGTGGTGGTCACCGGCGCTTCCGGATTCTCGGCGGCACCCAGGGTGACGAAGAGCGGAGTGAAATGTTCGACGGTGGGGTGCGCGTACGGCATTCCCGGAGCGGCATCACGGAAGTCGGCGAGCGTGCTCACGTCACCACGAGACAAGGCGTCGGCCGCCCAGAGGTCGAAGTCCTCGGACCAGGTCGGGACGGTGTTGGTGACGAAATTCTCGCGCGACAGGAACGGCAGTCCGTGCGTCATGAAACCGGAGCCGATGACCAGAACCCCCTCGGCGCGAAGTTCCTTCAACGCACCTCCGATCGCCATCAACCGATCGGGCGCATGCGTCGGCAGGCTCAATTGAAGAACCGGGATATCCGCGTACGGATACATGACCTTCAGCGGCACCCAGGCACCGTGATCGAGCCCCCGGGCGGTGTGCTGATGCAGGTTCTCCGATGCCGGAATGGCCGCGGCCACCCGCGCGGCCAGCGCCTGCGCGTCGGGCGTGCGGTATTCCATCGAGAAGTACCGCTGGGCGAAGCCGCCGAAGTCGTAGACCAGCGGGGTCGCGGCCGCCGCGGCGGACAGACTCAGCGGAGCCTCTTCCCAGTGCGCGCTGACGATGAGAATCGCCTTGGGCTTGGGCATCGACTGCGACCACGTGAAGAGTTCGTCCATCCACAGTGCGTCGTCGAATACCGGTGGTGCGCCGTGGCTGAAGTACAGCGCGGGCATCGGCCCGTCGTTCGGGGTCCACATCTGCTGCGATCGACTCGTGGGTGCGGTGCCGGCGAGAAACGCGTCGAACGCTGCGCCCGCGACCGGCGGGTTGATCACTGATGTCATGGCGGGTCCTTCGATTGAGCTAAGTTGAACCTTCAACTTAACACTTCCGTCGACGGACGCCAATGCCACTCACGACTTACAGTGACCAGGTGCCCAAGGTGACCCTGTCGCAGTACCCCACCCCTCTCGAATGCGCGCCACGTCTGGCTGCCGCGTTGGGGCTGGGCCCGGAAGATCTGTGGATCAAACGAGACGACCTGCTCGGTCCCGGCGGGGGCGGAAACAAGATTCGCAAGCTCGAATGGCTGTGCGGGGCGGCGATCGAGGCCGGGGCCACCACCCTCGTCACCAGCGGCGCAGCCCAGAGCAACCACGCCCGGCTCACCGCTGCCGCCGGCGCACGCCTGGGCCTCGATGTGGTCCTCGTCCTGGCCGGAGAACCCGACCCCGCCGACAGCGGCAACATCGTGCTCGACGGGCTGCTCGGAGCGCGCATCGTCTGGGCGGGCGCAGATTCATTGGACGAACGAGCCGCCGCGACGGTCGCCGACGTGGGCGCGGGGGCAGCGTTGATTCCGTTCGGGGGCACCTCGCTGGACAGCGTCGAGGGGTACGTCACCTGCGCCGACGAGATCCTGGCCGAGATTCCCGCGGTGAGCACCATCGTCGCGGCGGTGGGATCAGGAGGAACGATGGCGGGGCTCGTCCGCCGACTCGGTGCCGAACGCGTCCTCGGCGTCGACTGTGGTGCGGTCTCGGACCCAGTGGATCGCGTCCTACATTTCGCCAATCGGCCGATCGATCGGGAACAGTTGCGCGTGCGGCACGATCTCGTCGGCGAGGGCTACGCAGTGTTGTCGGACGCCGTCTCCGCAGCGATGGCCCTGGTCGCCCGCACCGAGGGGCTCGTGCTGGACCCCGTCTACTCCGGGCGTGCTGCTGCCGGACTCGTTGCTGCCGTTCAGGATTCGACGATCAAGGCGGGCGAACGAACCGTCCTCCTGCACTCCGGCGGTCTACCAGGATTGTTCGGCCATCGGGGTGCAGTCGCATTCGGCCTACGCGAAGCAGGGATGTGAACCCACGGTTTCATTCTCACCTGCTGCCCGCTGCCGTCTATCGCGCACCCATGCCGGACGGCGTCGAGCGCGCCCTGACGTTCGGTCTCTGCGGCATGGCGGCCGACGACGAACGTTCGCTACGACGGGTCGAACGATTCGAGCAGGTGCCGGACGGATCCTTCGTCTGGACGCGCACCGCTCGCGGCGAGTTCTTTCTCGGCCGAATTTCCGGCCCACTGCGTGAGGATCTCAGCGCCGACGCGGTCGCGTCGAACATGGTGTTCGTCCGAGACTGTGAGTGGACGAGTGAGCCCGTTCCCGAACCTGAAGTGCCGGCAGCCACTCTGCGGACGTTCGCCCGCGGCGGGCGAAACTTTCAGCAGACCCACGACCCTCATGTCGCGGCGGAATCGGCTAGCGTGTGGCGAGCGCGAGGTCGCTGACCTGGGGATCGACCTGCACGACCGAGTAGCCCTCGATCTCGAACTTGTTCTCACCCTCGGGCGGCCCCAACACGGCGCGGACGATCAGCGTCGCGGCGGCAGCGACCAGTGCGATCACGATGACCACCGCAGCCACGATCAGCAGGGTCCGTGGACCACCGAACAGGTTCTTCGAGCTCATAGGTCCATCATGGCCCATCCGGCACCGAGCCCGAACCGCGCGGTCGACTCGACTCAGGTATTCGACCGCAAGATTTCTGACTACAGTTGGCCCCGATGATCCCTCCTCTGTTCCGTCGTCTCTGCGACGACGCGGCCCTCTTTCCACCGGGCAACGCGCCGCTCGATGTCGCTGTGCAGCACCATCTCGAGTACCGAGCCAGCCCGTTCTCGGATCTGGTGGGGCCGCTGGTCGTGCCCATGGATCGAGTGACAGAACTCGACCTCACTGCTCGGATAGAGGTGACACTGACCGCGTCCACCGGACCCAGCAGCGTGGAGGCAGGTCTGCGCGCTGCCGACCACACGGCAGGGGTCACCGTCGTTGCCATCGAGGTCGCAGTACCCGACGGCACGAACATCGATGTACTGCGCACCATCACCCAAGACCTCGACATCTACGTCGAAATCCCCCGCGATGCGCGACGTGACGCCATCTTCGACGCCGTCGACGAGTTCGGGTACCGCGCCACCTTCAAAACCGGCGGCGTCACCGCGGACTCGCACCTAGACGAGCGGGAACTCGCCGCGTCCATCTACGAGGCGGCGCAGCGTGAGGTTCACTTCAAAACCACTGGGGGTCTGCACTTTGCGGCCCGTAACACGGACCCGCACAACGGGTTCGAGCAACACGGTTTTCTCAACGTCATGCTCGCGGCGCAGGCCGCACACAGTGGCGCTCGCGCCGGTGAGCTGGAGAAGATCCTGGCGATCCGAGACGCGGACGCCCTCGCGGGGCTGGTGGCCGGAATCGAGGGACAGCGAGCCTTCGCCTCGTTCGGCACCACCAGCATCCGCGACTCCCTCGACGAACTCGTAGGTCTCGGACTCGTCCCGCCGCAGTAGAGACAAGCGCCGGTCAGCTTCGCCAGCTGAACAGCTCCACGAGGTTGATCTCGGCAAGCTGCTCGATGAAGCGGTCGACATCTAGTGACGCAACCCGTCCCTACCCGCGTGAGCCGATGGGCCGGCTACGGGTTCATCCCTCATCGCGAAACGGTCGTGCCACCGAGCGAGCGGTGCCGGTGCCCACCAGTTCCCGCGGCCGAGGATTCGCATGAATGCGGGCACCAGCAACATGCGGATGACGGTGGTGTCCACCAGGATCGCGATGGTCAGACCCACTCCGAACATCCGGATGAATGACACCTCGGCGGAAATGAGCGCGGCGAACGAGATGGACAGGATCACCGCAGCTGCTGTGATGACACGCCCGGTCCGAGCGACCCCGAGTGCAATTGCCTCGCGGCTGTCTTCGGGGGTACCACCCGACGCAGCCCAGAACTCCCGTATCCGAGACATCAAGAACACCTCGTAGTCCATCGAGAGCCCAAATGCGATGCAGAACATCAATACTGGGATGTTGGAGGCGATCACGCCGGTAGGCGTCGTGCCAAGGGCATCGAGGTGGCCCTGGCCGAATATCCACACGAGCGCCCCGAAAGTTGCTGTCAGAGAGAGGAAGTTGAGGACAAGAGCCTTGATGGGCAACAGGACCGACCCGGTCAACATGAACAACAGCACAAAGGTGACGAGGGCAATGATGCCGATGACCCAGGGCAACCGGGACATGATGCCTGCCACCGCGTCGCGGTCCAATTGCGCTCCGCCACCGATCGACAACGACGAAGCGCCCGCGGGGACGGGCACCCCGCGCAGAGCATCCAACTGTGCATCCGCAGAATCGCTGTAGCGTACTGCTCGGGTCTGGACGGTGACGAGCGCCGTTCCGCCGTTCATTCCTGTCGCAGTGAGCGGAGGGCCGATTCTGATACCGGCGACAAAGGTACCGGAAGGTGCCGACACCGCGGTGACGTCGGCGACACGCGACAGGCCCGAGGCGTAGTTGCCCAGGTCTGCCTCGGTGAGAGTCGACGCATCCCGCAAAACCAGATACAGCGTGGTCGCCGCGTCGTCGGCGTAGTTCGCGCGTAGCTCGTCCCCCACCTGTCGGGCCGAGGTCGACGCAGGCAACGCGCGGTCGTCGGGGAAACCGAGCTTGACGTCGAGAAACGGCAATCCGAGGAACAGCAACGACGCCACCGCGACCCCCGCGATGGGCACCGCGTGCGCCATCGCGGTTCGTGCGACCCGATAGAAGAAGGTGTCGGTAATGGCCACCGGTTCCGGCTGCGAACGGCCCGTGGCGCGCCGCAGTGCCGCCCGTACGTCGAGAGCATCGATACGGTCGCCCAGCACCGTGATGACCGCGGGGACTACGAACAGTGCAGCCAGCGCGCTCATCACCACAACTGCCACACCGGCATAGGCGAACGACCTGAGAAAATACATGGGGAACAACGTCATACAACCGAGTGACAGGGCGACGGTCAGGGCCGCGAACAGGACGGTTCGGCCCGCGCTTGCCATTGCACGCTCGAGCGCGTCCGCACGGCCGCGTCCGAAGGTCACCTCCTCGCGATACCTGTTGATGATCAGTAGCGAGTAGTCCACCGCCAGACCGAGCCCCAGTGCGGTCGCCAAATTCAGTGAGAAAATCGACACACTGGTCACCGATGTCAGTGCACGCAATATCGACAGCGAACACAGGATCGAGAAGACTCCGACCAGAAGGGGAAGTGCCGCCGCATACAGTCCGCCGAAGATCCACACCAGCGCCACGAATATCAACGGAACGGCGATCAATTCGGCGACTATCAGGACTCGCTGGGTCGCGGCGTTTATTTCATCCGACGCGACAGCCAGGCCACCCGCTCGGACGGTGACTCCATCACGGTCTTGTTCGATGCTCGAGACCAGTGCGGCCGCCCGTTGTTGCGCTTCGTCCTCGTCACCGGCAATTCCCGCAACAATCAACCCCGATGTCCCGTCGACGCTGAACAATCGGGAGGCCAGCATCGGTGTAGCTTGCCAGGCGGAGACGAAATCGAGGACCACCCCGGAGCCGAGCAAATCCCTTTCGAGTTGTTCCGCAACCCGGGTCACCGCCGGGCTCCTCGCCCCGTCTTCGCTGCTGAGAACGAATACCAGCGACTGCTCGCTGATGCCGTAATCCTCGACGAGAATGTCGGCTACACGGGAGGAGGCCGACGACGGATCCCGCTGTCCGCCCGCCGACAGATGTCCTGCGACCGGGATGCCGAATATTCCGGCGACCACTGCCACCAGAAGCGCGGCAACCAGTACCGAGCGTGGCGCGTAGGCAGTGAGGCGCGCACACCATGTCAGCATGGTCGGCTCACTGTCTCGTTCGGTGACTGCTCCTCGGACGGGCCGAACGTGCACCCCAACTTGGATATCTGAAGGAAGAAATGACCGAATACGTTCAATAGTGAAGACATGGCTTCCTCTGCAGTTTCAGCGCTCAGTAGGCAAACGATCCACTTGAAGCCACGCCTTCGACGAGGCCCGTCTTACGGATTCACTGTTCACGATGCTGGCGAAAGTCGTTGCCCCTGAGGCCCGCCCCTCGATTCCCCCAAACCACTACCCCTGTCGCGGCTGGTGAGGAACCTTATCGGGGATGTCGCAACATCGTCAATGGTTCGGCGCGCTTTTCGAGTGTGTGGGGGACCGCGAATAGAACTAATGCAATCTTCTTCGAGCCTTGCAAAGGAAATTGGCGAACCACCCCTGGTTCGATGCCGAATCCTTCCGGTCGCACAGTATTCGCCCATGCCCGAGCAGATCGATTCGGACGCGCACTCGAGGGCCGGGCGATTTGCCCGATGCTTACTACGCCCACACACCGGGCCCGAAGGTCGTCTCCCCCGTCTACCGTGGCCGGCGCGTACTCACTGATGCGCGACGCCATTGCGGATCCGTATCCGGTGATCTTCGTCGGTCGCGTGGGAAGCATTGCCGTCGGAGGTCGGTGGCTTCGTGCATTCCCACCCCACGCAGAACGAGGCACTCGGTGAGGCAATGATGGCACCGTCAAAGAGCCCACTGAAAGCGAACGATAGAAGCAATCATGCTGGGCAGATTTATATTTCGGCCGTACGCGTTCCCGGCGGGTGGCTCCGACCACACCTGCCGAGTCCACCGTCGAGGCAATCGAGCTGACCGGCCGATTGGCGGGCGTCATCATCGACCCCGTGTACGAGGGAAAGTCGATGGCGGGTCTGATCGATCTGGTTGGGCAGGGCGAGATCGGCAAGGACTCGAACGTCCTCTACACACACCTCGGCGGCCGACCCACCCTGAACGCCTACTGCGGAATTTTCTGAGGGCGGCGAACTCAGATCCCCAGCGACCCTGCCAAGGTCGGCCAACTCTTGGGCAACTGGTCCACCCAGTAGGGCCACGAGTGCGTCCCGGTTTCGGTGAAGTCGAATGTTGCAGGAATGTTCAACTGTCCCAATCGATCCGCGAGTCGGTGGGTGCAGTAGTTGGCGCCCACCTCGATGATTCCGCCGATCACCACCACATCCAAAGCTTCTACGGTATCGAAACTTTCGTACTGCCCCGGCGCTCCGGTTCCCACCGACACGTACACGTCGGTGCCGCGCAGACTCTCGGCGTTGACGACCGAGTCATGCTCCACCCACGCCGGGTCGAGAGGTCCGCCCCACATGTTGTCGGCGTTGCCACCGAAGGCTCCGACGATCGCCCTGATGCTCGCCTGGCCCAGCGGCTCCGAGGACGCGAAGCAACCGCTGTACGACGCCACCCCGGAATAGACGTCCGGGTTACGCGCGGCCAGCATCATGGCCGACTGCGCCCCCATCGACAGTCCCGCAATTGCATTGCGCCCGTTGCCCTCCACTGCGGCATCGATCAGCGGCGGCAGTTCCTCGGTCAGAAACGTCTCCCACTGGTACCGGCCGAGCTTCGGATCGTCGCGTTGCCAGTCGGTGTAGAAGCTGCCCGGCCCGGCCAGCGGGAGCACGACGTTGACGTTCTTGTCGGCGAAGAATTCGGCCGCTCCACCCTTGCGCAGCCACATGCTGTTGTTCGGGTCTTCCTCGCCGATGCCGCTGAGCATGTACAGCGTCGGCCTCGGTCCTGTCTTCACCGCCGGAGTGAGCACCTGCACCTCGACGATGCCACCCATGGCAGGCGAGTCCACGCTCAGCGTGCGCAGGGTGTCGGACGCGATCGCGGTATCGACGATGCGAGCCGAGACGATGCCAGCAGAGTCGACGGGCTCGGCGACCGCCACGCCGACGGAGGACAACGACAGCGCCGCGGCGACGACGAACGGGGTGAAGATGCGTCGACGACGCATGGCGATCCTTTCGGGATGTGTCGTGAGAAACAGCGAATCGACACGGAGCATCGCACACGTTCGGACGGGATGAAACGTCGAACGCCATGCTCGTAAAATCGGACCGACCGGAACTTTGTGATTATCTTCAAAGCAAGACAAACCCCTGTTTCACAACACCTTTCGAGTCCAAAATTCGGATTCTCAAATATAGTTAGTGCACTAATTATTCGTGCACTAACGAAATCTGCTAGCCTGAATCTCGTGACCACCACCGAAGATCCGCTCGCACTCGATCGGCAGGTCTGTTTCGCACTCGCCGTCGCCAATCGTGCAGTGCTGTCGGTGTATCGGCCATTGCTCGAGCCCATGGGGCTGACGCATCCGCAGTATCTGGTGATGCTGGCGCTGTGGGGCGAGTCGCCGATGTCGGTGAAAGCCATCGGATCGGCGTTGCAACTCGATTCCCCCACGCTGTCACCGCTGCTCAAGCGTCTGGAGTCGATGGGAATGCTCACTCGCAGTCGCAGCCCCGAGGACGAACGGGTACTCCTCGTCTCGCTCACCCCTGCCGGGGCCGCGCTCCGCAAGAAAGCCGAGAAGATTCCGCCCGCCGTCGTACAGAAACTCGGAGCGTCTCTGACCGAATTGGACGAGCTGCGCCGCGTCCTCACCCGCGTCAATGACGCGGCCATCGCAGCAGGAGCACTGTCATGAAAAAGGGCCGCAACCGTCCGTCCTTCGGCCAATGGCTCGGCTACGCCGTCCTCGGCCGCAAACTGCCGGATTCACAACAGGACTGGGTGCGACGTGACCTCGTCGGGCCGGGAGCGACGCCGCGTCACATCCTGCGGTCGATGATTCCCTTCCTACCCATCTTCATCGGCTTCTTCGTTCTGTTCCCTGGAGCGATCTGGCTACGCGCGTCGATGGTGCTGCTCAGTCTGCTGCTTGCGCTGTTCTACACCGCCGCCTACATGGACCAGAACCGCGCCCGTCGTCTCGAGATCCACGGGTTACCGCCCGATCTGAAGAGCGAGAAGAAGACGGCCGAGATGGAGCGCGAGCGAGAGATCTACCGCCGCAATCACTGATTCTCTCGGCCGAGCCCGGCCGTGAAATCGTCGGCGATCATCGTCGCCAGGTCACGGGTCTTGCGGTTGGTGTTCTGCGACAGTTCGGTCAGTTTTGTGAAAGCCGCGTCGGCGTCGAGGCGGTACACCGACATCAGAATCCCGACGGCGCGGCCGATGGCTGCGCGGGTATCGAGCGCAGTGCGAAGAGTCGCCGTCTGGCTTTGGCTCTCCTCGATCAATTGTTCGCGCATGCGGGAGAGTTCGAGGTGCACCCGAACCCGAGCCACCAACTCGCGGTCGTGGAACGGCTTGACGATGTAGTCATCCGCACCTCGGCCCAGACCGTCGAGCACGAAGTCGGTTCCCGCTCGGGCAGTCAGCAGGATCACCGGCACCCGCTTCAGTGCGCCGTCGCTGCGAAGGTCGTCGACCAGTTCCAGGCCGCTGCGGCCCGGCAGCATCACGTCGGTGAGCACCAGCCCCGGAACCGTCGACCGCGCGCGATCGAGCGCGGTTTCCACGTCACCTGCGACCGCGATGGACCAGCCTTCGTCGGCGAGCAGTCGGACGAGATAGTTGGACATGTCGATGTTGTCCTCGACGAGCAGGATGTCCGCGCGGTCGAGGGTGGCCACGGGCAGTTCCTGCGGCGCAAAGATCGCCGACACCGAGTCCGCGGTCACGACCGGCCGATCGACGGTGCCGATCGCCTCGACGGGCACCCGAGGTACCACCACGGTGAAGGTACTGCCGATGCCCACCTCGCTGTCGACGTCGATCCGTCCGTCCAGGGCCGTGATCAGGTCCGAGACCAACGCAAGGCCGATTCCCGACCCCTCGATGCTGTGCGCACCGGACCGCTCGACACGGTGGAACCGATCGAATATCCGGGGCAGATCGTCTTCGGGGATGCCCAGACCGGTGTCCGCTACGACCAGCCGAACCGTGTCGACGTCGGTGACGAGGCGAACGGAAATTCGGCCGGCCGGGCTGTATTTGACCGCGTTCGCGACGAGGTTGAACACAACCTTCGCCCACATCTCGCCGTCGGTGAGAACGACGACGTTCTCGTCCGCGTCGACGATCAGCTCCAGTCCCTTGTCCGACGCGACTGCCGCGAACATCGATGCGCAATCCCGCGTCACCGCTGCCACATCTGTGGGTTCGACGCGCGCGCGCAGCTGCCCGGCGTCGGCGCTGACGACGTCGAGCAGATCGTCGACGAGACGTCGAAGCCGCGTCGACGCGCGATGGACGACGTCGAGCGATTGGCGGTCGGAGTCGGTCAGAGTCGACGTGGTGCTTTCGCGCACGGAGTCCAACGGGCCGGTGAGCAGGGTGAGCGGAGTGCGGAACTCGTGTCCGACGTTCTCCAGCAGTCGAGTCTTGGCCGCGTCGGCCTCGGCCAGCGCCGCGACCCGGCGTCTCTCCATGTCGAAGGCGTGCGAAGCCGTCAGAGCCGTGGACATCCGCTCGGCGACGGCGACGAAGAACGAGATGGCGGCGTCGTCCAGGGATCGATACGCGCCCAGCCCGACAAGCAAAGCTCCGATGGGGCGCACGCGGCCGGCCAGCGTCAGCGGAATGACGACCGCAGTCCCGCGGGTCCCGTCGAGATCGACGTCGACGCTCGCGCGTGGCACCTGTCCGTTCGAGACCTCGACCACGGCTGCCCTGTCCCAGGTTGCCGGCTCCCAGCCGACGGCCGCTGCTGTTGCGATGTGGTCCAGTTCGCCGTCGTCGGCCAGATCTTGTCGTAGGTAGGCCGCCACCAGGGGGAATTCGCTGGATTCCTTGCCCAGGGTGTCGACAGCGGTGCGAGAGATGCCGACCGGGCCCCCGCTGTCGTCTCCGGTCAGC
Source organism: Rhodococcus sp. NPDC078407 (assembly GCF_044542515.1). Taxonomy (NCBI): domain Bacteria; kingdom Bacillati; phylum Actinomycetota; class Actinomycetes; order Mycobacteriales; family Nocardiaceae; genus Rhodococcus; species Rhodococcus sp. NPDC078407. Next base: position 73,815 of record NZ_JBITUQ010000019.1, on the reverse strand, counting down.
GACCCGAGGGCCAGCAGCGCCTGCATACGGCGCTCCCCCAGCACCTGCATCGTCACCTCGGTCGTGGCCACGAACACGCCGAGTACGGCATCCCCGGACCCGAAGATCGGACTGTAGGAGAACGTGAAGTACGTCTCTTCGGGGTAGCCGTACCGCTCCATGACGAACCGGTCGCGTACCCCGTTCACCGCCCTCCGACCTTCTACCACCTCCGCGCACAGTGCGCCGACGTGATCCCAGATCTCGGACCAGCAGTCGCGGGCATGCTGACCCGCGGCGTCCGGGAACTTGTCACCTAGGAAATCGGTGTACGAATGATTGAAGATCTGCACCAGGTGCGGTCCCCACCAGATGAGCATCGGGATCGTCGACGGCATGACGGTACGGATGGCCGTCACCAATTCTTCCGGCCACTGCTCCACCGGCCCGAGTGGAGTCGCGCTCCAGTCGAGCTCGCGGAACCGGGCGTCCGTCGTGTTGGCACCCGGAAACAGCTCTTCCAACCGAGCGGAACTGTTCTCGGTTTCGGGGGAATTCATCGCATCGTCCTTCGCTACCCGCGTCCCACAGGCACACGCGGCGGGACCGATCTCGTCGTCGATACTAACCGAACGCCCGATACGCAGGCGTTTCGCGCACCCCTCAGAGGGGTAATGAGCCGATCATGCCCTCCACATCCAGTCTCCCGTACCCCTTGGGCGTCTCGCGTCTGTCCGACGACGGTGCCAACCTTGCCGTCTACTCCGAAACAGCGGACTCGGTATCCGTGGTCGTACTGAACGACGACGGAACAGAGCGCAGTACAACACAATTGGCGCTACGAACCGGACACGTGTTCCACGACTTCGTGCCCGACGTGACGCCGGGAGTCCGCTACGGCCTCCGCGTCGACGGTCCGTGGGATCCTGCCTCGGGCCTGCGACACAATGCGGCGAAGCTGCTGCTGGATCCGTATGCCACCGCCGTCACCGGTCAGGTCGACTGGAACGAAGCGGTGTTCTCGCACCTGCACGAGGAGCCCGAGACCCGCAACGACGCGGACTCGGCTCCGTTCATGCCGTATTCCGTTGCCGTGCAATCGAACTTCGATTGGTCCGGCGACGAATCGCCGCGCACACCGTTGGACCGAACAGTGGTGTACGAGGTGCACGTCAAGGGCTTCACTGCCACCAATCCGGATGTGCCCGAGGATATTCGGGGTACCTACGCCGGCCTGGCGCATCCCGCGGCCATTGCGCATCTGAAGCGAATCGGCGTCACCGCGGTGGAATTGCTGCCGATCCACCAGTTCGTCCAGGATTCGCACCTGCTCGAGGAAGGCCGCCGAAACTACTGGGGCTACAACTCCATCGGCTTCTTCGCTCCGCACAACGAGTACAGCAGCAGTGGCGACACCGGTGGACAGGTCGACGAGTTCAAGGCTCTGGTCAAGGCGATGCACGAGAACGGTATCGAGGTCATCCTCGACGTCGTCTACAACCACACCGCCGAGGGCAACCATCTGGGACCGACTCTCTCGCTCAAAGGAATCGACAACGGCTCGCACTACCGACTCGTCGACGACGACCGCAGCGCCTACTACGACACGACCGGCACCGGCAACAGCCTCAACGTCGGACACCCTGCCGCACTGGCTCTGATTCTGGACTCGTTGCGGTACTGGGTAACCGAGATGCACGTCGACGGTTTCCGCTTCGACCTCGCGAGCACACTGACGCGCCAGGATTCCGATCTCGACGTGCACAGCGCCTTCCTCAGTCTTGTACATCAGGACCCGACGCTCGCCCCGGTCAAGCTCATCGCCGAGCCCTGGGATACCCAGGGCTACCAGGTGGGCGGCTTCCCGGCCCGTTGGTCGGAGTGGAACGGCAAGTTCCGCGACGACGTCCGTGACTTCTGGCGTGGCGAGAGCGGGGCGCTGTCGGCACTGGCGCAGCGCGTCACCGGCAGTCCCGATGTCTACGAGAGCACTCGTCGCCCCACGTTGGCGAGCGTCAACTTCATCACCGCGCACGATGGATTCACCTTGGCCGACCTCAACTCGTACGACGAGAAGCACAACGAGGAGAACGGCGAGGACAGCCAGGACGGTGAGTCCGACAACCGCTCATGGGGTTGCGGAGCGGAGGGACCGACCGACGATGAGGGCATCAACGCCCTGCGTGCCCGGCAGCAGCGCAACCACCTTGCGACACTGCTCCTTTCGGCCGGTGTCCCGATGATCCTCGGCGGCGATGAACTGGGCCGGACGCAGAACGGCAACAACAACGCGTACTGCCAGGACAACGAGGTCTCCTGGTTCGATTGGAGCACAGCCGATCAGGATTTGATCGACTTCACCACCCACTTGATCGCGCTACGCGACGAGCATCCGGCTCTGCGCCCGACGTGGTTCCGGCACGACAGCGATTCCGATGAAGACGGGGCCGGACCCGATACGGTGGACTTCTACCGCGCCGACGGCCAGAAGATGGCCGACGAGGATTGGTCCGACGGCAACGCACACAGCATTCTGGTTCTCATGCGCGCCGGTGAAACAGACGCGTCGTTCGCGTGGATGGTCAACGCCTCGCCGGCAACCGTCGAATTCACTCTACCGGAGGGAAATTGGACTCAGTCCACCTCGAGTGACCCAGATCAAGCCTACGAGGCAGGCGGTCCGTCGATTCTGATTCGCGAGCATTCGTTCACGTTGCTGCAAGGCTGATCGGTCCATCGTTCGAAAGATGTTGCTAGCGTCGGCGACTTCGAGCGCATTCGCTCACACTCGGCAACAGGGGCGCGCACTTCGGATTGCGGGCGTGCGCCGGGGACCTCACACCCTTTTTGCCGGGTGAGCGCATGCTTTCGGAGGCGAGAACAGGCGCGCACTCTGTAATCGGGGCGCGCACTTCGGATTGGGGGCGCGCACTTCGGATTGCGGGCGTGCGCCGGGGACCTCACACCCTTTTTGCCGGGTGAGCGCATGCTTTCGGAGGCGAAAACAGGCGCGCACTCTGCAATAGGGGCGCGCACTTTGGATCGGGCCCGGTGAGATAGCACCGACGCTACGGCGCTACCTCACCGAACCACTCGACCGATAAGCTCAGCTCACCCCGGCGCGCACATCGGGCGCTCCGAGCCGTGCCGCATCGGCAGTGTCGTCATCGGGCTGCTCCTGCGAATCCCGTTCTGCCAGAACACGAAGCCGGTAGTGCTCGATCTCCTCGGCCACGTGTTGGTCGTCCCACCCGAGGATGGGTGCAACCAGCCGGGCCACCTCGTCGGCGGCCGCTTCACCACGATCGGGGACCTCGATGGAGATGCGGGTGCGCCGAGTCAGGATGTCCTCGAGATGCTGCGCGCCTTCATGGCTCGCGGCGTAGACCACCTCGGCCTTGAGGTACTCCGGTGCACTCTCCAGTGGCTCGCCGAGTGTCGGATCGGCATCGATCATATCGAGGAGTTCGCCCATCAGAGTGCCGTACCGACCGAGCAGATGCTCGATGCGCGAGACCCGCATGCCGGTGCGCTCGGCCGTGAGAGCACGCGAGTTGAACGCACCGAGATACCCGTCGGCACCGACGAGCGGAATGTTCTCGGTGACGCACTTCGGTACCGTGCGTTCGAGTCCGTGCACCGCGGAATCGACTGCGTCCTTCGCCATCACGCGGTAGGTGGTGTACTTGCCGCCGGCGATCACGGTCAGGCCACGAACCGGACTGGACACCGCATGCTCACGAGAGAGCGTGCTGGTGGAATCGGATTCGCCGTACAGCAGCGGCCGCAGTCCTGCGTACACACCGACCACGTCGGTCCGGTCCAGCGGATCGGCCAACAGCTTGTTGACGTGACCGAGGATGTAGTCGATGTCGCTTTGGCTCGCCGCCGGGTGCGCCAGATCGAGCTTCCAGTCGGTATCGGTGGTGCCGATGATCCAATGACTGCCCCACGGGATGACGAACAGCAAGCTCTTCTCGGTCCGCGTGATGATGCCGGTGCTGCTGTTGATGCGGTTACGCGGCACCACCAAGTGCACGCCCTTGGAGGCGCGAACCTGGAATTGTCCACGACCACCGACCATCTGCTGCACCTCGTCGGTCCAGACACCCGCTGCGTTGATGACCTGCTTGGCGCGAACCTCGAAGGAGCGGCCCGTTTCGAGGTCGCTGGCCACGACCCCGACCACTTTGTCGTCTTCCCGAAGGAAGCCGGTGACACGAGTGCTGTTGGCGCACAACGCACCATAAGCAGCCGCGGTACGAGCGATCATCATCGTGTGCCGAGCGTCGTCCACCTGGCCCTCGTAGAACTTCACCGCACCGCGGATTGCAGACCTCTTACCCGACGGGAAGGACTCGAGCGTCTTCTTCTTGCCGAGGTGCTTGTGGTGACTCGGTACGCCGCGTCCGGCACCCATGACGTCGTACACACCGATGCCGAGCCCGACGTACGGACGATCGATCACCTTCTCGAGCGGATAGATGAACGGCACGGGACGAGCGAGGTGCGGGCACAGCGTGTTCAGTACCAGTGAGCGCTCCTTGAGCGCCTCGAACACCAACGCGAAGTTGAACTGTTCGAGATAGCGCAGCCCGCCATGGAACAGTTTGCTGGAGCGGCTGGACGTGCCGGCCGCGTAGTCCCGAGCTTCGAGCAGGCCCACTTTCAATCCGCGGGTCACTGCGTCCAACGCTGTTCCGGCACCGACGACGCCGCCGCCGATCACCAGGATGTCCAGCTCCTCGGTTTCCATTCGCGCAATCGCATCGGCGCGCGCGGTGGGACTCAAAGCCGTTGTGGTGGAACTCATTCTTCATCAACCCAATCGAGAGTACGTGTTACTGCTTTCTTCCAACCGGCGTAGAGCTTGGCCCGCTGGTCCTCGTCCATGGACGGGGTCCACGTCTTGTCTTCCGCCCAGTTCTGGCGGATGTCGTCCTCGCTCTCCCAATACCCGACGGCGAGTCCGGCCGCGTATGCCGCTCCGAGAGCGGTGGTTTCGGCAACGACGGGCCGCACGACATCGACGTTCAAGATGTCGGACTGGAACTGCATGAGCAGCTCGTTGACGACCATTCCGCCGTCGACCTTGAGGACTTCGAGGTCGACGCCGGAGTCTGCGTTCATCGCCTCGATGACCTCACGCGTCTGGTACGCAGTGGCTTCGAGTACGGCACGGGCCAGATGTCCCTTGTTGACGAATCGCGTCAATCCCACGATGGCACCGCGCGCGTCCGCACGCCAATGCGGAGCGAACAGACCCGAGAACGCGGGCACGAAGTACGCGCCGCCGTTGTCGTCCACCGAACGCGCATCGGTCTCGATGTCCGCGGCGGAGGAGATCATGCCGAGGTTGTCCCGGAGCCACTGCACGAGCGAGCCCGTCACGGCGATGGAGCCTTCGAGCGCGTAGATCGTCGGCTGGTCGCCGATCTTGTAGCAGACCGTGGTCAGCAATCCGTTCTTGCTCATGACTTTTTCGGTGCCGGTGTTGAGCAGGACGAAATTGCCTGTGCCGTAGGTATTCTTGGCCTCACCGGGAGACAGGCAGGCCTGCCCGAAGGTCGCTGCCTGCTGATCGCCGAGGATGCCGGAGATCGGCACTCCACGGAACGGACCGCGCTCGCGGCCGGTGCCGTACACCTCGGAGCTCGAACGGATCTCGGGCAGCATCGACATCGGGATGCCCATGTCTTCGCAGATGCCCTCGTCCCACGCCAGGGTATCGAGATCCATCAGCAGGGTGCGCGAGGCGTTGGTGGGATCGGTGTAGTGCAATCCGCCGTCGGTACCGCCGGTCATGTTCCACAGCACCCAGGTGTCCATGTTGCCGAAACACAGTTCTCCCGCTTCGGCTTTCGCGCGGGCACCGTCGACGTTGTCGAGGATCCACTTGATTTTGGGACCGGAGAAATAGGTGGCCAGGGGAAGGCCTGTCGTGGCGGTGTACTTGTTAGCGTCGCCTCCACCCAGCGCGGTGGCGATGCGGTCGGTGCGGGTGTCCTGCCAGACGATGGCGTTGTAGATCGGCTTACCGGTCTCGCGGTCCCACACCAGCGCCGTTTCACGCTGATTGGTGATGCCCACCGCGGCGATGTCCTCGCGCGTCAGGTCGGCCGCGGCCATGGCACCGGCCGCGACCGCGCGAACGTTGTCCCAGATCTCCGACGCGTCGTGCTCGACCCAGCCGGCCTGAGGAAAGATCTGTTGGTGTTCCTTCTGATCGACCGCGACGACCGTGCCCGCGTGATCGAAGATCATGCACCGCGAGGACGTGGTTCCCTGATCGATTGCGGCGACGTACTTTCCCTCGAACTCCGTCATGACTTTTCTCCTGTGGTCTGGGTGTCGGCTGGGAGTCGTGATGGCGGCTCGGGCGTCGCACCGTCTTGTTTGCGCAGGTTCTTTCCGATGAGCAAGTCGTACAAGATCACTCCTATCGGTCCGCCTACGAGAGGTCCGACGATCGGGACCCAGAAGTACAGGCCGCCGTATTGATCACGCCAGGCTCCACCGTATCCGGTGATGTACGACGCCAGGCGAGGTCCGAAATCTCGAGCCGGATTGATCGCGTATCCGGCGTTGGTGGCCCAGGCGAACCCGATGGCGACGACGATGAGGCCGACGATGAGTGGTGCCATGTTGGCCATCGGTGCGGTGCCGAGTGAATCGGTCACTGCCACAATGAGGAACAGCAGGATCGCGGTGCCGATGATCTGATCGATCAACGCCGAGGACACACTGACGGGCAACGTTCCGTTTCCGGGGAGCGTCGAGAAGATCGTCTGAGTGGCGGTGGTGTGCCCGGGGTCCACAGCGTTGATCATGTCGTTGTAGTTCCAGCGGACCAGCAGCGCGGCCACGAAGGCACCTGCAGTCTGCGCGAGGATGTACGGCGCAACCATCTTCCAGTCGAAGCCACGGAAGAGTGCGAACGTGATGGTGACCGCGGGGTTGAGGTGTGCGCCGGTGATACGACCTGCGACGTAGATGCCGAACATCACGCCCAGCCCCCATGCCCAGGCGATCGAGTCGTGGTCTCCGAGACTGCCCGATTCACCGCCCGAGACGACCTGCGCGACGACGCCGACGCCGAACAGTATGAGAATCATGGTTCCGGCGAATTCGGCGGCCATGTGCGCCGGCAATCCCCATTCCGGTTCCTTACGAGCCATTGTGTAGCCTCCGCAAAGTTGGTGATGCACGCCACATTGCGTGCTGTTTGCCACGGTAGACGTCCTGCACTGCGTTGCACAGCTGGTGCACATATGTGCAAATCGGTCGTACACTGGAGCCGGTGACGGACCCCGACATCACTCCCGAATCCGACTTGCGGACCGGCCATGCCACCCAAGCGGCCCGCCTGTACTACTTCCAGGACATGACGATGGCGGCGATCGGCCGTGAGCTGGGGGTATCCCGCTCGACGGTCTCACGACTGATCACCTTCGCGCGGGCATCGGGACTGGTGGAAATCAAGATCTCGACACCGCTCGGTCAGGCACCGCGGATCGAGCGCGCATTCGCCGATCTGTACGACATCCGTGCACACGTCGTACCCGTCTCGGAGACGGTGGACGAATTGCAGCGCCTCGATCGGGTCGCCACGTTCGCCGGTCGACTACTGACATCGTTCTTCGAGTCCGACATGGTGATGGGCGTGGCCTGGGGAACCACCGTCAGTGCCGTCAGCCGCAAGCTGGCACCCAAGAGAACGCACAACTCCACCGTCGTTCAGCTCAACGGTGCAGCCAACACTCGCACCACCGGAGTGTCCTACGCCAGCGACATCATCAGGACGTTCGCCGACGCCTATGGCGCTGCGGCGCAGGGCTTTCCGGTACCTGCATTCTTCGACTACCCCGAGACCCGTCGACACCTGTGGCGTGAACGCAGCATCAAGCGCGTACTCGAGTTGCAGGATCGGATGGACCTGGCGGTGTTCAGCATCGGCGTCATGAGCGGCGCCGTGCCGAGCCACGTCTACAGCGCCGGCTACCTCGAGCCCGAGGACGGTGCCGAACTCCGACGCGACGGTGTCGTGGGAGACATCGCCACCGTGTTCCTACGCTCCGACGGCAGTTACGACCGCATCGCGTTGAACGACAGGTCGAGTGGACCCAGTCTCGACCGACTCAAAGCCGTTCCCCGCAGGGTCGCCATCGTGGCCGGCGAGTCGAAACTCGACGCCCTCACCGCGGCTCTGCGCGGTGGCCTGATCACCGATCTGGTGATCGACGACATCAGCGCCGCGAACCTGGTGTTGCGCTCGCGTACGTGAGCCGTATCGGGGAACCGATCACCCTTTTTGTGGGGTGCGCGCATGTTCTCGGACGCGAGCACAGGCGCGCACTCGACAATCGGGGCGCGCACTCTCAGTCAGGCCACTGGAATGTGAGCTACATCTCATGTTTTCGCCGGTGATACGTGCATCTCATAACCAGTCGCACAGTAGTAAGTGTGACGTCATGTACCACTAATGTTCGCGGCATGGTTGACGCTCTCGATCCGTGCTTCCCGTGACCGGCGCCCCCTCGCCGATGCAGAACCGGCTCCTCGGAATTGCTCTCGTCGTACTCATCGTCGTCTTCGTGGGGTGGAGCGTCACCTCGTACAACAAGACTTTCCAGGACGTCGTCACCGTGTCGCTGGAGACCGACAGCGTCGGCAACTCCCTCCCTCGCAATGCCGATGTGAAGGTGCGCGGCATGATCGTCGGCGAAGTCCGGTCCGCGACGACCAACGGTGGCGTCGTCACCTCGGAATTGGCGATCCAGCCGGACATGGCCCCGATGATTCCGTCCAACGCCACCGCGCGGCTGCTCCCCAAGACGTTGTTCGGCGAGCGGTACGTGTCGCTGATTCTTCCGGATGGCGCACCGGCCTCACCGATCGGCGACGGTACCGTGCTCGAGCAGGATCGCAGTGGCAACGCCATCGAAGTGGGGGAACTGCTCGACGGCCTCCTACCGTTGCTGCAGGCGGTACCGCCGGAGGACCTCTCCAACACCCTCGGTGCGCTGGCACAGGGATTGAGCGGGCGCGGCGAAAAACTCGGTCTCACCATCGACCGACTCGAGAACATCTTTTCCGAGCTCAACACCGAGCTGCCGGCTATCCAGCAGGACCTACGCGGACTCGCCGACTTCTCGCAGACCTACTCCGATGCCGCACCCGAATTGATCAACGCGTTGGACAACCTGAGGACCACCGGCAACACCGTCGTCGAGAGGCGTCCGGCCCTCGAGACGCTGTACTCCTCGGTCATCTCGGCCTCGAACACGACCGGTGGCTTTCTGGAGGCGAACTCCGCACAGCTGATCGGCTTGGCCGCGAATTCACGCGAGGCGCTCGAGGTGTTCGCCGAATTCTCGCCCGCTCTCGGTTGCACCGTCTCACAGTTCGCCGAGGGTGCCAGGCGCGGCAAAATTCTGCTCGGCGACGGCGACGAGTATCCCGGCATCAACGTCTCCATGCCTTTCGTCAACCCGAAGGGACGTTATCTGCCGAACCAGGACGAACCCAGACTGTTCGAGCAGAACCGTCCACCGAGCTGCCCGAGCCCGTTGGATCGCTCCGGCGGCGAGTACTTCCCCCAGTATGCGGGCGGCGCACCCAACGACGGCTCCTATCAGGTGCCCACACGAAACCCGGGTGAGCAGAACCTTCCGGCTCTTGCGGCCCCGCAACTCTCGCCGGTGCCGGCCTCGTACGCAGGCTCGGTCACCGAGCAGCAGACTTTGGCCGTCATCTACGGTGGGGCCACCGGAACCGAGCCCGATGCGGTGCCGTCTTGGACGACGACGGTCGGTGCTCCCGCGCTCAGAGGAACGCAGGTCACCTTCCAGTAGTCCCTACTGATTGAATAGTGCGCATCCCCGTCGACGAGCGCGGCGGGTCACGATCCAGGAGTACATATGTCTGCCGATACGAACGCCGGTTTTTCGATTCAGTCCAGCAACGATGGCCGAGTGGCCGTCATTGCGGTGTCCGGCGAACTCGATGTCACCACCGCGCCGGCCCTCGCCACTGCTGTCGACGCACAGATCGAATCTGCGCCCTCGGCGTTGATCATCGATCTCTCGGCAGTCTCCTTCCTGGCCTCGGCCGCTATGACAGTGCTGGCGACGACGCAGAAGGATCACGGCGACACGCTCGCGTTCTCGGTCGTCGCCGACGGACCGACCACCAGCCGCCCGATCAAGCTGATGGGCCTGGATCAGGAATTCGCACTGCATTCGGACCTGGCGTCCGCACGCGCCGCTCTAGGCTGACGAGACTCCCAATGCCATGACCGCCGCGTCGTCGACCAGACCGTCGCCGAAGCTGTTCAGCAGCCTTCGCAGGTGGTCGATCAGGTCTGCCGGAGCGGCGGGAGCGTGCTCGGTCGCGAAGTCCAACAGGGCACCGTCGTCGTCGTAGCGACCTACGTCGACCCGCGCCTCGGTGAGTCCGTCGGTGTAGAGCATCAAGGTGTCGCCGGCACCGAGTGTCACCGTCGCCGACACGAAGCGTGCGTTACGCAGAATTCCCACGAGCTGCCCACCGGTCATGTGCACGTAGTCCGCGCTGCCGTCGGCGCGAATCACCAGTGGAGGCGGATGGCCACCACTGGCCATGCACACCTGGAATCCGTCGGCGCTGCGGCCGAGGACGCCGAACACCGCCGTGCAGAACTGCGCGTTGTTCTCTCGAAACTCCTGCCGCAGAACCGAATCCAAGTTGTGCAACACTGCGACCGGATCGTGGTCGTATACCGCGGCCGCACGCAACGTGTACCGCGTCAGCGATGTGACGGCTGCGGCCGATGCCCCTTTTCCGCACACGTCGCCGAGGAAGAAACCCCACCGGTCGTCCGAGAGGGGAAACAGATCGTAGAAATCGCCGCCCACCTCGTCGCTCGATGCCGCGTGGTAGTGCGCAGCCGCGGTCATTCCCGACGGCGGTAGCAGACTCGGGGGCAGCAGCGACCGCTGCAGTGTCTTCGCCAGCAGTTCTGCCCGCGTGCGGGATTCGAGCAGTTCGCGCTCGTACGTACGCCGATCTCGGGCGTCGAGCGCGGTGATGCGGATCAGCACCGGCCTGCCCGCGTCGTCGATCTTGACGTTCGCGGTCATGAACACCGGTAACCGGCGGCGATCCGAGGTCACCAGATCCAGTGCGATGCCGTCGAGCTTGCCGTTCATCAAGAGCATCGGACCGAAGTGGGTCTCGAAGTGGATTCGGCCCCCGACGGTGAGCAGCTCGCCGAAGTCGGTACCGAGCAGACCGTCCACCTCGAAGCCCAACCAGGTGGCCAACGTCGCGTTCAGACGCGCGATGCGCATGTCCGGGAGCACGGACAGATACCCACACGGTGCATTCTCGTAGAGATCCTCGACGTCGAGGTCATCGATCACGATGGTGCCACGAAGTCCGCGATGGTCCGAGCGGTCACCTCGGGTGCGGTGATCTGCGGGCAATGGCCACTCACGTCGAGCGTCACCCGCACGCTCCCCGCGATGTGCTCGTGTACGTACTTGCCGACCTGGGGTGGGGCCAGTGTGTCGCGTGCACTGTCGATGATCAACGTGGGCACCGGCACCGCCGGCAGGTCCGCGCGATTGTCGGACAGGAAGGTGGTGCGGGCGAAGACCCGAGCGCAGGCCGGATCGGTTCGGCACACACTCGCGGTCCAGAGATTCTCGAGGTCAGGTCGATCCGGTGAGTTCACGACCACCGACGCCATCGAGGCAGACCAGCCGAGGTAGTTGCTGTCCAACGATTCGAGCAGTTCGTCGATGTCCTCGGCAGTGAACCCGCCGCGATAATCGCCCTCGTCGATGTAGCGGGGAGACGGTGTCAGCAGGATCAACTTGGTGAACACCTCGGGTGCAGCAGTGGCAGCAAGGACGCCCATCATGGACGCCACCGAGTGACCGACCAACGTGACGTTCTCCAGCTCGAGCTCCCGAGCGATGTCGACGATGTCGGCCGCGAAAGCGCTCATGTGGGCGTACTTCTCCGGGTCCCAGGCCGCTGGGTCCGCGGCACCTGCCCCTACGTGATCGAACAGGACGACTCGGAACTGTGGGGCCAGGATTTCGGTCACCGAACGCCACAATGTCTGGTCGCACCCGAAGCCATGCGCAAGCATCACCACCGGACCGCCGGTAGCCCCGACCACCCTCACGTTGTTCCTGGTTCGCACATTCACCCGCACAGTCTGTCATCTGCTCCCGACGGTATGGAGTGAGACTGCTCCGATCGGGTATCGCCCTTTCCTACAGAATCGAGAACTACCATGCGAGTGCTGGTCACCGGCGCAACCGGATACATCGGGTCTCGGCTGATCCCCGTGCTCCTCGAGCAGGGCCACGACGTTCACGCGGCCATGCGAGATCCCGCCAAGAAGTCGCGTTTCGCCTGGGGTGCCCAGGTCACCGCCGTGCACTTCGACCTCGACGACCACGAGACCTTCGACACCGCGACGGCGAACGTCGACGCTGTCGTCTACCTGGTGCACTCGATGGACGAGGGAGACTTCGTCGAGAAGGATCGGCACGCTGCTCAGTCCATGGCTGCGGCGGCGGAACGGAACGGTCTGCAGCGGATCGTGTACCTCTCCGGTCTCATCCCCGACGACGGCACGCCTCTCTCGGATCATCTGCGCTCACGACTTCAGGTCGAAGAGACGTTCATGAACAGTTCCGTCGACGCCACCGTGCTGCGGGCGGCAATCATCCTCGGTTCCGGATCGACCTCGTTCGAACTGGTACGACGCATGACCGAGCGCCTGCCGGTCACGCCCATTCCGACGTGGATGCGCAGGCAGGTCCAGCCTATTGCCGTCGTCGATGTGGTCGCCATCATCGCTCGCGCCCTCGGCGAGACGGCGCGCCCGGGTTCGTTCGACATCGGCGGCACCGAGACAATGAGCTACCCCGAACTGCTGCAGGCCTACGGAAGCGTCGCCGGTCTGCGCCGTGCCCAGATTCCGGTCCCGCTGCTGCCGACCGGATTGGTCGGCCGCGCCGTCGCGACCATCACCGGCATGCCTCCCGGCACGGTGATCTCGTTGGTGGACAGCCTCACTCACGACATGGTGGTACGCCGAGGCAACGCCGCAACGGAGGTATTCGCCGAGCCGGACACCACACTGATGAGTGTCCGAGAGGCCTTGCAACGGTCCATCACCGTGGTCGCCGAGGAAGGCACCGACACCCACGCCGATCCCCAAGCCGCCGCAGACACCGACCCCGACTGGGCCGGTGGCGTCGTCGACATCGTCGACGGCCGAGTGCGGCAACGGCCGTCGGGAATCATGGGGAAGGCTCAGTTGGGAGCGACCCGCTAGCCGAGGGTGTCGTAGCGATGCGCCCAGGGCGCTGCACGTTCGATCTGGCCGGCGAGTTGGACGAGCAGCGCCTCCCCGCCGAGCGGCGCGGTGAAGTGCGCGCCCATCGGTAGTCCCTCGGAGGTCCAGTGCACCGGAACCGACAGCGCAGGACGGCCGGTGACGTTGGCCAGCTGAGTGTAGGGAATCCACGAGATGTTGTCGTCGACCATCTGATCCACGATGCCGGTGTAGCGCAGCATTCCCGCAGTTCTGCTGCGTATCAACAAGTCCGAGGCCAGCTGCAGCGGCTTCGCGAGATCGAAGGCCCCGATCTTCGGCGGTAGCTCGGCAAGAGTAGGCGTGAGCAGGAGATCGTAGGTCTCGAAGTAGGTGGCCAGCGCACGAACGTGAACGTGGCGACCCTCCACTGCATCCAGATAGTCGACTCCGCTGGCGGATCTGCCCAGAGCAGCCATGATTCGGGTGTCACGCTCGAATGCGTCGTCGCCGCAGCCGGTTCTACGCTTGACCTCCTCCATCTCCCACGCCAGGTAGGTGAACCAGGCCAGCAGGAATTCGCGATTGAGGGCTGTGTCGTCGTACGGCGCGGCGTCGAGAAGTTCGACGGTGTGGCCGAGGTCGGTCAGTAGCTTCGCTGCCTCTTCCAGTGCGGCGACGGCCTGCGGAGCGGGATTCGGGTTCACCGATGTGCGTGCGTACATCCCTATACGTAAAGGCTTGGGGTCCTGGTGCGTTCGAGAAAGAAAGGTGCCGTCCGGACGCGCGGACGAGTAGCCGGACGTCGCCTCACCGCCCGCCAACACGTCCAGCATCGCGGCGGTATCGCGTACCGATCGCGACACGACGCCGTGTACCGCCGCCCCGTGCATGGCTTCACCGAAGGTAGGGCCGGACGGCACCAGACCGCGTCCCGGCTTGAGGCCGACGAGCCCACAGCACGACGCCGGAATCCTGATGGACCCGCCGCCGTCGTTGGCTCCGGCCACCGGAACGATGCCGGCCGCGACCGCGGCGGCCGATCCCCCGGACGAGCCACCGGGAGTTCTACTGCGATCCCACGGGTTTCGAGTCGCGCCGTGGACCACTGGTTCGGTGATTCCCTTCGCCCCGAATTCCGGGGTGTTGGTCTTTCCGAAGATCACCAATCCTGCATCGAGCCAACGCTGCACCACCGTGGAGTGCTCGGGCATCGGCAGCTGCGTCAACGAACGCGATCCGCTGGAGGTAGGCAGGCCCGCATAGTCCTGCGAGAGGTCCTTGATCAGAAACGGCACGCCGGCGAACGGTCCCTGCAGCGGCCGCGTCACTTGATCGTCGGCTTGATCCGACATGGTTCGGACAATCGAATTGAGCGCCGGATCTGCCGATTTCGCGCGCCCCAAGGCACAGTCGAGCAGTTCGCGCGGCGTCACCTCTCCGTTCGATACCAGTTCGGCCAGTCCGAGGCCGTCGTATTTCCGATACTCGTCGGTGCGCATACCGGCCACAGTATCCGAGATTTTCTGCGCCGCGACTACGAATTCAGTGTCGAGAGTTCGACCCGGCCAGCGGTCGCAACGCCCCCATCACCAGCATCGAAGTCGCAAGCAGGCCGGCCACGACGAGCAGTGCCTGGAGCACGTCACCATGACCGCCGAGGAAGCCGATGAGGGGCGGGCCGCCGAGGAAGGCGAAGTACCCGATGGAGGCCACCACACTCACGCGTGCGGCCGCGGCTGCGGGCTCGTCAGCGGCCGCGCTCATGGCCACGGGGAACCCGAGCGACACCCCCGATCCCCACAGGAACGCTCCCAGAAAGGCCAGCGGCGCAACCGCACTGAACACGAACAGCAGCACTCCGACGACCGACACGCCGGCTAATCCTCGCAGCACCACGACTCTGCCGTAGCGATCGAGGAGCCCGTTTCCGTACCACCGCACAGCGGTCATGGCGACCAGGAACGTGGTGAACGCCAGAGTCCCGGCCACGGCCGACGCGGCATAGCCGTCGATCAAGGCGATGTTGAGCCAGTCGTTCCCGCTGCCCTCGGCGAACGCGAACGACAATGCGACGACGCCAATCAGTAGGGTCCGCGGCTCCTTCCACCGCGCAAGAGCGTGCGGCCGGGGGGTATCGGATGCCTCGGAGGTCGACTGTTCGGGTTCGGCGTCGGATTCGTCAAGGAAGTGGCGCACTCCCCGTGGAACAACCCCGACGACGACGGCTGCAACCGCCAGCAGATGCGCCATGACCGAGACGTTCAGCGCCACCATCAGCGTGCCGATCAGAGCTCCGACCACGGTGCCGGCGCTGAAACCCGCGTGAAACCGCGGCATGATCGAGCGTCCGAGCCGACGTTCGGCCACCGCACCGTGCACGTTCATGGCAACATCCCACGCACCGTTGGCGAAGCCGAGCACGAACAGACCGATGAGCAACGGCACCACACCCACGAGATATCCGGTGGCGATGATCGTCAGACCGGCCGCGAGAACGAGGGACATCACGGTGACCGTGAGCCGAGATCCGAAGCGGCCTATGATGATTCCCGACATCGGTAGCGCAAGCAGAGACCCGACTGCAATGGCGAGCAGCACGATACCGAGCTGGGACGAGGTCAGTTCCAGCCGATCACGCACCTGCGGAATCCGAGAAGCCCAACTGGCGAAGGCGAAACCGGCCGCGATGAACGCCGTATAGGTCGCGCGCACTGCGACGGCCGTCCGCGCCGACGTGGCGTCGATATCTGACACTGTGAATGACCCTGTTCTCTCGCTGTCCCGCAAGGGTAACGAATGACAGGGTCGACGCCTCCGTGCCCGCCGAACTCGAAGTTATGGACGGATTTCAGCCGCATTTCGTCCATAACTTCGAGTTCGGCAGAGCTTTCACACCGCAGAAATATCCGACGGGTGCTGCGCGAGCGGGGATACCTCGATCGTCATGTACTGGAACAGCGGCAGATTCCACAGGATCTCGTGGAGCCGCTCGTTGTCCCGGACGTCGAAAATGCTGAGGTTGGAGTACTGGCCGACGATCCGCCAGATACTCACCCATTCCCCGTCGCGCTGCAGTTGCTGCGAGTACGCCTTCTCCCTGGCGAGGGTGTCGGCTCGTACATCGGCATCGAGGTCTTGCGGCAGCGCGACGGCCATGTTCACTGCAAAGAGCATGTGGCTCAGGCCTTGTCGAGTACGAAGTTGTACGTCACTTCTTGGCCGCCGTCGACGTCCCGAGGGTCGAGAATCAGTTCGGGCTTGACGGCATTGGCGACGTCGTCGTCGTTGTGGGCGTCACCCGGGAAGTAGAGCTGAGTGGTGATCTGCTGGTAGCCATCGGCCGCGACCTTGAGGTGCAGGTGCGCCGGCCGCCACGGGTGCCACCCGGCGGCGGAGATGAGATTGCCGCACGCACCGTCGGTCGGGATCTGATACGGCGCAGGCTTCATGGTGTGAATCCAGAACTGGCCCTGATCGTCGGAGGTCACCGTGCCACGCAGGTTCCACTCCGGAATTCCGGGCGCGAACTGGGAGTAGAAGCCATCGGAATCGGCATGCCAGATCTCGATGACCGCATGTGGCAGTGGGCTGCCGTCTACGCTTGTGACCTGTCCCTGAAACAGCAGTGGGGTGCCCTGTTCGCCGTCGCGAGTGGGCAGAATTGCCGCAGACCCGAGCTCGGGTGCGTTCGGGACGTAGTACGGACCTTCGATGGTGCCCTTGCTGCCCTCACGGGATTCACCGGCAACTTCCTCGACAACATGCTCCACCCAGACGTCGAGGAACAGCGGCCATTCACCGGTCTGACCGACGTTGATCAGCCATGCCTTGAGGGCGTTGTACTCGTCGTAGGTGACCTTGTGTTCGCGAATCGTGTCGTGCACCGCCGAAAGAACCTGGCGGGCAAGCAGGCTCACACGCTCGGGCGGGGTGTCCGCGGCAGCCTGCTTGTCGGAGGTGAAACGTTCGGTGGCGTTGGCACCCGATGCGGCTGCGGTGGCCACCTCGGTGCTGGATTCCGTCGAGGGGGCGTGGTCGATGCTCATGGAGAACTCCTTGGTCGAAGGTGGGATTCGGGCTGAAATCAGTGGTCGATGCGATATCTCGCGAGTTTGTCGGGGTCGATACGGACGCCGAGACCGGAACCCGGCAGTACGTGCAGTTCGCCGTCGCGGATGACGAGGCTTTCGGTGAGCAAGTCGTCGCTCATGTCGAGGAAGTTCGACAGCTCGCCGGCTCGGCGGGAGGTGAGGTCGAAGGCTGCACCGAAGGCAACGGTGCAGGCTGTGCCGAGTTGGCCGTCGATCTGGTTTCCCATCACCACGTCGACGCCGAGACCTTCGCACAGGTGGTGAGTTCGGAGCGAGCGAGTGAACCCGGTGCGAGCGGTCTTGATGCTCACTGCCGTCGCGGAACCGCCGAGTATCTCGCGAGTGACTTCGGCGGGGGTGGTCGCCGATTCGTCGGCGACGAACGGAACGTCGAGTTGCTTCACCAGCCAGCGACGTCCGAGAACGTCGTCGGCCGGGCACAGTTCCTCGGCGAGGGTCAGGCCCAGATCTGCCATGTTTTTCATGGCGCGCGCAGACTCGGCTGCGGTCCAGCCTCGGTTGCCGTCCACATAGAGTTCGACGCTCTCGCCCAGTCCTTCTCGAAGAGCGCGTACGACTGCCGTGTCGAGGTCGATGGGCCGACGGCCGACCTTGACCTTGAAGACCTCGATGCCGTACGTCTCGCGCATTTTGGTTGCTTCGTCGACCATCGCAGCCGGGGTGTCGAACCCGAGCATGTGGCCCACTCGCATTCGGTCGGTGTAGCCGCCGAGAAGTTCGGTCACCGGCAGATCCAGGCTCTGCCCCAAAGCGTCCCAGATCGCCATGTCGACAGCGGACTTTGCAACCGGGTTGCCCACTGTACGAGCAAGTTTCGCGTTGACAACCTCACGCGCGGTGAGCGGGAGTCCGAGAACCGCGGGCGCGAACAAAGTCTCGATCGCCGCCACTACCCCACGCTGAGTCTCGCCGTACGTGAACGGCCGCGGCGGAGCATCGGCGACTCCGACGACCCCGTCGTCGGTATGAACTCGAACCAGAACATGTTCGGCGGCACTGACCTCGCCGCTGGCGAACTTCAGCGGCTTTCGGTACGGAATCGAGTACGGGATCGCATCGACGGCAACGATTTTCATGACTGGTCCTTCAGCTGAGCAGACGGTTCGGATAGTTCGAGTGGAGGGAGCACTCCCGCGTCTTCGAGGGCAGCGACGAGCGCATCGACGAGCGCCGACGGCCGATCTCGGCACCAGGCCAACGCCAGATCGATGGTGCTCGCGCCGGAGATGTCACGGAAGACGACGCCGTTCAACTGCAGGGCGCGGACGGATTCGGGGACCAACGCCACGCCCAAACCGGCCGCGACGAGTGCCAGGAGAACCGAGGTGTCCGGGGCTTCGTGCTCGCGCCTCGGAGTGAAGCCCGCGGCTCTGCAGCTCGTCACCACGGCTTCGTTGACCACCGAATGCGTGTCGGCATACATGACGAAGTCCTCGTACGCGAGATCGGCGACGTCGAGCGCCGGTTCGGTGGAGAAACGGTGATCGACGGGCAACGCGAGCACCAACGATTCCGTGGTGATCTTCCGTAGCACCAGGTCGTCACCCGCCACGGGTGGCCGCAGCACCGCAACGTCCAGATGCTCCGAGCGCAGACCCTCCACCTGGGCCGGGGTCAGTAGATCTCCATGGATTTCGAGCGCAATACCGGGCAGTCGCTGCTTGATCGCCCGAGCGATCGGCGGCAGTTGATCGAAGGCCGCGGTACCGGTGAAGCCGATGCGCACCAATCCGTATCGGCCGTCGGCAATCCGTCGCACTCCCCGCGCACTCTGCTCGAGGTTGTCCAGGTTGCGAAGCGTCTCTCGATAGAAGAACTCGCCCGCTGGAGTCAGGCTCACCTGACGGGTCGTTCTGGCCAGCAGCGTCACACCCAACTCCGCCTCCAACTGGCGAACCGATTGCGAGAGAGCCGGCTGAGCCAGGTGCAGCCGCGTCGCCGCTTGCCCGAAGTGCCGGGTCTCGGCCACGGCCACGAAGTGGTACAGGTGACGAAGTTCCATGACCGAGCCTTTCTGCACGTCAGTGGGTGACCCTGACCACAGTATGGCGGTAATCCATCGTTGACAAAGACCTATTTGCTGTCGATTGATAAGTAGCAACGATCAATACGCACCCAGGTTGGGCCTAGGCAAAGCCCTGGTGTGACGGCGGCCACTCCCTGACACAGTCGCTTGTAATCGAACTCGAAGCGCCTGGAGGAACCCGATATGACCGACATGCTGGATCAGGTACAGAACACGATCGACAGAGCCGTGATCGACGACGCGGCTGCGGGCATCTACCGCGCCAACCGCAGCATCTTCACCGACGAAGAGGTCTTCGAGCTCGAGATGAAGCACATCTTCGAGGGGAATTGGATATACCTCGCCCACGAAAGTCAGCTGCCGAACAACGGCGACTACTTCACGGTTCACATGGGTCGTCAGCCCGTTGTCATCACCCGCGACAAGGACGGTGAGCTGCATTGCCTCATCAATGCCTGCGCCCACCGCGGTGCGATGCTGTGCCGGCGCAAGACGGACAACCGCACCACGCTCACCTGCCCCTTCCACGGCTGGACATTCCGAAACGACGGCACGTTGCTCAAGGTCAAGGATCCCGACGGAGCCGGCTACCCCGACACATTCGACGTCGACGGATCGCACAACCTCACCAAGGTCCCTCGCTTCGAGAGCTACCGCGGTTTTCTCTTCGCGAGCCTGAACGACGATGTCTCGACCCTTGCCGAGCATCTCGGTGACACCACGAAGGTCATCGACATGCTCGTCGACCAGTCGCCCGAGGGCCTGGAAGTTCTGCGCGGATCCTCGTCGTACACCTTCGACGGAAACTGGAAAGTGCAGGCGGAGAACGGAGCCGACGGATATCACGTCAGCGCGGTGCACTGGAACTACGCCGCGACCACCTCGCGCCGCAACAACGGCGAATCCAAGAACACGACCAAGGCGCTCGACGCCGGCGGCTGGGGCAAGTCCGGCGGCGGCTACTGGTCCTATCCCAACGGTCATCTCTGCCTGTGGACCTGGGCGGCCAACCCGCAGGACCGCCCGCTCTGGGATCAGATGGACGCGCTGAAGGAGAAATTCGGCGACGCCAAGGGCGAATTCATGGTGAAGGGTTCGCGCAACCTGTGCCTGTACCCGAACGTCTACCTGATGGACCAGTTCAGCACCCAGATCCGGCACTTCCGGCCGATCGCGCCCAACAAGACCGAGGTCACCATCTACTGCATCGCGCCCAAGGGCGAAAGCAAAGAGGCTCGCTCACACAGAATCCGGCAGTACGAGGACTTCTTCAACGCCTCCGGCATGGCAACACCCGACGACCTGGAGGAGTTCCGCTCGTGCCAGCTGACGTTCCAGGCGACCAACGCGCCGTGGAACGACATGAGCCGCGGCGCGGAGCACTGGCTCACCGGACCCGATCCGGTGGCCGAGGCACTGGACATGCCCGGTGTCATCTCGGCGGGAGTCAAGAACGAGGACGAGGGGCTGTTCCCCGTTCAGCACGGCTACTGGCGCAAGACTCTGCTTGCTGCCCTCGACAAGCAGCGCGCAACCGCTGCAGCACAGGAGGTCTGACATGACTGCCACCGTCGACAACACCGATAACCGGCAGAGCGCCCCGGCTCGCCTGATCACCCAGTCGTCCATCGAGCAGTTCCTGTACCGCGAAGCGCGCTACCTCGACGATCGTGAGTTCGAGAAGTGGCTCACGTGCTACGCGGACGACGTCGAATACTGGATGCCCTGCTGGGACGACAACGACCTGCTCACCGAGGATCCACAGACCGACATCTCGCTCATCTACTACGAGAACAAGGGTGGTCTGGAAGATCGCGTGTTCCGCATCCGGACCGAACGCTCCAGTGCCACATCGATACCGGAACCCCGGACCAGTCACAACATCAGCAATGTCGAGGTCATCGAGCGCCGGGGAGACATCGTCGACGTCCGATTCAATTGGCA
The DNA here is from genome assembly GCF_044542515.1 of Rhodococcus sp. NPDC078407. Taxonomy (NCBI): domain Bacteria; kingdom Bacillati; phylum Actinomycetota; class Actinomycetes; order Mycobacteriales; family Nocardiaceae; genus Rhodococcus; species Rhodococcus sp. NPDC078407. Next base: position 52,433 of record NZ_JBITUQ010000019.1, on the reverse strand, counting down.
CACGATGTACTTCCGCTACAAGACGATCGATCCGTACTACGGAACCTCGTTCTACACGATCGACTTCTCCGGCGACTCGCCGCTCATCCGACGCAAGACCGTGGTGCTCAAGAACGACTACATCCACCACGTCGTCGACATCTACCACTTCTGATCGACCTGCCGTAATTCGAGGAGTTCCATCGTGAGCCATTCCGTCGCACTGTCCTTCGAGGACGGCGTCACCCGCTTCATCACCTGCGAGGCCGATCAGACCGTCGCCGACGCCGCCTACAGATCGCGGATCAACATTCCCCTCGACTGCCGCGACGGTGCCTGCGGAACCTGCAAGGCTCTGTGCGAATCGGGTGAATACGACGGAGGCACCTACCTCGACGATGCACTCTCACAGTCGGAATCGGACGAAGGATACTGTCTGCCCTGCAGCATGAAGCCCTCCTCCGATCTGGTGCTGCAGATCGCCAGCACCTCGGCGGTCGCGAAAACTCGAGCGGCAACTCACGACACGATGGTGAGCGCTGTGGAAAAGCTCTCTCCCACAACGGTCAGACTCGCCGTCGAGGCACCCACAGGTGGCACCCTCGCTTTCCTCCCCGGCCAGTACGTCAACATCACCGTCCCCAGTTCCGAGGAAACCCGGTCCTACTCCTTCAGCTGTGTGTCGGGTTCGGACGAGTTGGAGTTCCTGGTCAAACTCACCCCGGGCGGACTGATGTCCACCTACCTGAGTGATACCGCCGCCGTGGGCGACAAGATCTCGTTCACCGGCCCGCACGGCAGTTTCTTTCTCCGCGAGGCTCAGCGACCGGCGCTACTACTGGCCGGCGGCACCGGGTTGGCTCCCATCCTGTCGATTCTGCGCACCATGGCGGCCGAATCGAGTACTCGTTCCGTGCATCTCGTCTACGGTGCCAGCACCGACGACGATGTCGTTCAGCTGGACGAGCTCGCCGACCTGGCCTCGTCGTTGGATGAATTCACGTGGGATCACTGTGTGTCGGACCCCGCGAGCACCGCCGCGAACAAGGGATACGTCACCGCCCTGTTGACCGATGCACACCTCAACGACGGCGACGTCGCGGTCTACCTGTGCGGTCCCCCTCCCATGGTCGAGGCCGTCCGAACACACTTCACCGAGGCAGGCATCGGACCGACCGGCTTCTATTACGAGAAGTTCGCACCGTCCTCGGCAGCTGCGAAGGACAGTCTCGACGAAGAACCGGCCCCTGAGGTTCTGGTCGATGACGAGCCGGCCGCAGTGGACGATGTAGCCGAGCCTGCCGTTCTTCCTTCGCCACAGCGGGGCGTCGAGCCCAGTTCGGACGGCAGGACCATCTTCGGGAGAGCGGTGTTCGCGAGTAGTTCGGCGGAACCTCTGCGCTCGCACGGCACCGGCATTTCGGCAACCGAGGAGGTCGACACCATGCGTGCGATCGCCGGTCAGCGCGTCGCCGTGGCCGGGTCGACGGCCGATCGGGTCGGATTGGACGAGGACGCCGATCTGTTGCAGTCACCGGAGGCACATTCGGTTGCAGCGCAGCGAATCTGGCCGTCGCGAGATATCCAGCCCCTCGTCGCGCGCAGTCCCGAACCCTCCCCTGCTTCGACCTCGGGGTACGAGATCGGTGAGGAGCACCCCTCGGTACACGAGTCCGATGCCGTGTTCGAGGCCAGGCGCGCCCTCGAACTCGGTGCTCTCGAACTCGTGATCGGCCGACTGTCGTCGCAGCAGATCTCCGGATATCGGCTGTTGGCCGAGACCACCACTCGCTACGTCGACGGCGATCGGTTCGTCGATGCCGCGGCATACACCGAGACCAATGCCGCTTTTCACGACTACCTGTTCACCCAGACGGGCAACGAGCATCTGCTGCAGGCCTATCGGGCTCTCGGCGTCAAGGCCGCGATGGAAGACGTATTGCGCAACGCGACGTGGTGCGATCCGCTGTGCGCCCAGGATCACCTGGACATCGTCGACGCATTCGAGGCCGAGGACCGTGACCGCGCTCGGACATTGATCGCCGATCATGCCGACCGCTCGAAGGCGACGATGAAACGCGCCATGCACGAATCTCGCACCCAGAAGAGGCCCAAGTTCGTCAGTCCGGGTCGATTCGCAGGCAAGGTCGTGTTGATCACCGGCGCGGCCCAAGGTATCGGCGAATTCGTGGCTCGCCGGATCGGAGCCGAAGGCGGAGCACTGATTCTGGCCGACCGGTCCGAGTTGGTCGAATCTCTCACCGAGGAATTTCGGCAAGACGGAGTCGAAGCCACTCCCGTCATCGCCGACCTCGAAACATGGGAGGACGCTTCGTCGGTGGTGGACGCCGCGCTCAGCACGCACGGCCGCGTCGACGTGTCCATTCACGTCGTCGGCGGCACCATCTGGGCCAAACCGTTCGCCGAGTATCCGCCCGAGCAGATCGAGAAGGAAATATCCCGGTCGCTCTTCCCGACGCTGTGGTCCTGCCGCGCCGTGATTCCGCACATGATCGAACGCGGCGGGGGCACCATCGTCAACGTCTCCTCGGTCGCCACCCGCGGCATCCACCGGGTGCCCTACGCAGCCGCGAAGGGAGGCGTCAACGCCATCACGGCAACTCTGGCCCTCGAGGCAGCACCGTACGGGGTTCGCGTGGTTGCCACGGCTCCCGGCGGCACCGACGCTCCGCCGCGACGCGTCGCTCGTGGTCCCGCACCCTCGACGGAGCAGGAGAAGGATTGGTACCAGGCCATAGTCGACCAGACCGTGGACTCGTCGTTGCTCAAGCGCTACGGAACCCTCGACGAGCAAGCCGCTGCCATTTGCTTCCTTGCCTCCGACGAGGCGTCGTACATCACCGGCACCGTGCTTCCGGTGGCCGGCGGCGACCCGGGCTGAGGCATGACTGTGTTGGTTCGATCGGCGGACGCACCCGCGCGACGCGGATACGGTGACGTCATGTCCCCTTCACCGTTGATCGGCCGCGGTGAACTGCTGGACGTCCTGATCCATGCACTCGACGGTTCGGCGACCTTCGTGGTGCTGACCGGCCCGGCAGGTATCGGTGCATCGTCGATTCTGCGTGAAGTGGAACGGACGGTCGGCGGCGAGGGAGTGCGCCCGGTGGTGCGCCGCGCAGGTGCTGTGCCGTGGGAGACGCACCTGCCGTTCGGCCTGGTGACGCAACTCGTCCCGGAAGTGTCGAACGAAGGGACGGACCCGGTCGAGTGGGGACACCGCATCGCCGACGCGTTGTCGACGGACGGTACGACGATCCTGCTGATCGACGACGCGCACGACTGCGATGCGGACTCGCTCCGCGCCTTCGCCTCCGCCGTTCGGCATCACCGAGCCGCGAAACTCATGGTCATCTGTACGCGAAAGCCGTTGCCCGACGGATCGATCGACTCGCACCGGGTTCTCGATCGCGCTGCAGACATGTCCCTGGCCGTACCGGCGCTGGCGAGCTCGGCGATTGCCGAGCTCGCCGCATTGCAGGGGGTCGTCCTGTCACCGTCCGCCGCTGCTCACCTGACGCATCACACCGGTGGACGTCCGCGACACGCCTCGGCGCTACTGGACGAGGTGCCGCGCGAGACCTGGAAGGGTGTTCGCCCCGACCTACCTGCGCCCGCCTTCGTGGAGGCATACGTTCGGACCACACTGGCTCTCTGCACAAACGACGCGCGGGCTCTGGTCTCGGCCGTCACCGTTCTCGAAGACGGCCGGCCGTTGACCACGGTGTGCGAGGTCGCCGGCATCGACGATCCCTGGCCTGCTGTCGATCTCGCAGAACAACTGGCCCTGGTGACCGTTCGACGCAGCTCCGCGGCGACCATCCTCGAAGTTCGCGATCCCATGGTCCGCGCTGCCGTGCTCGCGACGATGAGCAGGGTCGAGCGGGCACAGGTACATCGCGCCGCTGCCGCAGCGGAGACCGACCCGGCCGATCAGCTGGCTCATCTGGTTCACGCGTCGCCGTTGCCCGATCCGCTGGTCTCGGACCGCCTGGACGTACTAGCGGCGTCACGCGCAGGAATCGGCGAATGGGCTGCGGCCGCAAGGCTGTATCTGCTGTCGAGTCGATCGACCGAGGACCCGCATGCGCGCGAGGACCGGCTCGTGCGTGCGGTGGATGCCCTCATCGGTGCCGGGGACATGCGGACTGCCTCCGACTACATCGCCGAGATCGAGAGCTTCCGGGAAACCCCCACTCGCAATGCAGTACTCGGCTATCTGGCTATTCTGCGCGGGCGCCCCAACGAGGCCGACGCTCGGCTCACTCGGGCATGGCAGCTGGTACGGACGCGGCACGACCCTGAGGTCGCAGCCGTGATCTGTCATCGGCAGGTACTGCACAATCTGGCCCGGTGCGACGGTGCCAATCTCGTGATGTGGGCCGATCGCGCAGTCGAACTGGTCGGAGCAGACCACGCGACCGCAGTGGAAGCGCAGTCCATTCGAGGTCTCGGCTTGGCCGGCACGGGCCGTGTAGCAGAAGCATTGACCAGCTACCGAGACCTGTGGGGTCACGCCAGTACCGGGGCCGTCGGACAACGGGTCCAGATGGGTGCAGGCTGGCTGCACTTCGCAACGGACCACATCGACCTCGCGCGCTCGGAACTCGAAGCCGCCGCACCGACCGACTTTCTCGGCGGTTCCACGCGAATCTCGTTGTGGGCCCACGGTTGGCTGGCGCGCACGTATTTCGTCACCGGTGAGTGGGATGCGGCGCTTCGGTTGGTAGGAGCCGGTTCCGACCTCGCCGACCGCTCCGGTGCCGCGTTGATCGTTCCGCTGCTCCAATGGACCGCGACGCAGATACACGCGCTCCGCGGCGACTGGGAGGCCGCAGCCACCAGCGCACACCGAGGCGACTCCGGTGCGCGTGACTACGAGATCATGCGGGTACCAACCGCTCTCGGTCGGGCAGCCATCGCGGAGGCTCGAGCCGACTACGCCGGGGTCCTGCGCGCACTGGCCCCGTTGACCGAACAGTGGGCTCAGGCCGACGTATCCGAACCCGGCTTCTGGGCGTGGCCCGATGTGTACGCCAATGCGCTGATAGTCGAAGGCCGACTCCACGAGGCGGACGAGTTCCTGAGTCCGCACGAGGCGAGAGTGCGCGATCGTGGGCATCGGTCCGCACGCGCACGCCTTGCCTGTGCTCGTGGTCGGTTGCACGGCGCAATGGGCGATCTCGATTCTGCCCGAGCATCATTCGAGGATGCACTCGCTTCGTTGGCACCACTGCCACTGACGTACGACCGCGCCCGGGTCAACTACGCCTACGGACAGACCCTGCGTAGAGCCGGTAAGCGACGCGAGGCCGATGCTGTCGTCAGTGCGGCCCGTGAAGGCTATCTGACGCTGGGGGCCAACACGTACGTACGGCGGTGCGACCGTGAGCTCAAAGCCGGTGGCGTGCATGCAGTTCTGAAGGACAGAGCGCACGATGCACTGACCCCGCAGGAGGACGCCGTCTCGAGCCTGGTTGCTACCGGCATGACCAATCGTGAGGTGGCGGCCGAATTGTTCCTCTCGGTCAAGACGGTTCAGTTTCACCTGACCCGGGTGTACGCGAAAATGGGTGTCCGTTCGCGAGCCGAGCTGGCCGCGGCGCGAACCACCGACGACGGCTCCACAACATGATCGGGACGCGCCGGTTCCCGCAATGCCGAGGTAAGCACTAGGCAAAGCCCTGGTGTGACTCAGCCCACTGTTTGGGACAGTGATTCGACCCGCTCGGCCGTCCGCGCCGATTCGCTCCGCGAAGCGGTACTCCCCTGACCGACAAGGATCCCCGATGACTGCACCGGCCTCCACCGCCACCACCAGTTGGGAAAGTGATCGACACCGCCGCAGCGTGCTGTGGATCGTCGCACTGTCCACGGCCGCAATCGTTTTCGACGGGTACGACCTCGTCGTCTACGGTACCGTGCTGCCGACGCTACTTGCCGATTCTGCTCAGCTGGGTGCGCTGGATCCGGAAACCGCTGGTGCACTGGGTTCCTACGCACTGATCGGGGTCATGGTCGGCGCTCTCACCGCTGGCACCTTCGGTGATCGGATCGGCCGTCGCAGAACGATGCTGACGTGCATCGTCTGGTTCTCGATCGGAATGGGGGCCACCGCCCTCGCACAGAACGTCACGATGTTCGGCGTTCTGCGGTTCCTGACCGGCATCGGGGTCGGCGGCCTCGTCGCCACCGTCGGAGCGATGATTGCCGAATTCGCACCCCCAGGACGGCGAAACCTGTTCAACGCCATCGTCTACAGCGGAATTCCGGCCGGCGGTGTGCTGGCATCCTTGGCCGCGATCACCTTGCAGGATTCCATCGGTTGGCGCGGACTGTTCTGGCTGGGTGCGCTGCCACTGTTCGTACTGCTGCCGCTGGCCCTGCTTCGTATGCCGGAGTCCCCGCGCTGGCTACTCGCGCACGGACGCGTCGCCGACGCACAGAAGATCTGCGAACGGACCGGCATTCCGATGCCCGGGGCGAACCGGTCGTCGCCGGCGATCGCGTCGGATTCGCAGCATTGGCCCGCAAGCCGCTGCTACGACCGACTGCCCTGCTCGGGCTCATGAGTTTCTCCGGGCTGCTGCTGACCTACGGCCTCAACACCTGGTTGCCGCAGATCATGTCCGAGGCCGGCTACAACGCCAAGGGATCACTGTCGTCCTTGTTGGTGCTCAACGGCGGTGCCATCGTCGGTGGTTTGATCGCATCGCGCATCGCAGACCGTACCGGACCCCAACGCGTCATCGCGGTCACGTTCTGCCTCGCCGCGCTGTCATTGGTACTGCTCACGCTGAACTTCCCGATCGGAGTTCTACTCGTCGCCGTGGCAGGTGCCGGCATCGGTGCCATCGGAACCCAGGTGCTGATCTACGGATTCGTCTCCAACTACTACCCCACCACCGCTCGCGCGGCCGGCGTTGCCTGGTGCGCCGGCTTCGGCCGGCTCGGCGGTATCCTCGGACCGTTGCTCGGCGGAATCCTGCTCGGAGCCGGCATCGCGTCGTCCACGGCGTTCTACATCTTTGCCGTCGTAGCACTGCTTGGCGCTCTCGTCACCACCGCTGTTCCCGCGATGCGGGCCCTGCGCCAGTCCGATCCAGTATCCAGCGAACCGATGAAAGTGGCTGAATGACCGGTATTTTCGTGCGTCGCCCGCCGAGTCTGCGTGATCTGCGCGCCGACTTCGGCGGGCAGTACTTCGGCGCAGGAGCCACCGGAGTGCTGTTCAGTGCAACCGGGCCGGTTGCAGTCATCATGGGAGCCGCGGCAGCGGGTTCACTCACCGCCGCGCAGACCGCGTCGTGGGTGTTCGGGGTGTTCGTGCTCAACGGCATCCTCACCGTGCTGGCGAGCTGGGTCTACCGGATGCCACTGAGCTTCTTCTGGACAATTCCGGGCACTGTTCTGGTCGGTCAGTCGTTGGCCACGCTGACCTGGCCGGAAGTTGTCGGGGCCTACCTCGCTACCGGAGTCCTCATCATTGTTCTCGGAGCCACCGGGGTGGTCACGAAACTGATGGCCTTCCTGCCACACAGCGTCGTGATGGCGATGGTCGCCGGCGCGTTTCTGTCGTTCGGAACCGGACTGGTGCAGTCTGTTTCGTCCAACGTGATCGTAGCCGGTGCCATGGTCGTGGCATGGATTGCGTTGACCCGATCCGCTACGTGGTCGAAGCGGATACCGCCGGTGCTCGCGGCATTGCTTGCCGGTCTCGCCGCCCTCGTGGTCACAGGCGGTTTTGCCCGAGTGACCGGGCCTGCGGCCGAGCTAACCCTGATCGGTCTGCCGGAGCTCGTTGCGCCGACGTTCAGTGGTGCGGCACTGGCGCAGTTGGTCATACCGCTCGCCATCACGGTGATCGCGGTGCAGAACGGTCAAGGTGCCGCAGTACTGACTTCTGCGGGCCATCGACCGCCGATGACCGTGTTCACCATCGCATGCGGGGTCGGGTCGCTTCTCGTCGCTCCGCTGGGTGCGGTATCGACGTGTCTCGCCGGTCCCACCAACGCCTTGCTCGTTGCCGTCGGCGAGCGGTCGCGGCAGTACACAGCCGGAATGACCTGCGGCGCAATGGCCGTCGTGGTGGGTCTACTGGCACCACTGCTGGTGCGTGGCGTGGCCGTGGTACCCGCAACGTTCATTGCCGCCCTCGCAGGTCTGGCCATGCTCGAGGCGCTGCGCGGTGCCTTCACTGCCGCGTTCTCGGACTCGACCGGCCGCCCGGTGCTCGCGCCCCTGATCACCTTGCTGGTCACCATCTCGGGCATCGACGTCGGGGGCCTCGGGGCTCCGTTCTGGGGACTGGTCGCCGGTGTCACCGTCACCTACGTGCTGGACCGCCGAACTCGAAGTTGTGGATGAATTATGGGCAGAATCCGTCCATAACTTCGAGTTCTGCAGCGCACTAGGTCAGAAACCGATCGGCAGACCGGCGTAGTTCTCCGCCAGCCCCATGGCACCCGCTTCGCTGGACGCCACCCACTTCAGCTGGGAGAGCTGCAGTTGCGCGTCGAAGGGGTCGTCGCCGGTGTGCAGCATCGTCGTCATCCACCAGGAGAAGTGGGTGCAGCGCCACACGCGTCGAAGTGCGGTGTCGCTGTAGCTGTCGGCCGCTCGGGAATCGTTGCCCTTCAGCTTCTGCGCCAGAGCCGGTGCCAGCATAGCCACGTCAGCGACGGCAAGGTTGAGGCCCTTCGCACCGGTCGGCGGCACGATGTGCGCGGCATCTCCCGCCAGGAAGAGGTTTCCGTGCCGCATCGGGGTCTGCACGTAACTGCGCATCGGCAGCACGCTCTTCTCGGTGATGGGGCCCGGAGTCAGCTCCCACCCGTCCTGACCGTGTCCGAGACGTACCGCCAAGGCATCCCAGATTCTGTCGTCGGACCACGTGTCTATGTCGGTGCCGTTCGGTACCTGCAGGTAGAGCCTACTGACCGTCGACGACCGCATCGAGTGCATCGCGAATCCGTCCTGATGCCAGGCGTAGATCAGTTCGTCGGTCGAGGGTGCGACGTCCGCGAGCACACCGAGCCAGGAGAAGGGGTACGTACGTTCCCAGGTATTACGCACCGAATCGGGCATGGCAGCCCGGCTCGGCCCGAACGAACCGTCGCATCCGGCAATGACATTCGCGTCGATGCGCATCGCATTGCCCGACGCGTCGGTGAAGGTGACGTACGGTGCGTCCGATTCGACGTCGTGCAATGCCGTGTCGGAGACGTCGTAGTAGATCTGCTGGCCGGCCTTATCGCGTGCTGCCACGAGATCCTTGGTGACCTCCGTCTGCCCGTACACCCAGACGGTCCGATCGACCAGTTCACGAAAATCGATGTGGTGCCGCTCTTCCGGCCACTGCAGGTAGATGCCCCGGTGCTCGTGGCCCTCGCGGTGCAGTCGCTCACCGAGTCCGTGTTCGTCGAGCAACTGGACCGTGGAGTGCTCGAGGATTCCGGCTCGAATTCGAGACAGCACGTATTCCTGGGTACGTGACTCGATCAGGATCGAGTCGATTCCCTGCTCGCCGAGCAGGTGGGACAGCAGCAGACCCGCGGGCCCTGCACCGATGATGGCAACCTGTGTACGCATGTGGGGAAGTAGACCGCGGGATCTCGACCCTTACAAGGCCTCCCTTCCACTGAGTGGAAGCGCCGGACTATCGGCCCAGACTTCGTCCGATCCCGCGGGCCGCAACAGCGAGCGCAGCAACCAGTTTCACCCGATCGCGGCCCAGCTTCGGGACCACGATTCCCAGAGCGGCAACCACGCGGTCTTCGCCGGCACGGACGGGCACTGCCACCGAACACGCACCGAGGGTCATCTCCTCGACCGTCTGCGCAAAGCCCTCGCGACGCACTCGGCGCAGTTCGTTCTCGAGTTGACCGGGCTGCGTCACCGTATACGCGGTGATGCGATTGAGCGAGTGCATGACTCGCTCCTGTACATCCCTCGGCGCGTACGCCAGCAACACCTTGCCGACGCCGGTGGCGTGCAGGGGCAGCCGAGCACCGACGCGACTGACTGCCGGAACCGATGCGTGGCCGGCCAACCGGTCGAGATAGAGAACCTCGTCCCCGTCGCGGATGGCCAGGTGCACGGTAGCGAGCGTGGCCCCGTAGATGTCGTGCAGAAACGGTGACGCGATGTCGCGAAGATCGGACTGATCGGGTGCGAGCATGCCCAGTTTCCACAACCGACGACCGACGACGTAGCGACCGTCCTCTGCGCGGACGAGTGCGCCCCATTCCACCAGTTCGCGCACCATTCGATGCGCTGTGGCAATGGGCAGACCGGCACCGCCGGCCAGTTCGGTCAGCGTCAGTGCAGGGGTCGTCTCGTCGAACACACCGAGCAAGGCCAGCAGCCGCACGGCCACCGAGACTCCGGGGTCTCGAGCATTGCCAGCCACCCCATGGACGATAGTGTCCCCACGAGACAGAGAGTGAGACCACGCCGATGACCGACGACGGCACCGCTGCATTCGAGCTGGTACGCCCGCGATTGTTCGGGATTGCCTATCGCATGCTGGGCAGCGCCGCCGAGGCCAGGCACGCGACGACAGCAGAACGGTCGTCGCCGACGATCAGGCTCCGTACTTCGGCGCACTGTTGCACGACCGCGAGCTGGTTCCAGGCGATGGGGCCGAGCTGTCCACTACTACCTTCGCGGCCTGGCTCGAGTCCTGATTCTCGCCGAACTCGACGTTATGGACGAATTCGGACGCACATCCATCCATAACGTCGAGTTCGTCAGGGCTGGCCGCTCACAGCCCAGCGCGCTCGAGGATCTCGTCCCAGTGAATCTCGGCCTCGGCCTCACCCATGCCGGTCGCCGCGATCCGGTCATAGTCGTCTATCAATGAATCGGCGACGCGTTCGTAGCGTTCGATCCATGCCTCCTTGTCGTCACGCCAGTAGCCGACGATGGCCAGTCGCTTCGCGGGTATGCCGACGTCACCGCGCATGTACTTGCGCACAGCTCTGCCTGCCGAGGCTTCCCCACCGAACCAGACGTAGCCGTTGCCCGTCGGTATCTCGTACGCGCGAACTGCAGCGGCCAATTCCGATGGTGCGCGGCCGTTTCCGGCCACTCGCCAGTCCAGGGTGACAGAGGCCGCCGATGGAACGTCCAGTACGTCGTCGTCGTGAGCCACCTCGATGATCGCGTGTGCTCGCAGGCCGGCCGGCAACTGCTCGAGTGCACGGCAGAGAGCCGGTAGACCCGGTAGATCAGCGATGAACAACATCCACTCCGCGTCGGCGGGCGGCTCGTACCACGACCGAGTTCCCCACATCCCCAAGGCCGTACCCGGCTCGGCCGAGCGGGCCCAGTCCGCAGCGACCCCGCCGACATGGTCCACGAAGTCGATCGTGATCCGGTTCCCGTCCCACTGCCTGACGGTGTAGTTGCGGCATTCACGAGCCACGCCGTCATGGTGAGCGAGAACTCCGTTGCGACGGGTCATTTCGGGCGGTGCAGTCTCTCCGTCGGCGGGGAAGTACAGGTGCACTATTTCGTCGGGCGCACCGCTCGACTCGAACCCATTCGCATCGGAACAATCGAACACGACGCGAATCAGCGACGGCGACAATCGAATCGACTCGACCACTCGCGCGGTGAGGTATCCGCCCTCATCACGTCGGCCGGCCATGACGAGGCGTCAGCTCTGCTCGGCCGGCTCGACGAACAACGTTTCGATGTCGTCGAGGATCAGGCCGAGGCCGATGGGATCGGACGAGTTCCACGCGCTTGCCGACACCCAATGCACCCGATCCTGTTGCACAGCAGGCAGTGTCGACCACAGTGGTGCGCTGCTGATCGCGTCTCGTTCGGCCGTTGCCCCCTCGTCCGTGTAGACGAACACGGTGTCGGCGGACGCCAGAATGTTCAGTGTTTCGTCCGTGATGTCGATGCGGAACACACTCGGATCCTGCTGACCCTCCGGCTGCGCCATTCCCAACCCACGGAAGGCGATGCTCTCTCCGGTTCCGACCCGAATCGAATACTCGCCTCGCTCACTCAGACGCACGGCCGAGACGGGCTTGTCGGCGAGTCCTGCATCGGCGACGCGCTGTTTCAACGCGGCCATTCGATCGCCCAGGCCCTGGATCGAATCCGATGCCTTCGCCTGCTTCCCCAACGCCTCTCCCACGGCGGTAACGCCGTTGGACACATCCTCGAGCGATACCCCGTCGTTGTACGCGAACCCGAAGGTCGGTACTCCACTGGCCTCGAGCTTGTCGTAGATCTCCTTGTTCCAGGCCTTCTCGCCTTCGCCGTCGTAGCCGGCGACCACGACGATCAGATCCGGATCCTGAGCCAGGATTGCTTCGACGTTCGGATCGAATCCACCACCTTCGCCGGCAATATTCTCGATATCGGCGGCGCGCTGGTCGACGTGGGCGGGTAGGGCCAGCGGATTGAACGACGCCGCGACCGGCTTCGCGTCGAGCGAGAGCATCAGCGCCAGAGATATCGGGTCGGCGGCGACAACTCGTGTCGGCTCGGCGGGAACCTCGACCTGACCGAAGTAGTCCTGCACCGTTCTGGTGCCCGCAGCCTCGGCCGGATCCGACGGTTCCGTGGTGGCGCTCGAGCAACCGACCAGGGCGACCAAGGCCAAGGACAGTGCGCCGGTGAGCGCGTACCGGCGACGGCGCGCGGAGCCGACCCCTCTCAGGGGACCAGTCGAGCGGTTGTCGAACGAAGAAAAACCAGGCATGACTGGGCAGCCTAGCCTAACTACAGTTGTACTAGTCCAGTTCGTCCCCCACGCTGGGGACGTCACTCATCGGCGGCAGCGGCCGCGAGCACAGATCCTGGGCGTCGCCGTCGGACACACCCAGCGCGAGCAGCACCGTGTACGCCATCCGGTCCACGGTCTCGGCGTCGTCGCGGTCGGGTTGCTCGAGCAGAAGCTGCCCGAGCCCGAGTAGCGCCCCGGCGACCAAAGCGAGGGACAGCTGGATGTCGTCGACTCGGAAATATCCGGCGCCGATGCCGGCCATGATGTCCCTGGCAGCGCGCGGACCGAGACCGTGCTGCGACGTGATCAGCTCGGGACCGGAGTGGATGAGCACTCGACTCAGTTCCGGCTGCAGCCGAAAGAGTCGGCCGGAAATACGGAAGGATCGGGTGAACGCCTCGGAGGGATCGGCGGCGGCGTCGGTCAACGAGTCCAGGTAGCTGCCCAACAGTTCCAGAGCCCCGTCGACCGCCGACTGGAACAGCTGCTCGCGGCTGGCGAAGTGGTTGTAGAACGAGCCCATTCCCACGTCGGCTGCCTGGGTGATCTCCGCGATCGGAGCGTTCAACTCCCCGCGAGCGATGAAGCCCTGCGCCGCCGAGATCAGCGCGCCACGAGTGCGTGCCTTTCGTCGCTCCAGGCGATTCTGGGTCTCCACCATGTTGCCCACCTCTGTCTACGCCGGCCTGTCCGCTGACCCTTCCTCATCGCTGACGAACTTGTCAACACCCTTGACTGATTCAGCAGTCATAGGTGACGATAGTGTCAACAACGAGGGAGGGCTGATGGGACACGACGTCGACGGCCACAAGAACATGCACGTGGATCAGGGCGCGCTACCAGGCGAACACCCCGGGAAAGCCACCGACCCGATCATCAAGGTGCGCGACATCGCCTGGCTCGAGTTCCGCAAGCCCGATCTGGCCAAAGCCGAGGCATTCGCCGTGGCGTTCGGGTTCACCGTCTCGCTGCGCACGCCCGAGGAAATCCACCTGCGCGGCACTCACGTCGGCTCACCATGCGTCATCATCCGGCGCGGTAAGCGAACGCGCTTCGTCGGTGCAGCGTTTGCCGCCGCCGAGGACGCCGACGTCGTCCGTCTCGCCGAGGCCACCGGGCAGCGCGTCCACCGACTACCCGACACCCTCGGCGGCATCGCTGTCACACTGACCGATCCGGGCGGCCAGCCCGTTCAGGTCGTCTCCGGATACACCGAACACCCGGAGCTTCCGGGCCAGGACGCACACACCTACAACTTCGACGATCCCCGCAACCGAGTGAACGCAACTCAACGGCCACCGCATCAGCCCGCTCGAGTCCAACGACTCGGACACGTGGTGCTGCAGCGGGTGGACTACCTGGAAAACCTGAACTGGTACCTGCATCACCTGGGGTTGATCGTCAGCGATTTCTTGTACTACGACGGCCAACGCGACCGCGGACCGGTGATGAGCTTCATCCGCTGCGATCGCGGCAGCATCCCGTCCGATCATCACACGCTGGCCATGACTCTCGGCCCGTCCAATCGGTACGTGCACTCCGCTTACCAGGTGACCGACATCGACGCCATCGCCGCCGGAGGCGAATTCCTCACTGCCCGTGGGTACAAGCATTCCTGGGGCATCGGCAGACACATCCAGGGCAGCCAGATCTTCGACTACTGGCGTGATCCCGACGGTTTCCTGGTGGAGCATTTCAGCGACGGCGACATGTTCGACAACTCCCTCGAACCCGGCTGGGCACCCATGACGGCGTCGGGCCTCGCGCAGTGGGGTCCGCCCGCGTCCAAGGACTTTCTCGGAATTGCGCCGAGCAAAGCCTCTCTGCACGAACTCAAATCAATCCTCTCCTCGCTACGCAACGACAACGAATTCGACACCGACCGCCTTCGCGGCCTGATGAAAGTGGCATCCTCATGAGCATCGCTGTACTCCGCACCGCCGACGCCTGGTGGGTCGAGACCCCGAACGGCGCGTCCCGCATCGAGACGTCGGCCACCACCACCGCCGAGCTCCTCGCCGATCGCGCAGCTGTGGATGCAGCGAGGACCGGTACCGATGTCGTTGCGGTGGAGACACTCTCGCTCGTCTCGCCGGTCACCGCACCGTGCCGCGTCGTCGCGAACATGACCAATTTCGTGTCGCACGTGAAGGATTCGGGCATGAACCCCGAGACGGTGCCACTGACGTTCTTCCGAAAGACGTCGGGTTCGATCAGTGGCCCCACCGACGACATCGTCAAGCCGCCGCACGTGAAACTCCTCGACTACGAGATCGAGATCGGTCTGGTGTTCGGCAAGACCCTTACCGTCGGCACCAAGATCGACGCCACCAATGTCGCCGAGTACGTTGCCGGACTCGTCATCACCAACGACGTCTCGGCGCGCGATGTCCAGTTGCCCAAAACTCAGTTCTACGAGGGCAAGTCGTACCCCACGTTCACACCGGTAGGGCCGCGCCTGGTGCTTCTAGAGCCGGGAGAGTTCGACCGGTTCGGTGACCTCGCGCTGACATTGCGCGTCAACGGCACGGTGCGACAGGACAGCACAGTCGCAGACATGATCTACCGGCCGGTCGAATCACTGAAGGCGCTGAGCAAGTTTCAGCGGTTGGATGCAGGCGATCTGCTGCTGACCGGCACGCCCGGCGGCACTGCGCTGAAGGCACCGGCCAAGCCGATCGAAATGATCGGAGCTCTGATTCCACCGGCGCTCAAGTGGAAGGTGTTCTTCAAGAAGCAGGCCAAGAATCCCGACTTCCTCCAGGACGGCGACGTACTGGAGCTGACCTGCTCGACTCCCGACGGTGCCCTCGACCTGGGAGTACAGCGCACCCGGGTCTCCTACCGATGACCGAACGCGGGTCCGACGGCACACACCATCGGGTGGTCATAGTCGGATCCGGCCCGACGGGCATGACGGCCGCTCTGCTCCTGGCGCGATACGGCATCGACTGCCTGGTCCTCGATCGCTGGGCGGACTTATACCCGCAGCCTCGCGCAGTGCATCTCGACGACGAGGTGTACCGAATTCTCGACGACATCGGTGTGGCCGAGGATTTCGCCGACATCTCCCGTCCCGGGCGCGGGCTGCGACTGTGCACCAAGGACCTGCGCACGCTGGCCAAGTTCGAGCGCGATCCCGACGACAAACCACACGGCTATCCCCAGGCGAACATGTTCGACCAGCCGGACCTCGAGCGCCTCATGCGCACACACATCGCCCGATACGACACCATCGAGATGCGCGGCGGATGCGAGATCGTCGATGTGCAGAACCTGAAAGATGCTGTCCGAGTGCGGTACGACTCGACCGAGGACGGAACCCCGCACTGGGTGACTGCAGACTACGTACTGGGTTGCGACGGTGCCAACAGCATCGTGCGACGGTCCATCGGGTCGAAGATGGAGGATCTCGGTTTCGCACAGCGGTGGCTGGTCATCGACATCGCCACCGACGCAGACCTCGATCAGTGGGACGGCGTCCACCAGGTGTGCGACTCCGAACGATCCGCCACGTACATGCGGATCGGATCTACCCGCTACCGCTGGGAGTTTCGAATGCTCGACGGCGAGACCCTCGGCGAGTTCGAGGATCTCGAGGCCGTCCGGCCTTTGATAGCACCGTGGTTGAGCTCTGCAGGTGATCCCGCCCTGGAATTGATTCGTAGTGCCGAGTACACCTTTCGCGCACAGGCCGCCGGTCGATGGCGCGACCGACGTGTGTTCGTCCTCGGCGACGCCGCGCACTTGACTCCACCGTTCATCGGACAGGGAATGGGCGCGGGCCTGCGCGATGCGCGCAACCTCGTCTGGAAGATCGTCGGGGCACTGGACGGGCACATCTCCGATTCTGCGCTGGACAGCTACGAGGTCGAACGAAAGACCCATGCCCAAGCCATGATTCGGATGGCCGTGGCCATGGGCTGGGCGATGACCGGCGGCAGTCGACTCACCGGCATCATGCGCACCAACGTCGCACCGGCTTTGGGCCGTCTCCCGCTGGTCGGATCGAAGGTGTCCGACAGCACCACTCCCCCGCTCACACGATCCGATTTCGTCCAGCGACCCATCGGTCAGGCCGGTTCGGTCGTCGGCGCATTGTGCCCGAACAGTGTTCTGGACAACGGAACTCGACTCGACTCTGTGGGACAGGGACAGTTCCTGTTCGTCTCGACCACCCCAGTGACCGTCGAACAGCGCCGCGAGGTCGACCGCCGCGGTGCCGTCGTGGTCGAGGTCGCAGCCTCCTCCGAACTCGGGCGTTGGCTGCGGCGCGGTCGCGCGGTGGCGGCCATCGTGCGTCCGGACCGCACCGTCATGGCGTCGGGTAGATCGGTACCGGCCTTGCACACCCGGGTACCGAGCACGACGCTCCGCCGTGCCAACCGACCGAGACCTACGGCCCCGACCACAGCACCGAAGGCCAGAAACACTGCAGCGAGGAGGCGTAGATGAAGACCGCAATCGTCACTGGAGCGACGTCCGGAATCGGTGAGGCCATCGCCGAGGTCCTGATTGCCCGCGGCTTCCGCGTCATCGGGACGAGTCGCAACAGCTCGGCCGTGGCCGACCCCATTCCGGGCGTCGACTATCGCGATCTGGATCTGACCGACCCGGCCTCCATCCGGACGTTCGTCGATGGACTGGCCGACGTCGAGGTCGATGTACTGATCAACAATGCCGGCGAAAGCCAGTGCGGACCGATCGAAGAACTCCCCATCGATGCGATCGCCCGGCTGTTCCAGCTCAACGTCTTCGGCGCGATCGAGCTGACCCAGGCCGTAATACCGGCAATGCGTGAGCGCGGACGCGGCAGGATCATCAACATCGGGTCGATGCTTGCCAGCTTCCCCTTGGCCTGCCGCTCGTCCTATGCCGCGACGAAGGCTGCGATCAAGGGGTTCGCCACCGCAGCGCGGTACGAGCTCGAACCGTACGGAATCGACATCACCACAGTCGAACCCGGCTCGATCGCCACCGGACTATCGGCGCGTCGCACGAAATACTACGGACCGCATTCGCCGTATCTACGCGATTTCACCACGGTGATCGCTCGGCTCGACGCCAAAGAAGCACAAGGCATCTCGGCCGAGACGGTTGCGAAGACCGTACTGAGGGCCGTCGAGGACGAGAAGACCCTCCCGATCTACGCCGTCGGTAGCAACGCACCGGCAGTGTTCCTCGCCCAACGCTTGCTGCCGCGCACCGTGCTCGAGAAATTTACCGCCCGGGCGTACGGACTGCCCAGCAAGCGGCCGGTGACTTAACGGAACAGGTTCGCAACGAATGGGATCGTGTCGGCCTGTGATTGGACGAGCGCACCGCTGTGGTCGGCGTCGTACGGCCGGAAGGTCACGGGCTGACCGTTCATGGCGAGCCTGGCAACATAAGCGGCGGTGGTGGGGAACGGAACGTCGGTGTCCCGCAGCCCGTTACCCATGAAGAACGGCTTGTCGAAGCCACTCTCCGGCATAGCCATGTAGTCGTCGAGCACGGCTGTGAAATTCGGCAGGCTCGTCAACGGCGCGGTGAAGAATTCGCCGATCTTCACCCCGTCGAGTTGCTCCTCGAGGTCGGCGACACACGCTGTCTCGGCCAGAGCCGCGTACTTCTGCCCGGTGGGAGTGAGGATGCTGTCCAGGCCCAACTCCGGATGCGAATAGCGAAGAGCAGCACCGATGTACGCAACGTACGCCGTCAGACCGGCCGGCAGTGCGACCGGCGGCATA
This sequence comes from Rhodococcus sp. NPDC078407, assembly GCF_044542515.1. NCBI lineage: Bacteria > Bacillati > Actinomycetota > Actinomycetes > Mycobacteriales > Nocardiaceae > Rhodococcus > Rhodococcus sp. NPDC078407. Next base: position 33,956 of record NZ_JBITUQ010000019.1, on the reverse strand, counting down.
CCCGGCCCACCGATCGAGACGAGCTTCTCGATGTACGCCGGGGTTCCGGTTCCGACTGCGCCCCGATAGTCCAGGTCCGGTCCACCGAATTCGGTGGCGTAGCGCGCAGTGTGGATCGCCGCACCGCCGCCCTGCGATTGACCGACCGCCACCCACTTGCGCGAGAGTTCTACGCTGTGGTTTCGGCCGGCCTTGACCATGTCCACAACGTTGTGCGCCGTGGTCCGCCCGTCCAGATATGCCTGTAAGCCGGGAGTACCGAGGCCCGCGTAATCACTGGCCACGATGGCGTATCCCTGCGCGAGCCAGTTGCCGAGGTACGGCAGATCCCGCTCGGCCAACGCCGGTCCCGCGACAGACGGTGCGCACGAGTCGCCGAGTCCGGAGGTTCCGTGGGCCCACGAGATCACCGGCCAACCGCCCTCGGGCGCAGTGCCCTGCGGGAGGAAGACGGTGCCGGTGCTGAGCGCTTTCTGCCCGAATGTGTCAGTAGTGACGTAGGTGAGTACCTCGGCCGAGGACGCACCGGGAATCCAGAACTCCTGCGCGAGAGCTCGAGTGGAGACGACGTCGCCGATGTTCTGCGTGATCACCGGAGCAGCCGAGGCAGAGGTGGCCAGCAGGCCGGAAGCCATGCTCGACGCCAGCGCGGTAACGACTAGAAGGGCACCGATCCGACGACGAGCAATCACTGGGTCTCCGTTGCATTCGAGTGTGTGGGTGCACCGCGGTCGTCGATGCGCGCCACCTTGTAATACACGACCGCACCGATCCAGACAACGAAGAACGTGCCGACGACGAGTTGGCCGGCGAGGCCCAGATCGATGATGGCCAGTGCGTCCCACAATCCACCGGTCAGCTCGAACTGCTCGGCGAGCAGCGTCAGCAATTGCACCGTGCCGATCACCAGGGCCACGAAGACCGAGAGACCCGTCATCGTCATGTTGTAGTAGATCTTGCGGACTGGAGTGACGAACGCCCAGCCGTATGCCTTGGACATGAAGATGCCGTCGATCGTGTCCATCGTGGTCATACCCGCGGCGAACAGGACCGGCAGCGCGATGATCGCCATCGGGGGGAGTCCACCGGCGATAGCGGTGGTGCCGGCGATCGCGAGTAGACCCACCTGAGTGGCGGTATCGAAACCGAGACCGAACAGCAGGCCGAGTGGATACATCTGCCACGAGTGGTTGATCATCTTGTCGTAGCGACCCCGGAACAGTCGATTCATCAGGCCGCGCTTGGCCAGCAGCTCGTCGAGCCCGTCCTCGGTCAATTCTCCGCGTTTCGCACGCCGCCAGACTCCGACGATGCCGGCCAGGACCGCGATGTTCAGCGCAGCGATGAGGTACAGGAAAGTGCCCGACACCAATGTCCCGATGATGCCGCCGACCCCCGAGAACGCGTCCTGGAACGCCGTCGCCTGCGAGGCGACGAAGGCAATCGCGGCGACGAACACGAATACGACGGTCGAGTGCCCGAGCGAGAAGAACAGCCCAACGGCCAACGGCCGCTTGCCCTTTTGGAGCAGAAAACGGGTGGTGTCGTCGATCGCGGCAATGTGGTCGGCGTCGAACGCGTGCCGCAGACCGAGCGTGTAGGCCAGGACGCCCGCTCCGGCGTAGACGAGAGTGCCGTCGGCTCCGATGAGCCCGTGAATACTGGGAATGGAGTCGTAATGGGTGAACAAACCCCAGCCGATCACATGGAGAGCGGCAATGAAGCCGACCATCGCCAGCAGCCGCGGAACCTCGTCGCGAGTGAATCGACTCTGCCGTCTGCCGAGCTCGACACGCGATAGTTGGGTCGTCATGTCGAACATTGTCGCCGATGACGACGATTTACTCTCCCTGTGTGCGAGCCCCGATCAACACACGCTCGGACTCGTGTTCCACCGACCGGTAGGCCAGGAGAGCGAGTACCCCGCCGACCGCGAGCAACGGAAGCAACGGAACCACACCCGTTGTGAGCGAATCCGTGATGTCGGAGACCGCGCCGACGAGAAGCGGACCGATTGCCCCGCCTACAGTCGCGGCGACCTGCAACATCCCGAAGCCGAGTCCTCGATCGCGCGCCGGAACGACATCGGCGACGCACGCCGTCAGAGTCGGGAGTGCGAACGCAGAGAAGAAGGCGAACACAGTGAGGAGAACGATGAACGCCGCCGCGCTGTTCATCCCGAGGGCAACAGAGATGAACACGCTACCCAGCAATATTCCGCTGCCGCCCAACATGACTCGCCATTGTGCAAGACTGGTGCCGATCAACGCTCTTCGGGTTGCGATCGCAGCAACGAGGGTTCCGACCACGATTCCCAGGAGGGTCATTCCGCCGCCCGCAGTCGCAGCAGCGGACTCGGACAATCCGTATCTGCGCTGCAGCAAGCTCGGTAGCCAAAATGTCAGGCCGCCGATCGACAGACTCATGACCGTCAGTGCGGCCCCGGTGAACCACAGCGTGCGGATGGGTGCCAGTCGTCGAAGCTGCGAGGTCAGCGTTCCGGAGGGGACATCGCCGAGGTCGGTGATCTCGCCGTGAGCCGCAAGCCTGTCCGCATAACCACGTTCGGGTTCGCGTAGTCGAGAGACGAGCACGGCAACGACCAATCCCGGAATCGCCATGACCATGAAGGCACCGCGCCAGCCCAACCAGTCCGCCAGCACGCCGCCCAGGACGATGCCGGCGCCGCCGAGGTAGGCCGAGGTGCGCCACCAACCGAATGCCGTCGATCGCGTCGCAGGTGGGTAGAAATCGGCCAGAAGGCTCGCGCTGGCCGGATTGTCGACGGCCTCCGCCGCTGCCAGTGCGATGCGCACGAGATAGAAGATGACGAAGGTCGGAGCGAGCGCTGAACCCAGAGTTGCCAGCGACCACACGACGACAACCCAGGTCACAATTCTTCCGCGGTCGTGGCGGTCGGCCAAGTACGCCGCCGGTATCGCCAGGACGCCCGCGGCCACGGCCGACGCGCTGGGAAGTGAGCCGGCCACCGCGTCACCGAAGCCCCACTCGTCTTGCAGCTGCGGCAGCACAGCTGCAACGAGGCTGAATTCGATACGGTCGACGAAGGCGACGAGGACCAAGACGATCGCCGGTCCCCAACCGAACGGAAGCGCGGAGGCACCGGCACCGGTTCGCAGCGTCCCGATCTTTCGCCACCGGGGCGCGCGAACCACCGATGTCGGATCGAAGCCGATCGCCATGCCCGAACCCCCGATTCAGCGTCCACCCGGCCGCACCCACGCCGACCGTACTCATCGATCCGCCGGCTCATCGCGAAAACCTCAACATCGGTTGATATCTCTGAGCTTTTCGAAAAACGTGCTGACACGTCACAACGCGAAACCGCAACTGGGCCCAGCAATCAGACGGCACGATGAGAATGCCCGAATCGACAGAGATCTCGCACGGGGAGGTCGGAAACGGGTAGTGCCATGTCTTTTTCGAGGCTCCGAGTCTCGATGTGCGTGCTTGCCGGCGCTGGCGGCTTCGCAATCGTGCTCGCAGTACTTCTGCCCACGCTCGTGTACGACCGGCTGGCGGTGACACCGCTCGACATCGCCGCCACGACGGTCGCAACCACTGCAGAAGACGCAGGTGCCGAGGTCCTCGACGCACAAACCATTGCAGGATCAGGACCTTTGTCGATCGACACGAACGTGCCACTGACACTCCAGCGCTTCATCACCGTCGAGGATCCATCCGACGCCGACCGCGTCACCTTTCAGGTCGGAGCGACGGTTCGACGCGCCGATCGCGCCGGAGATGCCGGGCTGTTGACCGCCTCGGTCGACCGCGTGACCAGCGACCGGCGCACCGGACTACCCGTCGAGCCCGCGGGCTCACTACAAACTACAGTGGACTCACCAGCTGTTCCACTGCTGCGCAACGGATTACAGCACCGCTTTCCATTCGATACCCAGCCGATCACCTACACGGTCTACGACGCGACGGCATGGACGAGCTTCGAGGCGAATTTCGTCGAAGAGACCAGAATGGAGGGGCTGCCGATCTATCACTTCCGGTCGGTCGTGAGCGAGGTCGACCTGTCGACCACGACGCAGTCGCCGATCAATTCGGTGACGCTACCGGCATCGAAATGGGGAGTGGGCGACGGAGACGAACCCATCACGATGAAGCGGTGGTACTCCAATGTTCGAGACATCTATGTGGAGCCCACGAGCGGCAGCCTGGTGTGGGGCGAGGAAACGCCGTATCAGTATTTCGCACGCGATTCCGCCGTCCCGGAAATCACCATCTTCAAGGCCGCACTCGCCCTCGACGAGGTCGGCAGACTCGAACAGGTGGCATCGGCGCGAGATGCGGCCGACAAGCTTGCGTGGCTGACGTCTCGCGGCCCCGCAGTGGGCTATGCGGTGGGTGGCTGCTGTTTCATCGCCGCAATTGCCGTCGCGGTGATCGGAAGCCGACGGTCACGCCGCGCTGCATCCGGGATGTCCACCTCACCGCGTAGGTGACCTCAGCGCCCACTATTGGTGTCCGCAGGCGGGATCGCGATCCTCGCTTCGAATTGTGGGCGCTGAGGTCAGTGCTTTCACGGCGTTCAATGCCATCGCTCGCAGTACCGGTCGAGCGTTTCGCGACGGACTGCGCCCAGCGCTGTAGGGCGTGGAGTTGATCAGTCCGAAGACCGCGTGTGCGGTGGTTCGGGCATCGGATTCGTTCAAGTCCGGGTCGACGGCGCACAGCACCTCGACCCACAACTCCACGTACTCGCGCTGCATTCGGCGGACCTTGCGCCGCGCGCCCTCGGGCAAGCTCTGTAGGTCACGATCCTGAATTCTGATGAATGCCGGTGTCTCGAAAGCGAAATCGAGGTGGAAGTCGACCAGGGCACAGACCGTATCGGCGTTCATTTCTGCGCGACCGACCACCTCGCGGCCGCCGTCGAGCAAGTACTCCGAGATTCCGACCATCAGCTCGACGAGCACCGCCTCCTTGTTCGGGAAGTGGCGATAGACGGCCGGTCCGCTGATGCCGACGGCCGCACCCAGATCCTCGAGCCGCACGGAGGTGAACCCACGGTCGGCGAACAGCGATGCCGCGGCGTCGAGCAATTGTTGTCGCCGCTCGGCTTTACGTTGCTCGCGCACTGTCGTCGGCTTCGTCTCCAACTGCCACACCCCCTCGACTCTGGACACTCGGTTAATCGTAGTTTACTATTCTGTCAGTTATCAACCATTAACTGAACTCCTGCGACACCGACGTCCGACACCTAAGGCGTGCACCTCATGGCGATCGATACCGCTGCCAACCGCGCAGATCATCAGCTCCTCACGCAGCAGCTCGCCGACAAGCTCGCCGCCGCAGCCCTCGGCGGCAGCGAAAAATCTCGCGAACGGCACATCGCCCGCGGCAAGCTGCTCCCCCGCGATCGAGTGGACGAGCTCCTGGACCCCGGTAGCCCCTTACTCGAAATTGCCCCACTGGCCGCGAACGGTCTCTACGACGACGAATGCCCCGGTGCCGGTGTCATCGCCGGCATCGGCCGCGTCTCCGGACGCGAGTGCGTGATCATCGCCAACGACGCCACCGTCAAAGGCGGCACCTACTACCCGATGACGGTCAAGAAGCATCTGCGCGCGCAGGAAATCGCCCTGCAGAACAACTTGCCGTGCATCTATCTCGTCGACTCGGGCGGCGCGTTTCTCCCGCGTCAGGACGAGGTGTTCCCCGACCGCGACCACTTCGGACGCATCTTCTTCAATCAGGCCACCATGAGCGCCAGAGGAATTGCGCAGATCGCTGCCGTCATGGGCTCCTGCACCGCGGGCGGTGCCTACGTGCCGGCGATGAGCGATGAGGCGATCATCGTCAAGAATCAGGGCACCATCTTTCTCGGCGGCCCACCGTTGGTGAAGGCCGCGACCGGCGAGGTCGTCACGGCCGAAGAACTCGGCGGTGGTGATCTGCACTCGAAGGTCTCCGGCGTCACCGACCATCTCGCCGACGACGATCGCGACGCACTACGACGCGTCCGCCGCATCGTCTCCACACTCGGCCCTCGAACCCCACGGCCGTGGGACGTCATCACCGCACGTGCACCCATCGCCGATCAGAGCCAAATTTACGACGTCGTCCCCACGGATCCTCGCACCCCGTACGACGTGCGTGACGTGATCACCCGAGTGGTCGACGCGGGTGAATTCGATGAGTTCAAGGCCGAATACGGCAAGACACTGGTCACCGGATTCGCGCACCTCCACGGGCATCCCGTCGGAATCATCGCCAACAACGGCGTCCTGTTTGCCGAATCCGCCATGAAGGGCGCACATTTCATCGAATTGTGCGACAAGCGCAGCATCCCGCTCGTCTTCCTGCAGAACATCACCGGCTTCATGGTCGGCCGCGACTACGAGGCCGGCGGCATCGCCAAACACGGCGCAAAAATGGTCACAGCGGTCGCGTGCGCCCGTGTCCCGAAAATCACCGTCGTCATCGGCGGCTCGTACGGTGCCGGAAACTACTCCATGTGCGGCAGAGCGTATTCACCGCGCTTTCTGTTCATGTGGCCCAACGCGCGCATCTCGGTGATGGGCGGTGAGCAGGCGGCGTCTGTCCTTGCCACGGTCCGAGGTGACCAGTTGGACGCGTCGGGCAAACCGTGGTCGGACGAAGACCAGGAGACGTTCAAAGCTCCCATCCGTGACCAGTACGAAAGCCAGGGCAATCCCTATTACTCGACGGCCCGCCTGTGGGACGACGGCATCATCGACCCGGCCGACACCAGGCAGGTTCTCGGACTGGCACTGTCGGCGTGCGCCAATGCGCCGCTCGAGCCGGTCTCCTACGGCGTTTTCAGGATGTGAGAGGAATGACCACGATGATCGACACCATTCTGATCGCCAACCGCTGTGAGATCGCCGTCCGAGTGACACGCACGTTGCGCCGCATGGGGATTCGCACCGTTGCCGTCTACAGTGACGCCGATGCCGACGCCCGCCACGTCCACGAAGCAGATACCGCCGTACGTCTCGGCCCCGCCAACGCTCGCGAGAGCTACCTCGACATCTCCAAGGTGATCGCCGCCGCAAAAGCCACCGGCGCACAGGCGATTCACCCCGGGTACGGCTTCCTGTCCGAGAACTCGGACTTCGCCACCGCCTGTGCCGGCGCAGGAATCGCGTTCCTCGGGCCGCCGGCCAAGGCCATCGAAGTGATGGGCGACAAGATCGCCGCCAAGGCCGCCGTCAGCGCATTCGGCGTCCCCGTCGTACCCGGCATCTCGCGACCCGGTCTGTCCGACGACGACCTCATCGCCGGCGCTCCCGGCGTCGGCTTCCCGGTTCTGGTCAAGCCCTCGGCAGGCGGCGGCGGAAAGGGAATGCGCCTGGTCGAGCGCGCCGAGGACCTCCCCGCGGCATTGACCAGTGCACGCCGCGAGGCAGCGTCGTCCTTCGGCGACGACACGTTGTTCCTCGAGCGATTCGTGTTGCGGCCTCGGCACATCGAGGTTCAGATCCTCGCCGACGGGCACGGCAACGTCATCCACCTCGGCGAACGCGAATGCAGTCTGCAGCGACGCCATCAGAAGGTCATCGAGGAAGCGCCGTCACCGCTGCTCGACGCGCAGACCCGGGCGCGCATCGGCGAGGCCGCCTGCAACACTGCCCGCAGCGTCGACTACTCCGGGGCCGGCACAGTCGAATTCATCGTCTCGGCCGACAGCCCGAACGAGTTCTTCTTCATGGAGATGAACACCCGGCTACAGGTCGAGCACCCGGTGACCGAGATGGTGACCGGACTGGACCTCGTCGAATGGCAGGTCCGCGTCGCTGCCGGTGAAGCACTCACACTGAGCCAGGACGACATCGAGCTGACCGGACACGCCATCGAGGCCCGCGTCTACGCCGAGGATCCCGGGCGCGGATTCCTTCCCACCGGCGGCACTGTCGTCGGGCTACGTGAGCCCACCGGCAACGGTATTCGCGTCGACTCCGGACTGGCCGTCGGAACCGAGGTCGGGAGCAACTACGACCCCATGCTCTCGAAAGTCATCGCCTACGGCCCCGATCGCGCAACCGCCTTACGCAGCCTGGACCGCGCACTGGCCGACACCGCAGTACTCGGAGTCGTCACCAACATCGAATTCGCACGATTCCTACTCGCCGACAACGATGTTCGCGCCGGCAACCTCGATACAGGGCTGCTCGACCGCCGGGTGGAGGATTTCCTCGCCGCCGACGCAACCGACGAGGCGCTGATCGCCGCGGCAGCCATCGCCTGGCTCGATGTATGGCAATCGGCGGGCCAGGACATCTGGGGTACGCCATCGGGATGGAGGGTGGGCGCGCACGCACCCTTCCAGCTCCGACTCGCGTCCGGTGCCCGAACCGCGCACGTGTCCATCACCGGGAGCCTCGGCGCAGCCCACGTCGTCGTCGACGACGGAGAACCGCGCACACTGCGCGCCTCTGCCACCGGGGATTTTATCGACCTCGTTCTCGACGATCGACGCGAATCGATGACGGTGGCTCGACACGAATCATCGACCTGGGTGTCCAGCTCGCGCGGCACCTGGCGAATCGATCGCATTGCCGAGCCCAGTGTTCGCGAGGACGAGGCGCACTCCGGAGACGCCGAGATTCTTTCGCCGATGCCAGGTTCCATCATCGCGGTCGGAACCACGACCGGGTCGTCCGTCACTGCAGGCTCGGCCATCGTGGTGGTCGAGGCGATGAAGATGGAACACACCTTGACCACACCCATCGACGGCACCGTCGAACTCACAGTCGCAGTAGGGGATCAGGTCCGCGTGGACCAGGTCCTCGCCCGAATCGTTCCCGCCCACACCGAAGAGGACAAGTCATGACCGATCATCTGTCGTCGTCGAATCTGCCCGACGAGTACCAGCAACTGGTGAAGTCCGTTGCCGATTTCACCCGGACGGTCGTGGCACGGGTCTCGGCGAAACACGATGCCGAGCACTCGTTTCCGTACGAGGTTGTCGCGGGGATGGCCGAGATGGGTTTGTTCGGTCTGCCCTTCCCCGAGGAGTACGGCGGTATGGGCGGCGACTACTTCGCGCTGTGCCTGGCCCTCGAAGAACTCGGCAAGGTCGATCAGAGCGTCGCAATGACACTCGAGGCCGGCGTCTCGCTCGGAGCCATGCCGGTGTATCGCTTCGGCAACGAGGAGCAGAAGCAGCAGTGGCTGCCCAAGCTCACCGCCGGCAAGGCACTGGCTGCCTTCGGTTTGACCGAACCCGGTGCCGGTAGCGACGCGGGCGGCACCAAGACCACCGCCAAGCGCGACGGCAACGACTGGATCATCAACGGCAGCAAGCAGTTCATCACCAACTCCGGCACCGACATCACCGAACTGGTGACCGTCACCGCAGTGACCGGCGTGGACGAGGCGACCGGCCGCAAGCAGATCTCCTCGATCCTGGTGCCCACCGACACCCCCGGCTTCGTCGCCGAACCGGCCTACAACAAGGTCGGCTGGAACGCCTCCGACACGCACCCGCTCAGCTTCACCGATGTGCGGGTGCCGCAGGAGAATCTGCTTGGGCAGGAGGGCCGCGGGTACGCGAACTTCCTGCACATCCTCGACGAGGGCCGAATCGCGATCGCAGCGGTATCGGTCGGCGCGGCCCAGGGCTGCGTCGACGAGAGCGTCAAGTACGCCAAGGAACGCGAAGCGTTCGGTGCCCCGATCGCCCGCAACCAAGCGATCTCGTTCAAGATCGCTCGGATGGAAGCCCGCGCCCATACCGCACGGACGGCCTATTACGACGCGGCAGCACTGATGTTGGCGGACAAGCCGTTCAAGAAGGCGGCGTCCATCGCCAAGCTCGTCGCCTCGGAGGCTGCGATGGACAACGCCCGCGACGCGACGCAGATTCACGGTGGCTACGGGTTCATGAACGAGTACGTCGTTGCCCGGCACTACCGCGACAGCAAGATCCTCGAAATCGGCGAAGGCACCACCGAAGTGCAGCTGATGCTGATCGCACGGAGCCTGGGACTATGACGGACAAACGCATTCGTCAGCGCGGCCTGTGGTTCGAGGAAATGGAGCTCGGGACCGTGTACGAACACCGGCCCGGTCGGACCATCACCGAGGCCGACAACACGCTCTTCACCACGCAGACGATGAACACCCAGGCCCTGCACCTCGACGCGGCTTACAGTGAGACAACAGCTTTCGGGCAGCGTCTGGTGAACTCGATGTTCACGGTGTCTACCCTCGTCGGGTTGTCGGTGACGCAGCTGACCCAGGGCACCATCGTGGCCAACCTGGGCTTCTCCGAGGTATCTTTTCCCAAGCCGCTGTTTCACGGTGACACTCTGTACGCCGAGACGGTGATATCGGACAAGCGTGAATCCAAGTCTCGCCCCGGCGAAGGCATCGTGACATTCACGCATACGGGCCGCAATCAGCACGGTGACGTCGTTGCGATCGCTGTCCGCAAGACGCTGGTTCGGATGCACCCTTCGGAGGACCCGTCGTGAGTTGGGTCCCGCCGGGACCGGCGTGGCTGTTCTGCCCGGCCGATCGGCCCGAGCGCTACGAGAAGGCAGCCGCCCGAGCCGATATCGTCATTCTCGACCTCGAAGATGCTGTCGGTGCAGCGGACAAGGCCGGAGCCCGCAAGTCCGTGGTGGCGACTCCGCTCGACCCGTCGCGCACCATCGTTCGAGTCAATGCGCACGGTACCGAAGACCAAGCCGCCGACCTCGAGGCCTTGAAGCAGACCGACTACACGACGGTCATGCTGCCCAAGTGCAAATCCGCCTCTCAGATAACATCTCTCGCACCACTGAACGTCGTCGCCCTGATCGAATCACCGCTCGGCGCGATGACGGTGTTCGACGCTCTCGCGGCCGACAACGCAGTCGGTGCCATGTGGGGTGCCGAGGATCTGGTTGCTGCCATGGGTGGCAACTCGAGTCGACTGAGCGACGGCCGCTACCGCGATGTTGCGCAACATGTTCGATCACAGACCTTGTTGGCCGCCAAGGCACGCGGGGTGTTCGCGCTGGATTCGGTGTACCTCGACATCCCCGATCTCGACGGGGTTCAGGCGGAAGCAGACGACGCGGTGGCCGTCGGCTTCGACGGCAAGGTGGCCATCCACCCCAGCCACATCCCCGTCATCCGCCAGGCCTACGCGCCTTCCGACGCAGACGTCGAATGGGCCACGGCCGTGCTCGAGGCTGTTGCACACAACCGCGGGGTCTTCGCCTTCCGCGGTCAGATGGTGGATGCCCCGGTGCTGGCCCATGCTCGACGCATCGTCGCCCGTAGGCCGTCGTAGACCTCTGGCGCGAGTCACTGCAGTTTGTCGACGACCGTCCGGGTCGCGTCCGCAACGAGCGTGTTCATAGCTGGTGCATCGTCGATCCCCGACGTCGTCGCGCTGAGCACGACCAGCAGGATCTGTTGCCCGTCGGGGCCGAGGAGCAGTCCGGCATCGTTTGACACGCCGTAGCTACCGGTTCCCGTTTTGTCCGCCGACGTCCACTGCGGCGGAATGCCCGACCGAAATCGGGCGGTGGAGGTCTCGGTATTTCCCATCCACTCGAGTAGCTGTGCGCGTGAGGCCTGAGTCAGCACATCGCCGTCGAGCAGAGTTCGGTAGCCCGCCAACAGAGAATTGGGCGTGGTGGTGTCGCGGGGATCGCCGGGGATTGCCGTGTTCAGTTTCGGCTCGGTGCGGTCGAGCCTGAATTCTGTGTCACCGAGCGATCGCACGAAATCAGTGAGCGCCGCGGTGCCACCTGCCTCGCGAATCAGCAGATTTCCGGATGTGTTGTCGCTCTTGGTCAATGCAGCAGCGGCCAGGTCTGCGAGGGTGACGACGGAACCTGGGGCCCAGTCGACGGTGGACTCAGGCACCTTGTCCTCGGCGGTGATCGTTCTGGTATCGGTGAGCTGCAACCTGCCTGCGTCGACGGCGGCGAGCATGGCACCGACGGCATACACCTTGAACGTCGAGCAGAACGCGAAACGTTCATCGCCGCGGTAGCTTTGGGCGGACCCGGAGTCGAGATCGAGTGCACTGACCCCGAGCCGTGCAGTGTCCCTGGCCTCGAGGTCCAGATACGACTGGTCGGCACTGGGCTGTTCGACCATGGGCTTAGAGATGCCAGTGTCGGATCGCGGTGGTTCGGTGGTGCTCGTCGACGAGCAGGCAACGCCTGCGGTCAGCGTTGCCGCTGCAATCACGGTGATCAGTCGGGTGGATGTCGAGGTACGCATGGGGTCATGCGATCACACCCAGCCGACTCGGAGCCAAGTCCCGGGGCACTGCCAGGTCATTCCTGTTCGGTATCGCGGCAGGTGAACGTGTTTCAATAGGTCGTGGACCTTGTTCGCCATCTCGAATATTTCGTCGCCGTCGCCGAGGAACGCCACTTCGGCCGCGCAGCGGCCATTCTCGGCGTGACTCAGCCGCCCGTGTCCAGGGCCATCAAGGCGTTGGAGAAGCACCTCGATCTCACACTCATCGAACGGACTCCGGACGGGGCCGCGATCACCGAGCACGGGGCTGCACTGTTACCTCGTGCTCGCTTGATCGTCGACGACGCTCGCCGATTGACGAGTACCGCACGGTCGCTCACCTCGGCCGATACGGTCCGCATCGGCCTCGTCCCGCAAGTCGACGATGCCCTGGCCGCGCGCATTGCCGCGTCCGTCGGAGTCCAGGCGCGGGTGGAGACCGCAGGCGCAGTGGCTTTGCTGGACGGGGTGCGCGCACACGAACTCGATGTCGCGGTGATCGATCACCCGGTGGTACTCGACCGACTGGTGGCCGGACCGGCCATCACGTTGCCCCGACAGGTCAGCGTTCCGGTTGCTCACCGATCGTCCAGGGCGAAGCGGCCACGACTGACCATGTTGTCCGACCTCGTCTTCGCCACCACGCCGCGTGCTGCCAATCCACCCGCGCACGATCTACTTCTCGACGCGTTTCGACATCATGCTCTCGATCCGGAGATACTCTGGGCAAACACATTTCGCGATGTGGCTGTTGCCGTCGCATCGGGGCGCTGTTTCGGACTCGTGCCTGCCGCGAGCCCGGTGCTGCCGGGGACCTGTCATCTCGACCTCGCCGCCGAAGACGTCGCCCTGCGAGTGCGCATCGTGCGCCGCGACGAGAAAGCGGAGCCGTCGGCGCGGCTGATCGATCGAATCCTGTTGCAGGCAGCGAGATGACAAGTATCGACGAGCAACTGCGGGCTGTGTTCGCAGACGCCGGCTGCCGCGGCTGGGTCCGGGCCGAACGTATCGACGGCACCGGCACGGTCGTGGACGTCGAGGGCGACGAGCCAGTCGTCGCCGCGTCGGTATGGAAGGTCGTGTTGCTGGTCGCCGCCGCTCGGGCTTTCGACGAAGGGTCCCTTACTGCAACCGATTCGGTTCGGCTCGTTCCAGCCCAGTGCAGTCCCGGGCCGACGGGCATCTCGAGCTACGCGGACCCGGTGACGATGAGTTGGCGCGACATCGCGCGTTCGATGATCACCGTCTCCGACAATGCCGCTGCCGACGCACTTCTCGGTGCACTCGGCCTGGATGCACTCACCCGGGTCATCGAAGATCTCGGGCTCGAGCAGACGCGCATCGTCGGTGGAACGAAAGCTCTGGGTGATCAGATCGTTCGAGACACCGGCCGATTGAGCGCGGACGAAGCATTGGGCCTGCTGGCGAGCAATTACACGGTGGTGGACAGTGCAGGATTCGATCCGGCCTATACCTCGTGCACCACCCCTCGTGACAGCAACGCCGTCCTCCGCTCGATATGGCGACGTACTGCGGCGTCCCCGGAACAGTGTCTGTACATGAAACAGGTGTTGTCCCAGCAGGTGTGGCCGCATCGAATCCGCAGCGGAATCCCCTACCCGGATGTGCCGGTAGCGGGAAAGACCGGCACCGTCGGTCCCATTCGCAACGAGGTTGCGGTGGTGTCGTTTCCGGGAGAGGAGCCCGTCACGGTGTCGGTGTTCACCCGGGCGGCGCGCATGGACTCGTATCTGCCATTGGTCGATCAGGCCATCGGCACAGCCGCGCGCATCGCGGTCACCGCTGTGCGTCGATCCCCGCAGCCACCCACGGGATGAAGGATGGACGGCAGTTACGGTCGGTCGTCTCCGGAATCCCGTGCCAGCGATGAAGAGCGCACCTTCTCGGACTCGGTGACGGTCGGTTTGCCGTTGTGTTCGCGGAATTGTTCTCGGGTCACCGGCAGCACCTTCACCCTCTCTGCTCGCAGGCCCATCACCAGCGCGATGATCATCAGCGATACCAGGATGAAGATCGGCAGCCCGATCACGGTGATGACCTGTTGAAGGGCTTCCAGTCCTGCCTCACCCCCGAGCACGATCAACGTCGCAGCCACAGCGCCTTCGGTGACACCCCAGAACACTCGCTGCCGCACGGGGCCCGCTTCGCCGTCGCCGGAACACAACATATCGATCACCAGCGATGCCGAGTCCGAGGATGTCGCGAAGAACAATGCCACGACGACCACCGCGATTCCTTGCACCAGGGTCGCGGCCGGGAAATTCTCGAAGAACGTGAACATCGCCAACGGAACGCTCTCGGCCACCGCGTCGGAGATCGACCCGCCGGTACCTCCGATTCCGTCGATTCGCATTGCGGACCAACCGAATACGACGAACCACACGAGCGTGAACAACGAGGGAGCGACCAGAACGCCGACGACGAACTGGCGGATCGTTCGGCCCCGCGAAATACGTGCGAGGAACACGCCCATGAACGGAGCCCAGGTGACGGTCCACGCCCAGTAGAAGACGGTCCAACCGCCCTGCCATCCCCACCCGCCGTCGGAGGTGAACTCGGCCATGGCGTCGTTCCAGAAGGACAGTGGAACGATCTCCTGCGCGTAGTTACCGAAGCTTTCGAAGATCTGCCGCAGCAGAAAGACGGTGTCCGACGCGATCAGCACGAAGATCATCAGTCCGACGGCCACCAGGATGTTCAGGTTCGACAGCCTGCGAACGCCCTTGTCCAGCCCCACTGCGATCGACACCGTGGCGACCACGGTGAGCAGTCCGATGATCAGAACCTTCGCCCACACGGCATCGGGCAATCCCACGAGCTCGGTCAAGCCGGCGTTGATCTGGGACGTACCCAGACCCAACGACACAGCCAAGCCGAAGATCGTCCCCAGCACCGCGAACACGTCGATCGTCTTGCCGATCGGCCCCGAGATGCGTTCTTTGAGAATCGGATAGAACACCGACGACACGCGCATCGGTAGGTGGTACCGGTAGATGAAGAAGCCGAACGCCAATCCCGGCAGCGTGAAGATCGCCCAGGTGTGCAAACTCAGATGGTAGAGCGAAATGCTCATCGCGTCCTGGGACGCTTCCACGCTGTACGGCTCCACGTCGTCGAACGGTGGCGTCGAGAAGTGTGAGATCGGTTCTGCCACACCCCAGAACATCAATACGGTTCCGATACCACCCGCGAAGAGCATGGCGAACCACGACAGGTTGGAGTACGCGGGTCTGTCGTCGTCATCGCCGAGCCGCAGATGGCCGTACTTGCTGATCGCAACCCAGATCAGAAAGATCAGCCACACCGTGACGCCGATGATGAAGAACCACCCAAGATTGGTGACGATCCACTCCCGGCCGACCCCGAACGCGTTGCCGACCCAGTCTTGGAAGACGAGGAACAAGATCAACAGCGTGATCGTCAGCCCGGCCGACACGAAGAAGATGTGATTGTCGGTTCTGAGGCCCAGTTTGCGAGCAAGTGTGTCCACGATTGCCGTCACCATCCTCGACGGCACGGATCGTCGGATTCGGTTTCTACGCGGTCGTTGGGGCGTGCCGTCGCCGACCTTTAACCTTTGTTTACCAGAGCGGCCCTGTCCACCGTTGCAGCCGATTCGTTACCTGCTCGCTCAGTGCACCTGCTTGAAAGCTCACTGCGCGGTCCAGGTCGGATCGCGTTTCTGCAGGAAAGCAGTGATTCCCTCGACCACATCCTTCGTGGTGGTGAGTCGATCCAGTTCCTGACGGTTCTGTACCCACGAATGTTCCTCGTGGGCAATATTGCCGTCGGTGATACGCCTGGCCAGCCGCTTGGATGCGCGCACAGCGAGCGGCGCGCCCTCCGCGCAGAGCCGAGCAAGACCGAGTGCCGTATCGAGGACGTCGTTCGGTGCGACCACCCTGTTGACCAGTCCCCACCGTGCGGCGTCCTGCGCTGAGATCGGCCGGCCCGTCAAGATAATCTCCAACGCGATGTGTTCCGGCACCGCGGACATCAGCCGGAACGCTCCCCCGGCACCGGCGATGAGTCCACGGTGTATCTCGGGCAGACCGAACACGGCCGTGTCCGAGGCGACGACCATATCGGAGACCAGGGCGATCTCGGTTCCGCCTCCCATGGCAGACCCGTTCACCGCCGCGATGACGGGAACCGAGATAGGGTGCCGCACGATTCCGGCGAATCCCCAGTGCTCGGTCTCGGGTGGGGTGACCGCGGCGGGCCCGCCTGTACCTAAAGCCTTCAGATCGGCACCACCGCAGAAGGTCGACGTCCCCGCCCCGGTCAGGACGACGGCCCGGATGTCGCGATCTTCCTCGGCCGACTCCCACGCCTCCCCGAGCAACGTGTGAACCCGGGCATCGATGCTGTTGGCCGCTTTCGGACGGTTGATCGTGACGACGAGTACATGGCCCTCCCGACTCGTCAGGACGACAGGTTCGGTGCTAGCTGCTTCGGACACGGATGTTCCCTTCGATGATGTCGACAGTGACTGTGCTGCCGATGATTTCGCGTGCAGGGTCGCTCCTGTAGAGAGACAGCGCATGGGCACTGGCCGTATCCCCGGGGGCTGTCTGGGCGGCGACGCGTCGACCATGCTCGTCCAGCGCAACGAGAAACGCTTGATTCGGTTCTTGTTGCCGCGAATGCTCGACGGACACTGTCTCCACCACGAGGTCGCCGTCCTCGACAGGTACGCGATGCGGTGGATCCGATTGCAACACTGCAGGTTCGGGATCACTGACGTAGCCGAGTGGATGCTGATCGCCACTGAGCAACACGGAGTGGTGATACGTCAGGTAGCCGCCGTTGGCGTGGACCAACGCGCACTTCTTGCCACCACGAATCTCACGAACGGATGCAGTGATGGAATGCAACGAATGACTGCTGAGCGGCCCGCCGAACGACGAATGTCCGCCTGTGACAGTAGGAATCAACGACGTCGGCGTCTGCAGGTGGCGGGTGGCCAGACTCGGCACGATCGGGAAGCAACTGTAGACGTCCAACACGTCCAGTTGCTCGACCCCGATCTCTGCTGCATTCATCGCTCGATCCAGTGCGTGTTCCATCGCCGCCGAACGTCCGAAACTGTTGCGCGCGAGAATGTCCACGGAGTCCTCGGCACCAGCACCGCCCCAGACGTACACGATGTCGCTCTCCGGCACACCGCGTTCACGGGCTTCGGCCAGGCTCGTCAACACGATGCACGCGGCCTGGTCGACAAACGGCATGGCGTTCATCGACAGCGGATACGGCTCGCAGACGATGCGGTTCTTCGGCGACGGTGTGCCGATGTCGGTAGCCGTCCGCGCTCGACCGTTCCACGAATACGGGTTCTTCTCGGCGATGACGGAGAATGCGGCATACAGGTCGCTGCACTCGGCCAGTCGAGACTCCGGATCCAAGCCGGCCTCGAATCTGAAGCGGCTCTCGAACAGGGGGTAGATTCGGACCGGTGAGATCAGCCGGCTTGTTGCATTGCAGCGCTGCCGAGTTGGTCGAGATCGAAGGTGGGCGGACCTCCCGGGTCTGCGCTCCACCCCGCGTCTCGCACAGGCTCTCGACCCGCCTTGATCAGAGCGCTCATCGTCGCCTGGGCTTCACCGCCCGCGATCACCGCCACCGTCGACTCTCCGGATGCAATGCGCGCGGCAGCGCGGTCCAGAAGCCGCGCAGGCCATTGCCCACCGATCGGAGCATCGAACAGATCTACGGGTGTGGCATCGAACCGACGGGCCAGCGCAGCGGCGGGGCTCGCGTACGCCCAACTGGCTATATGACAGAACGCGATGCTGTCCGCACGGCGAATCCACGGCTCCGTCGTACGTGAATTCTCGAGTGCCGATCTCGCAGCCAGTGCGATCAGTTCGATGGGTTCGACGCCCAGGGGTTCGCCGCGGCCACTTGCTTCACCGACGGCCACGATGACCGGAATGCGCGTCGGATCCACGGTCGACGCCTCGTGGCGTACAGAGCTCATGAATGGAAACCTATCCGACTGTCAGCAGCCAGCCTGATAGTGCACGAGCTCGGGTCGTGCGCGTTTTGCGCCCCTGCAGGTACGCAAAACACGCACAAGGGCTACAGCAGTTCCCGGATGGCATTCTCGAAACCGGTGACGTGCTCGAGGGTCAGTTCGGCAGCGGTGTCGGCGTCGCCGTCGATGATGGCCTGCAACAGCACGACGTGCTCGCGAACATGGCCGGCCACGTTCGGCAGTCGGTCGAGGAACATGCACCAGATGCGGGTGGCGTGCGCGTCGAGGCTGACCAGAATGTCTTCGAGGTGGGGATTGCCCGACGCTCGATAGATTTCCCGATGCACCGCAACATCTTTGCGCAGAACTTCGCGTGAATCGTCGGTGTCCTCGATGCTCGCGATGGAGGCCGCGAGTTCCGCCAGCCGGTCTCGCGCAGCTCGGGTGGCCGTGCGCGCCGCACGGGCCGAGGCCGCGGGTTCGAGTTGCTTACGAATTTCCGAGATGTTGGCCAGGTCGGTCATGTCGACGGCGGTGGCGAAGGTTCCACGACGGGGGTAAGCGACGACGAGTCGCTCCCGCTCGAGTCGTTTGAGACCCTCACGGATCGGCGTGCGGCCCAGCCCCAACTGCTCGGCCAGACGGTCGTCGTTGATGGGTTCACCGGGACGAATCTCCAGCATGATCAGCTGCTCACGCACTATTTCGTAGGCCCGATCGGCATTGGTTCCGACAAACTGCGTTGCATCGATCACCGGCTGGATTCCGATTGTCATCTTGTCTGCTCACTCCCGGTCGATGCCCCGCCCTTGACGGCTCTGCTTTGTGATCTTACTCTATTGGCATCTTGATATATCAGTTCCAGACCATTGATCTTCCAGAAGGGCGGCCATCGTGACGCAGGACTTCGCACCGACGGCGACGGCACCGCACCCGAGGGGCGTGACGAACCGTGTTCTCGCCGATCTCGACCCCGAGGTGCACCGCGCCATCAGTGCCGAGCTCGGCCGCCAGCAGAACACCCTGGAAATGATCGCCAGCGAGAACTTCGCACCGCTGGCCGTCATGCAGGCCCAGGGTTCGGTACTGACAAACAAGTACGCCGAGGGCTACCCCGGCCGCCGCTACTACGGCGGTTGCGAAAATGTCGACTTCATCGAACAACTCGCGATCGACCGGCTCAATACCTTGTTCGGATCGTCGTTCGCCAACGTGCAGCCGCACTCCGGCGCGCAGGCCAATGCTGCTGCGATGGCGGCACTTCTGCAGCCGGGTGATTCCATTCTCGGTCTCGCACTCGCCCACGGCGGTCACCTCACGCACGGCATGAAGCTGAACTTCTCGGGCAAGCTGTACGACGTCTCGGCCTACCACGTCGGTGAGCACGACCATCTCGTCGATATGGCAGAGGTCGAGCGCCTCGCACACGAGCACCGCCCCAAGCTGATCATGGCCGGGTGGTCCGCCTACCCGCGTCACCTCGACTTCGCCGAATTCCGCCGCATCGCAGACGACGTCAGTGCTTATCTGATGGTGGACATGGCGCATTTCGCCGGGCTCGTTGCCGCCGGCCTGCACCCGTCGCCCGTACCGCACGCACACGTCGTCACCTCGACCACGCACAAGACGCTCGGCGGCCCACGCGGCGGTGTGATCATCACCAACGACGCCGCTCTGGCGAAGAAGTTCAACTCGTCGGTCTTTCCCGGTCAGCAGGGCGGACCGCTCGAGCACGTCATCGCGGCCAAGGCAGTGTCCTTCAAACTCGCTGCCGAAGAGGACTTCCGGGAACGGCAGGAGCGCACCCTCGAAGGCGCGAAGATCCTGGCGGATCGACTACTGACCGACGACGCCGCAGCCGCAGGCATCGATGTGGTCTCGGGCGGCACCGACGTCCACCTCGTTCTCGTGGACCTGCGCAAGTCCGAGCTCGACGGCAAGCAGGCCGAGGACCGACTCCACCACGCTGGAATCACCGTGAACCGCAACGCAGTTCCGTTCGATCCCCGACCGCCCATGGTGAGTTCGGGAGTCCGAATCGGCACCCCGGCTCTGGCGACCCGCGGCCTGGACGCCACGGCGTTCGCCGAGGTCTCCGACGTCATCGCCCACGCGTTGCGTCCCGACACCGACGACCGCGGACTCGATGCACTGCGCACCCGGGTCGAAGCCGTCGCCGCGCAGTTCCCCCTCTACCCAGACCTGACGGAAGGCTACCGATGACCGCCCCCGCAACCCCACCGGGCGCACATCTGCCCGACCACCCGGACTTCCTGTGGCGCAACCCCGAGCCCAAGAAGTCCTACGACGTCGTGATCATCGGCGGCGGCGGACACGGCCTGGCCACCGCGCACTACCTCGCCAAGAACCACGGCATCACCAATGTGGCTGTGCTGGAGAAGGGTTGGCTCGCCGGCGGCAACATGGCGCGCAACACCACCCTCATCCGCTCGAACTACCTGTGGGACGAGAGCGCGCGCATCTACGAGCACTCTCTGAAGCTGTGGGAGGGGCTCGCCGACGACCTCGACTACCCCATCCTGTTCAGCCAGCGCGGAGTCCTCAACCTCGCGCACAGCCTGCAGGACGTGCGCGACAGCGTGCGACGCGTCGAGGCCAACCGACTCAACGGCATCGACGCTCAGTGGGTCGACCCCGACGAGGTCAAGAAGCTGTGCCCGATCGTCAACATCTCCAGCGACATTCGATACCCGGTACTCGGCGCGACGTATCAGCCGCGCGCCGGCATCGCCAAGCACGACTACGTCGCGTGGGGATTTGCCCGACGCGCCGACGCCGCCGGTATCGACATCATCCAGAACTGTGAGGTCACCGGCTTCACCACCGACGGCAACCGCGTCACCGGCGTCAAGACCACGCGCGGCGACGTCGCCACCGGCCAGGTGGCTCTGTGCGCGGCCGGCCACACCTCGACTCTCACGGACATGCTCGGCATCAAGACTCCGCTGCAGAGCCATCCGTTGCAGGCCCTCGTCTCGGAGCTGCTCGAGCCGGTGCATCCCACGGTGGTCATGTCGAATGCCGTGCACGTCTACGTCTCCCAGGCCCACAAGGGTGAACTGGTGATGGGTGCAGGCGTCGACTCCTACAACGGTTACGGCCAGCGCGGTGCGTTCCATATCATCGAACGGCAGATGGCCGCTGCGGTCGAGTTGTTCCCCGTGTTCGCTCGCGCGCATCTGCTGCGCACCTGGGCCGGCATCGTCGACGTCTGTCCCGACGCCTCCCCCATCGTCGGGCGCACGCCGTTCGACAACGTGTTCCTCAATTGCGGTTGGGGCACAGGTGGATTCAAGGCGACCCCCGGTGCCGGTTGGTGCCTGGCCGACACCATCGCCAACGACGAGGTGCACGAGTACATCGCACCGTTCAGTCTGGACCGATTCGTCACCGGCGCACTGGTGGACGAGCACGGTGCCGCAGGCGTCGCGCACTAGTTGCTCCGCCCCGACCCACGCAGCACCCGAACGAGAAATCTTGGAGTGGCAATGCAATTGATCGAATGCCCGTGGTGCGGGAGTCGAGAAGAGACCGAGTTCCACTACGGCGGCCAGGCGCACATCGCTTACCCCGAGGATCCCTCGGCCCTGACCGACGAACAGTGGGCGCACTTCGTGTTCTTCCGCGACAACCCCAAGGGGCTCTTCGCGGAACGGTGGAGCCACAGCGCAGGGTGCCGGCGTTGGTTCAACGCTGTACGAGACACCGCCTCCTACCGAATCCACAGTGTCTATCGCCTCGACGACCCGAAGCCGGTGAATCCATGACCGCATTCCGCACCGCATCCGGCGGCCGCATCGACCGCACGAGCACCTTCGAATTCACATTCGGCGGCTCGGCCCTGCAGGGCCACCCGGGCGACACGCTGGCATCTGCGTTGCTCGCCAACGGTATCCATCAGGTCACCACCAGCATCAAGCTCGGCAGGCCCCGCGGATTCACCGCAGCGTGGGCCGAGGACACCGGCGGACTCGTACAGATCGAGGAGCCGTTCCCCGAGCCGATGCTGCTCGCCACAACGATCGAGCTGTACGACGGCCTGGTCGCCCGCGGCATCCCCGGGCAGGGGCGTCTCGCCGAGATCTCCGACTCCGCCAAGTACGACGCCATGCACGCCCACGCCGACCTGTTGGTCGTCGGCGCAGGCCCGGCCGGGCTGACCGCCGCTCTGGTCGCGGCCCGCAGCGGCGCTCGCGTGATCGTGGTCGACGATCAGTGCGAGTTCGGCGGCTCCCTCCTCGGTTCCGACGACGTCATCGACGGCAAGCCCGCGTTGGACTGGGTGGCCGATGCGGTGACCGAGTTGTCGACCTTCCCCGATGCGAGGGTGCTGCGCCGCACCACCGCGTTCGGTTCCTACGACGACGGTTTCGTCCTCGCGCTCGAGCGCCGCACCGATCACCTGGGTCTCGAAGCGCCTGCAGCACTGAGCCGCCAGCGCGTCTGGCGTATTCGTTCGCGGCACATACTGGTGGCCACTGGTGCTCACGAACGTCCCGTCGTGTTCACCGACAACGACCGCCCCGGAATCATGTTGGCGCACAGCGCACGGACGTTCCTGCATCGCTACGGCGTGACGGTGGGAACCGAGGCCGTCGTCTTCACCACCAACGACAGCGCATACAAGGCCGCCGTCGATCTGCACGACGCCGGGGTCCGCATCGCGAGCATCGTCGAGGCCCGCTCCGAGGCACCGGAACATTGGCTCGGCCTGTGCCGCGAGCGCGGTATCGAGGTGCGCACCGGAAGCGTCGTCTCCGGCACCCGCGGCGACTCCCGCGTCACCCACGCACTGGTCACCGGGGCGGACGGTGCCACCGACACCGTGGCGTGCGACGTACTGCTCGTCAGTGGCGGCTGGAACCCCGCGGTGCACCTGTTCAGCCAGGCCCGCGGCAAACTGCGCTACGACGGCACACTCGGCGCATTCGTACCCGCAGACGACGTCGAGGGCATCAGTGTCGCCGGGTCGGCCTCGGGGGTGTTCGACCTGGCCGGCTGCATCGATGGCGGCAGCTCGGCAGCGGCCGGCGCGCTGAACCGTCTGGGCTTCTCTGTTTCCGAAACCCTCTCACCAGCAGTCGCTTCCGAACCCAGCAGCCCGTCACTGGTGCTGTGGCGGGTGCGCGACGACTTCGGAGCCGACAGCCAATTCGTCGACGTACAACGTGACGCGACGGTGGCCGATCTGGTCCGCGCGGTCGGGGCAGGCATGTCGTCGATGGAACACATCAAGCGCTACACCACGATCGGCACCGCGCACGATCAGGGCAAGACCTCCGGTGTGGTGTCCTCGGGCATCGTGGCCGAACTGCTCGACAAGCCGGTGGAGAACCTGGGCACCACCACGTTCCGCCCGCCGTACACCCCGGTGGCGTTCGCGGCGTTGGCCGGCCGCAACCGCGGCATGGCCTTCGACCCGGAACGCGTTACTGCAGTACATGATTGGCACGTCGCCCGCGGCGCGGTCTTCGAGGACGTCGGACAGTGGAAGCGGCCCCGCTACTACCCACTGCCCGGCGAGGAGATGCACGATGCCGTGCTCCGCGAATGTGCGGCCGTGCGTGCGGGAGTCGGCATGCTCGACGGTTCGACCCTGGGCAAAATCGACGTGCAGGGCCCCGACGCCGGCGCGGTGCTGGACATGTTCTACACGAACATGATGAGCAATCTGAAAGTCGGCATGGTTCGGTACGGCGTGATGTGCGGCGCCGACGGCATGGTGATCGACGACGGCACCGTGATGCGGTTGGCGGACGACCGATTCCAGGTCTTCACCACCACCGGCGGCGCGGCCGGAATGCTCGACTGGATGGAGGAATGGCTGCAGACCGAGTGGCCGCACCTCGCGGTTCGGCTGACCTCGGTGACCGAGCAGTGGGCCACCTTCCCCGTCGTCGGGCCGCGCTCCCGCGATCTCGTCGGCGAGATCTTCCCCGAGCTCGACGTCTCCAACGAGGCGTTCCCGTTCATGGCCTGGCGAGATGCCTCGATCGACGGTGTACCGGTGCGCGTGGCGCGCATCAGTTTCTCCGGTGAACTCGCCTTCGAGGTGAACATCGATTCCTGGCATGCCCACGCACTGTGGTCGCAGCTGATCGCGGCGGGTGAGAAGTACGGCATCACCCCGTACGGCACCGAGACCATGCACGTGCTGAGGGCCGAGAAGGGCTACCCGATCGTCGGTCAGGACACCGACGGCACCGTCACCCCGCAGGATCTCGGCATGAGCTGGGCGGTATCGAAGAAGAAGCTCGACTTCATCGGAAAGCGGTCGTTCGACCGGGCCGAGAACCGAAACCCGTTGCGCAAGCAGTTCGTCGGACTCCTGCCCGTCGATCGCGAGACCGTCCTTCCAGAGGGTTCGCAGATCATCGAACACTCCGACAGCGGTGTTTTGCCCGAACTGCCGGTACCGATGCTCGGCCACGTCACGTCGAGTTACGCCAGCGCAGAACTGGGCCGACCGTTCGGGTTGGCCCTGCTCGAGGCCGGCCGTGACCGACTCGGCGACATCTTGCACGTCCCGGTGGGCGACACCCTCGTCGCCGTGGAAGTCACCGGCTCCGTACTCGTCGACCCGGAAGGTAACCGCCGTGATGGCTGACCGACTCGCCGCCAGAAGCCCGCTCGCAGAAACAGCGCTACCGGACTCGCCTGCCGTCCGCATCGTCGAGGAACCCTTCCTCGCCGGAATCGACCTGTGGGTCGACCCGAACGGACCGGGCGGTGCCGCTGCCTCGACCGAGCTCGGCACCGAACTCCCCGGACCCGGCCGTGTCGCCGAGGGCACGAACACCACGTCGATCTGGCTCGGCCCCGAGGAGTGGCTCGTGATCGGAGCGGGCATGGATCCGGTCGAGCTCGAACACCGTCTCGGCTCGGCCGTACGTGAACACCGGGGCGCAGCGACGGACGTGTCCGCGCAGCGAACCAGTCTGCGGTTGAGCGGTTCCCGAGCCCGCGAGGTGTTGGCGAAGGGATGCTCGATCGATCTGCACCCCCGCGTCTTTCCTGCCGGGTCGACGGTACAGACGATGCTCGCGATGGCAGGCATGATCCTCATCGCCTGTGACGACACCGGAACGGACTACCGCATCCTCGTGCGCTCGTCGTTCGCACGGTATCTCGCTGACTGGCTGACCGACGCGGCCGAGGAATACACCGACGCCTGATCGTTTCCGTTGCACTGCGCGAGAGAAGAGGTGATCACTGTGCTCACGACCGTATCCACAGCAACACGGGCCGCCGACGCGCGCGACCGACTGCTGACCCGGTTGACGACCTCACATCCCGTCGTCTGCGGGATCGTCAACGTCACCCCGGATTCGTTCTCCGACGGGGGCATGTTCCTGGACTCGGATCGCGCTGTGACGCATGCACTGTCGATGGTCGACGAGGGAGCCGAGTTGCTCGACATCGGCGGTGAGTCGACCCGGCCGGGGTCGGTTCCACCCACTGTCGACGAGGAAATCGCCCGAGTCGTCCCGGTGATCGAGGCGCTGTCCAAGCTCACCTCGACACCGCTGTCGGTCGACACCTCACGTCCCGAGGTGATGCGGGAGGCGGTGCGCGCCGGGGCGAGCGTCATCAACGACGTCCGCGCTCTTCGTCTTCCGGGTGCGCTCGCCGCAGCGGCCGAGCTGGACGTCGCCGTGTGCCTGACGCACATGCAAGGCGAACCGGCGACGATGCAGCACCGCCCTCACTACGGCGACGTCGCCGCCGAGGTACGCGGGTTTCTCGACGACCGAGCCTCCGAGTGCATCCGGGCCGGTATCCCGGCGTACCGCATCCTGGTCGATCCCGGCTTCGGATTCGGCAAGACACTCGAACACAATCTGCAACTGCTGCAGAGCCTTCGGGATCTCACCGCGGCCGGGCGGCCGATCATGGCGGGTGTGTCGCGAAAGGGAATGATCGGTGCCATCACCGGCAGAGAGGTCGACGGCCGACTCGCCGGCTCGCTCGCCGCCGCGATCATCGCGGCCCAGAACGGGGCGTCGCTCCTCCGGGTGCACGACGTCGCCGCCACCATCGACGCACTGGCCGTGCTGCGGGCACTGCGTTCACTCGCCGCGATTCCAGGCCAATCCACGAAGAATGCCGAGGCCACCTCATGACCGCATCTCTCTCCTCCGCCCGCCGACTCTTCAGTGCCGACCACGGCTGGATGGCCGTCGACCCGTTCGGTTCACCCGCACAGACGCCGAGCCGCGTGGGCGTGACACCGGAGGCTTTGGGCGATGCGGTCGACATTGTCGGCGTCGACCTGCCTGCGGTTCGCACCGTGCTCACCGCCGGTGAGGCGTGCGGGACCATCCATACCTCCGCCGGATCCGTCACGGTGTTCGCTCCGGCCAGTGGCATGGTCACGATCGTCAATCCGGCTGTGCGCGAGGACCCGTCCATCGTCGTGTCCGATCCGCTCGGTGCCGGCTGGTTGTTCGCCGTACTGACTCCCGCAGCCTCGACGTTCGACGACCTGACCACGCGCGAGTCCACCGGCGCAGGAATGGCAAACCCATGACGATCAGTGTGTTCGACCTCTTCTCCGTCGGCGTCGGCCCGTCTAGCTCGCATACCGTCGGCCCGATGCGGGCGGCCGCTCGATTCGTCGACGATCTGCGCACCATGTCTGCATTCGAGGACGTTCGAGACGTCACCGTGGACCTGTACGGCTCACTGGCCGCGACCGGAGCGGGCCACGGCACCATGACCGCTGTGCTGCTGGGGCTGGAAGGCCATGCACCAGAGAGCATCACGACCGAGGTGATGGAGGAGCGGCAGGCTTCGATGGCGGCCACCGGGCGCATCCTTTTCGGCGGTGACCGCGAGATCGATCTGGCCGTCGACGACATCGTGCTGCGTCCGTTGACGGTCTTGCCGTTCCACCCCAACGGAATGAAACTGACCGCTCGCGCGTCGGATTCGACCGAACTGCACAGTGAGGTCTATTTCTCCGTCGGCGGCGGTTTCGTGGTGACCGAGGCCGAGAGCATCGAGGCCGTAGCACCCCTCGCCTCCGCGAACGGCTTCGGGTCCGCCAAGGAACTACTGCAGCTCTGCGAGCGTCGACGCTGCAGTATCAGCGACGTCATGACCGAGGTCGAACTCGAACGTCGGACGCTCGACGAGATTCGCGACGGCCTGCTGCACATTCGTAACGTCATGGTCGAATGCGAGAATCGTGGCATCTCGCGCGACGGCTACCTCCCCGGCACGCTGGGAGTGCGGCGTCGAGCACGGGACTGGTTCCTCCGGCTCGATGCCGAGGATCCACACCGCTCGAGCGAATTCGCCGAGGACTGGGTCAATCTCGTCGCGCTCGCGGTCAACGAGGAGAACGCATCCGGCGGCCGTATCGTCACGGCACCCACCAACGGCGCGGCCGGCATCATCCCGGCCGTGCTGCACTACGCCACTCGCTACACCGCTGCAGGCATCGCCGATCCCGACGGCAGCACGGTGCGCTTTCTGCTCACCGCAGGCGCGATCGGATCGCTCTACAAGGAGATGGCCTCGATCTCCGGGGCCGAAGTGGGCTGCCAGGGCGAGGTGGGTTCGGCGGCGTCGATGGCCGCAGCCGGTCTGGCCGAGGTACTCGGCGGCACGCCCGAACAGGTGGAGAACGCCGCCGAGATCGCGATGGAACACAGCCTCGGTCTCACGTGCGACCCCATCGGCGGGCTGGTGCAGATACCGTGCATCGAACGCAACGCCATCTCGGCCGGCAAGGCGATCAACGCAGCTCGAATGGCGCTGCGCGGCAACGGTACTCATCGCGTCAGCCTGGATCAGGTGATCGAGACGATGCGCTCCACCGGTGCCGATATGCATTCGAAGTACAAGGAGACCTCCAGCGGCGGCCTCGCAATCAACGTGCCGGTCAACTTCGTTGAATGTTAGAGCGTGGAGCGGGGACCTCACACCGTTTTTGCAAGGTGCGCGCGTGTTCTTCGCAAAGAGAACACGCGCGCACTAGGCAGAAAAGGTGTGAGGTCCCCCCACTCCCCTCGACCACCACAACAACGAAGGGCCCGTACCGATTCGGTACGGGCCCCTCGTGTGTCGGCTCAGCTGAAGATCACCGTCCGATGTCCGTGCAGCAGCACGCGATTTTCGCAGTGCCAGCGCACTGCTCGCGACAGTGCGAGCGCCTCGGCGTCCTGCCCGACGGTGGCGAGACGAGACGGGTCATGGGTGTGGTCGATGCGAATGACCTGTTGCTCGATGATCGGGCCCTCGTCGAGATCGGGGGTGACGTAGTGGGCCGTGGCACCGACCTGCTTGACGCCTCGATCGAACGCCTGGTGGTAGGGCTTTGCACCCTTGAAGCCGGGCAGGAACGAGTGGTGGATGTTGATGGCTTTGCCGTGCAGCGCGCGACACGTCTCGTCGGAGAGCACCTGCATGTAGCGGGCCAGCACCACCAGGTCCACCTCGTATTCGGCGACGAGGTCCAGTAGTCGCTGCTCGGCCTCGGCCTTGGTACCCGGGGTGACGGGAACGTGGACGAACGGCAGCCCGGCAGCCTCGGCCATCGGCCGCAGCACCTCGTGGTTGGACACCACGGCCACCAGTTCTCCGCCGAGATTCTGGGAGCGCCAACGGAAGATGAGGTCGTTGAGGCAGTGCCCCATCTTGGAGACCATGACCAACACGCGCGGCTGACTGCAGCCGTTGAACGTGTACATCATCGAGAATCGGTCGGCCACCTCGCGGAAGCTCTCGGTCAGTTTCTCGATGTCGGTGCTGCCACCGGCTACGAACGAGGTGCGCAGGAAGAACGACCCGTCCGTCGAGTCGTCGAACTGTTGGTGTTCGGCGATGTCGCAGTCGTTGTCGAACAGGAACGCACTGACGGCCCGGACGATGCCCGGCCGCTGTCCGCAGCTGAGCGTGAGGGTGAAGTTCTCGGTCATCGAATCTCCTGGTACTGGTGGGTCGTCAGCTGCGGATCTTGGCCATCTCGGGGTCGACGAGGGGCTCGGCCACGACGGTGGCGGACACGAGCCGGTCGAAGTATCGAATCTGTACTGCTGCACCGGGTTCTGCACTGGTGGCCGGCACCCAGGCATAGGCGATCGGCGCACCGACGGTATGTCCGAACGAGGCACTGGTGACGTAACCGGCAGGTTCACCGTTCACCAGGACGGGCTCGTGGCCGAGGACCACCGACGTGCCGTCGTCGATCTTCAGGCACACCAGCTTCTTGGAGACGGTGTCGTCGGACATTTCCAGCACGGCGGCGCGGCCGCGGAATTCACCCTTGGCCGGACGTACCGCGAAGCCGAGCCCTGCCTCGTAGGGGTTGTGCTCGGTGGTCATGTCCGAGCCCCAGGACCGGTAGCCCTTCTCCATGCGCAGGCTGTTGAACGCAGCGCGTCCACCGGCGATGATGCCGAACTCGGAACCGGCCTGCCACAACATGTCCCACAGGCGCTGGCCGTAATCGGCAGTGGTGTACAGCTCCCACCCGAGCTCGCCCACGTAAGACAATCGCATCGCGGTGACGGGCACTCCCCCGATCCGAACCTGCTTGCAGCGGAAGTATTTGAAGTTCTCGTTGGAGAAGTCGTCCTGGGTCAGCTTCTCGACGACCTCACGGGCGTGCGGGCCCCACAGGCCGATGCAGCACGTGGATCCGGTGATGTCGTCGACGGTGACGCTGCCGTCATTGGGCGCTTCGCGGCGCAGGTAGTCGTAGTCGAGGTTGCCGTTGGCACCGACCTGGAACTCGTCGGCGGACAACCGCGCGACGGTGAGGTCGCTTCGGACGCCGCCCTTTTCGTCGAGAGCCAGGGTGTACGTGACGGCCCCGACGGACTTGTCCATCTTGCCGGACGTCAATCCTTCCAACAGTGCCAGCGCACCGGGCCCGCGCACCCGCAGTCGCTTGAGCGGGGTCATGTCGTACATGGCAACGGACGTACGGGTCTTCCACGCCTCGGCCGCAGCGATGGGCGAATGGAACATCGAGGCCCATTCGTCGCGCCTGGGCGGCTGCCACTCGGCGGGAAGTTGTTGCACCAGATCGGCATTGGCCTCGTACCAGTGCGGGCGTTCCCACCCGCCGCCTTCGAGGAACACCGCACCGAGTTGCTGCTGCCGCGCGTTGAAGGGGCTCACCCGCACGTCGCGCGGGGACAACCGCGGCTGCGAAGGATGCAACACGTCATAGATCTCGACGAAGTTCTGCTGCGAGGTTTCGCTGACGTACGCGGGATCGAGCTGGAAGTCCTCGAAACGGTTGACGTCGCATCCGTGCAGTTCCACCTCGGAACGCCCGTCGACCAGCAACTGCGCAATGGCCCGGCCGACGCCGGCCGAGTGCGTGACCCAGACGGCCTCGGCGATCCAGAAGCCCTTGATGTCCGGGGACTCGCCGAGCAACGGTCCGCCATCCGGTGTGAACGAGAAGACTCCGTTGAAGGCGTGGTCGATCTTCGCGGTCTCGAGGCAGGGCAACAGCAGCTTGGACTGCTCCCACGACGGGGCGAAATCCTCCTGCGTGAAGTCAAGCATGGACGGCATGGCGTCGTCGGATACACCGTTGCCGCCCGGCAGAGTCTTGGTGTCGACAGGCATCGGCCGGTGTGCGTAGCTTCCGATACCGAGACGGTCGACGTGCTCGCGGAAGTACAGGTCCTGGTCCTGATGTCGAAGAATGGGCATGCCGGCCTCGGCCGCTTCGGTGTTGCGTCCCACCAGTTCCGGGATCTGGTCGGTCTTGGCGTACTGGTGCGCCAGGGGCAGCAGCGGCACCTTCATGCCGACCAGTTCGCCCACATCGGGGCCCCAGAAGCCGGCGCAGGACACCACGATGTCGGCCTCGATGACGCCCTGATCGGTCGCCACACCGGTGACGCGGCCGCCGGTCTGTTCGATACCGACAACCTTGGTGGAACCACGGAAGACGGCTCCGCGCGATTCTGCGCGACGGGTCAGTGCCACGACGGCGCGTGACGCCTTGGCGAGTCCGTCGGTCTCGACGTACAGGCCGCCGAGAACACGCGAACGGTCGATCAGCGGATGCAGTTTGGCGCATTCGGACGGGTCGATGACCGATCCCTCGATGCCCCAGGACGTGGCCCACCCCTGCTTACGATGCAGATCCGCGAGCCGCTCCTCGGTGGTTGCCACCTCGAGCCCGCCGAGCTGGTTGAAGCACCACTGCCCGTCCACCTCGAGGCCCATGAACTTCTCGACCGTGTACCGGGCGAGTTCGGTCATCGTCTTCGATGCATTGGTCTGGAACACCAAACCCGGTGCGTGCGAGGTGGATCCACCCGTGAGAGGGAGCGGCCCCTGATCGAGGACGGTGATGCGATCCCAACCGCGTGCGGTGAGCTCGTCGGCCACGTTGGTACCGACGATGCCGGCGCCGATGATGACAACTCTCGGTGAACCCATGGTGGTCCTTCCGTATCGGGGTGGAGAGATGGAGCTCGACCGAAGGAACCAACGGTCTGCACGACAACTAACCAGAAATTGATATATCAAGAGTATGGGCAGAGATGGACATGGTCAACCCCCGAAACGCCGATGGTGCGGGAGCGTCTGGACGCGTCCCGCACCATCGGCTCACTTCATCTATCGGACTTGACCTTTTTCTGACTTGCAAGGATGAACGGATCACTGGTGACGTCCTTGTAGAGCGACACACACGTTCCGATCATCACCAGCACGAACGGCGCCGCCACGATGATCGTCATCGTCTGCAACCCGCTCAAGGCATCGGATCCTCCGGTCCACAACATCAGGATCGCGATTCCGCCGGTGACCACACCCCAGAAGGCGACAACACCACGTGAGGGATCGAGGGTGCCACCCTGCGACAGGGTGCCCATCACGATCGAGGCGGCATCGGCCCCACTGACGAAGAAGATGCCGACCAACACCATCACCAGCACCGACGAGATGGCGGCCAACGGAAATTGGTCGAGAACCGCGAACAGCTGCGATTCCGGCGCGCCGAGAGCCACCAGATCCTCGGTCCCCTTCTGCTGCTCCCCGATTGCTGCGCCGCCGAAGATCGAGAACCAGACCAGGCTCACCGACGTCGGAATCAGAATGACGCCGATGACGAACTGGCGGATGGTGCGGCCGCGACTGATGCGCGCGAGGAACATTCCGACGAAGGGGGTCCACGAGATCCACCAGGCCCAGTAGAAGATGGTCCAGGATGAGAGCCAGGATTCGGTCTCGGGGCCACCCGACGCAGCCGAACGCGCCGACATGCCGGCGATGTGCGCGGCGTAGTCACCGAGCGTGGTGGGCAGCAGGTTCAGGATCAGGACCGTAGGTCCGGCGACGAACACGAACAGAGCGAGCACCAGGGCCAGCACCATGTTGATGTTCGACAACCACTGAATCCCCTTGGAGATTCCGGACACTGCCGACGCCACGAAGGCGAGCGTCAGAATGGCGACGACAGCGACGAGCAGAAGCGTCCCGGCCTGGTTGACCCAACCGAGAACCTCTATGCCCGAGCCGATCTGGAGCGCACCGAGTCCGAGCGAGGCGGCCGTTCCGAACATCGTGGCGAAGATCGCCAGGATGTCGATGACCTTGCCTATGGGCCCTTCCGCATGTCGTCCGATCAACGGAATGAACGACGAGCTGATGAGCTGCTTACGGCCCATTCGGTACGTTCCGTACGCGATGGACAAGCCGACCACCGCGTACATGGACCAGGGATGCAAACCCCAATGGAAGATGGCGGTCGAGAGTGCGGTTCCCACAGTCGAATCGGTGATTCCGGGCGGCGGGGTGACGAAGTGAGTGAGCGGCTCGGCCACTCCCCAGAAGATCAGCCCGATTCCCATGCCGGCGCTGAACATCATCGCGATCCAGCTGACGGTGTTGAATTCCGGCTTTTCACCGTCCTTGCCGAGGGGAATCTTTCCGTATCGACTGAGCGCGAGCCAGATCGCGAAGATCACGAATCCGGTGGCCGAGAAGATGAACAGCCAGCCGATGTTGGTCACGACCCAGTCGAGTACGGACGCGTTGACGGACTTCATGTTCTCGGTTCCGAGGACACCCCACGCCAGGATCGCGATCACGATGGCGGCGGTGATACCGAAGACCACCTTGTCTGTGCGCGGCTTGCCCTCCTCTCCATGGTGATAGACCTCGAGGGGACCGTAATGATGGGGGGCATGTTTCTCGGATGCCACGACCCGAGTCTTGTCGCTCCGGGGTTTGCTGTTCGTTGTCACATCGTTCTCCCTCCGGCTTTCGCCGAATAGGTATGTCGCCCGTGTACGCAGCGTGGGGTTGTCGGAAGATGCGCGACGCGTTGCTCTGTGCGCAACTCGGAATTGCCTGAACCCGAACAAGAGTGAGCCGACGTGAGGTCGATGTCAAGAGTTCGTCGACCGTTTCACCGCGCTCGTCGCGCCCATTACCCAAGCGCATAGGCTTGGAGCTGGGAGTATGCGACTCCGATCGGCACTGGACGCCCCAACTCGATACTCGCATTTAACATTCGTTACTGTTCGGTAACTGATATATTAACGACATTTCAATATCAGCAGCGGGCTCGCGCCTCTGCTCCGTCCAACTCAGGAGTGCCAACAATGCCCCAGCAGGTCCGTGCCGTCGTTGCCAAGAGCAAGGGCGCACCCGTCTCGATCGAAACGATCACCATTCCCGATCCCGGCCCGAACGATGTCGTGGT